>JAFTDT010000075.1 GCA_017453985.1 Clostridia bacterium
GCCGCAACTCGGCAGTTCGAATCTGCCTAACAGCGATTCCCCCACGGGACGAGTCCCGCGGGGGTCCCCCGTGGCATTGGTTAGATTTGCGGGAAGTGAATTCCCGCAAATCAGACGCCGGACTTCCGGCGCGGCGCAGAAGCGCCGTATGGTTTTTGCATCATGAGAACTGCCGCTTGTCCCATTTTGACCGCTTCGCTGGGTCAAAACGGGAACCCTGAGTAATTGATTAGATTTGCGGGACTTGAATTCCCGCAAATCAGACGCCGGACTCCCGGCGCGGCGCAGAAGCGCCGTATGGCTTTTGCATCATGAGAAAAACGCTGTAAGGCGCGAAAATGAGCAAAATAAGAGGGGCTGTCATCAGCTCCTCTTTTCATCATTTATAGCGTTTGTAAATATCGCCCCTGTTTCCGGCGTCTATCACATAAACGGTCAATTTCCCTCCGTCCACGGAATAAATTATCCGATACTCTCCTACACGGAGGCGGAACAGGTCGGTATATCCCGCAAGCCGCTTTCTGTCTCCTTGCTCCGGAAGTCTTGAGATGGCGGAAAATATCCGCCGCTTTTGCTCCTCATCCTGTTTGCTGATAAACTTCAGCGCGCGGCGGTCAATTTGGATATCATATTTCATCGGGCGATACCCTGCACTCCTTCAGCGCGTCCTCAAGGGAAACAAACTCTCCGCGCTCCGGAGCGTTCATATATTCCTGATATAACTGAGCGCAAAAAGCGTCATCCGCCTCCTCGTCGGCGGTAAGCCCTTGCAGATATGCCAGCACATAACCGATTTTATATTCCGGCACATTGCTCAGCAGCTTTTCGCACAATTCTCTGTTACTCATTGGCTGAAACCTCCTTTAATTTGATGACGCCGACGTCAATATTTCCGCGGGGAGATTGCTCAAGAAAGCTATCCATTGCGGCAGTAAATACAGCGTTGACCGTCGTTCCGGCCTCCATACATGCAGCCTTGAAGCGTTCTGCTTTGTCTTTGCGTATTTTGCAGCCTAATACAGTCATGTTGGCGGCGTCCCATTTATTACGTGCTTTTTTCTGCATTTCTGAAACCGGCATATTCTTCACCTCATTGTTATTATAGCATATTTTGTTACGGTTTAACAGTATCAATTTGCACAATAAATACGGTTAAGCTTTGTGGAATATAACATATTGACTATATGCTTAAACCACAGCACAGAAAACTCACGGTCAAGAGAGACACGGGAAGCCAAAACAGGGAAAACGGGGACCCCCGTAGCATTGGATAGATTTGCGGGAAGTGAATTCCCGCAAATCATACGCGCGCGACTCGCTCCCGCTCGCGTCGCTGACGCTCCTAATCAATCCCACCGGCAAATGCCGGGGCGCGGCGTCAGCGGCGGCGCGGTGCGGACTGCCGCCACAGTATGCGGCTCAGCACCTCCGCCAGCATAAAGCCCAGCACGATGCCGAAGCAGCTCAGCGCAAGCTCGAACCCCTTGTCCCACGCCAGCGCCGGATCTGCCATCACCAGCCCGTACATTGTATAATACAGCGCGGCTCCGGGTATCACCGGAAACACCGCCACCGTCTGAAACACGGTCGCCGGAGCCTTATGCAGCCGCGCCATGAGCTGCGAAAACAGCCCGCAGACCACAGCGCCGGCGAGACAGGCGACGAAATTGCTGGGGTAAATGCGGAAGCTGAGCAGATACACCGTCCATGTCAGCAGCGCGCCGAGGGCGCACCAGACGATATGCCTGCCCTTGACCCGAAACCACAGGGCGAAGCCTGCGCAGCCCACGGTACAGGCGATAAGCTCCAGCGGAATATTGGGATTGAGCACCATGATCTCGTTGCCGCCTTGCCGCAAAAACAGCTTCAGCGGCAGCGCGATGCCAAGCGCGATGCCGATGGCGCCGGTGAGGGAAAGGCTGATGTTCATCACGCCGGAAAGCGTGTCCAGATGCACCAGATCGCGCACGCCGTTGGTCGTGCCCAGCGCGCTTATAAGCAGCATTACAACACCCGCCGCGATATAGCCCACATGATGTCCGAGCCCGATGCGGACGCCGAGCAAAATCAGCAGCTCCGCCAAAAAGGAAATGAAAAAATTGACCACCAGCGGATTGGTTTCCCGCCGGCTGAGGCGGCGGCTGAGAAAGGTCACCAGCAGCGAGACTCCGGCGGCAGCCAGCGCGTCCAGCGCGTCACAGTTGAAGAAAACGCCGAAGCCCGCGCCCGCCAGCGCGCCGCCGAGATATGCCCGCCACGCCGAAGGCTCGGAAGCGCCCAAAACGGCGGCGAGCTGCCGCTCCAGCTCGTCTGCGCAAGGGCGATCGGCACAGGCGCGGCGGCAGAGCGCGTTCAGCGCGTCCAGTCTGCCGAAATCAACGCCGCTGCGCCGGATATGCCGCACCTGCGACAGGCTGGCGCCGTCCGGCGTCATGACCGTCGCCTGGATATTGCTGGGTATGACCCAGATATTGCAGTCCGAAAAGCCGCAGCTTTCGCACAGTCGATAAAGGCTGTCCTCCACCCGATGCGTTTCCGCACCGTTTCGTATCATCGCCGCGCCCATGTCGAGGGCGTGCTTCAAAAGCCGTTCATGCTCCGTCATATCTCACCACTCCCGCAGAAATCGGAGACAGTATAGCACGACGCGCCGCAGCCGTCAAGCCTTGCGGAGAATGGCGCCGCGGCAAGCGGAAGCTGAGCTGCATATGATAACAAAATGCGCTGCCTCGAGACAGTGCTTTTTTATGCGCGGAAATGCTTGACAAGCATAGAACGGTATTCTATAATAACGGCATAGAATATCGTTCTATAAAATTTATTATGAACGGAGGCGGGCGCATGGCGAAGAAGGAAAAGGGCACGGACGCGCGGCGGGCGCAATTTATTGAAACGGCGGGCGCCTTGTTTTTTTCCAAGGGCTACAACGGAACGTCGATCAGGGATATTTTGGACGCCATGGGCGGCTCCGTGAACTCGCCGAGCGTTTTTTATTATTATTTCAAGTCCAAGGATGATATCTATCAGGCGGTGCTTAAGGGGCACACAGACAGGTATATTGCGGCGCTTGAGGACTGTGTAAGGGACGAGCGGCGCGAGCCATTGGCGATGATAGCCGACATACTTCAGGTTTTTATCCGCGCAATGCGCGTCCGCACATTTTCCCGCGAGGCCGCGGAGGAGTCGCTGAACAACAAGATGTTCAACGCCTATTTGCTTGCCGAGATCGAAAAAAAGGGTGCGGAGATCTGGGAACAGATCATTTTTGCGCTCCCTTGGACAAGCGGAACAAGGGCGGAGAGCCGCCGGACGGCAGCCTTTTTAAACGGCGGGATCGGCGCGCTGACCCGTGAATATTCCGAGAGCGGCGGCGACGACGCGGCCGAGCTTGTCGAGCAGATCATAGACTTATGCTCCGATGTGATGCATGCGCCGGAGTCCGAGCGGGCGCGGTTCAAAAGGATGCTTAGCTCGATGTGAGCCAATGCGCCGTGCGGGCAAAGCGAAAAATATTTTTAAGGAGGAAATCAAGATATGAGCAGGTTCCAAGGCGTGGCGGATACGCTGTACATTCCTCTGACGGCAAGGATCTATGTATCGGAGCGTTTTCCGGAGTATTTCTACGACGAAAAAGCCGTAGAGCTGAAAAGCGAGATGCCTTACGAGGAGATCGCCTCCAAATCGAGCGAATACTTTCAAATGGCGGGAGCGTGCCGGTTTTACAACACAGACCGAATGCTCCGAGCCTTTATCGAAAAACACGGGCGCTGCAATATCGTCAATATCGGCTGCGGGCTGGAGACGTCGTATTTCCGGCTCAAGCCCCCCAAGGAGGCGGTCTTTTACGAAATGGATCTGCCGGAGGTCATTTCGGCAAGGAAAAGCGTCCTCGGCGAAAGCGAAAACGAGATACTGATCGCCGGGGATATGTTTGATTTTTCATGGGCGGACGGCATCGACAAGACTCTGCCGACGCTGATCACCGTGATCGGTGTGTTCCAGTATTTTGAGGAGCCGAGGGTGATCGGCTTTCTGAAGGAGGCAAAGAAGGCTTTCGGCGGCGTGGAGATCATCTTCGACGCCATGACGCATAAGGCGGTCAAATACGCCAACGAGCATATCCGCAAGACCGGCAACACCAGCGCGGCACTGCATTTTTCAGCGGACAGCGGCAGGAGCATTGCCGAAAAGGTCGGCATGACGCTGGCGGAGGAGCGCCCGTTCTTCGGCGCGGCGCGCAGGCAGTTGAAAAAGAAGCTCAAGCTCTATACGCGCATCGCCATGAAGGTGGTGGACGAGGGCGGCAGACGGGGTTTTCTGACTCATCTGCGCGGCTGAGAAAAGGAGGAAAAACCATGAGCGAGCTGAAAAAGGACAGCGTAGAGCGGACGCTTTGCATTCCGCTATGGAGCCGCGCCATTGCCGTGAAGAAGCTGCCGCAGATCCTGCCGGACCGCGACGCGACGCGTATTCTGGCGGAGATGGGGGAGAAAAAGCCTCCGTCCATGCTGTATAATCTGCAATGCGCGGCGCTGGCAGGCGCCGTCCGTCAGCATGATTTTGCCTGCGAGATCAGGGAATATCTGAAGGATCACCCGCGGGCGGCGATAGTCGAGCTCGGCGCGGGCTTATCCTGCCTGCGCAGACAGATCGGGAACGAAGCAAACCCTTGGCTCAATGTGGATTTTCCCGACGTGATCGCCTGCCGGGAAAAATATATCCCGACGGGCAGGCTGGAGAAAAACGCGGCTTGTGATATAACGGATCACGCATGGTTCGATGAGGTGGCGTTTGAAAAGGAAAACGGCGTTGTGATCCTCGCCGCGGGAGTCATGCACTATTTGACATATGAGGCGGTGACAGAGCTGATACGCGATATGGCAGAGCGGTTTCCGGGCGGGCTTTTCGTATTCGATTTTGTCAGCGAAAAGGGCGTTTCAGGCGGCAACACGCAGATCAAGCTGACCAAAAACGCCACCACCATGAGCTTCAGCATGGAGAACGCCGAAAAGGAAATCCCGCCCATGAGCGATAAGATCGCGCGCGTCGTCCAGAAGAGCTATCTGGAGGGCTATCCGACGACCGGCGTTCGCTACAGCCCGATCACGAAAATGTATGTAAAGTCAAAGAGGGATAAATATCTTGTCGCCCGCGTGGAGTTTGCGCGGGAGGCTTGAGGGCGAAAAATCCGGGCAAAAGCGGCATACCCCTGAGAGACTTCCGAGGGAAGGCTCTCAGGCTGTCAAAAAATGGTCAGAACGGTGAAAACGAACATAAGAAAGACGGTTTTTAATTTAAATATATATCTCATATTTTTACGCAGAATTCCGCTTTCTTCAAAAAGCAAGTCTTTTCAGCGGTTTTCACCTATGCCACGAACGCGACCTTACCGTATCTGCATACGCCGACAGGTCGCGTTCGCGGCATTCTGTCCCTTTTTGATAGCCTGTCAGCGTGTCAAAATGTTTTTTGACACGCTGAGAGACTTCCGAGGGAAGTCTCTTTTTTTTTGCGGCGGGGACAGGCGGGATATGGCGGGATATTTCTCTTTGCGCCTGTCTGCTCGTGCGCTGCGGGATAAAGCTGAGGCGATGCAAGGACGGCTGCGCAGGGAGCATAGCCGTCCCGAACAAATGCGCCCAAAAGGGCAGTTATCAAAAATTTCCTTTTTCCTGTTTACAAAATAAAATCTTTATGATATTATTTTGATATCATACGAGCGGGAGGCAAAGAAATGAGCAGATAGAGGAGAGGAAAAGCGCGGGCGCGCCGCAGGCAGACTGCGCCGGCTCCGCACACGCCGTGCCACAATGCCGAAAGCGGGGCGTTTGCTTGCTTTGTGTCCTGTACTTTTGGGCGGGGCGGCGTTATGCTGAGGTCGGAAAAAAGGATGGGCGTCAAATCCGAATTGGTTGAGCAAGCCCTCAGTCACGTCGGATCTGCGCTCCTCTTTGACAGCTCTCCTCGGAGCGGGACGGTGAAGGGAGTGAACCTGAGGGGACGCTTATCAAATTTATTCTTCCTGTGCCCGCTGCACAGCAAAAGCAGATCCTGCCTGACGCCGGGGCGCATTGCAAAGAGGCGCCTCGGTTTTTTTACAAAACGCTTGACAAGTATATCGAAACTCGATATACTAACCATCGAAGCTCGATATATCGAAATGCGATAGCAAAGGAGGAGCCATGGACGATAAAATCAGGCGAATTTACGTTCCCATGACCGAGTCCGGCTTTTATATCCTGTTCTGCCTGCAAACGCCGCAGCACGGCTACGGCGTCAGCCGGCAGGTAAAGGAGCTGACGGGCGGAGCGGTCGTCATCGGCGCGGGGACCATGTACGGAACGCTGTCCAAAATGGAAGCGGACGGCTTGATCTGCTTTTACCGCGAGGAGGAAAAGCGGAAGCTGTATCAGCTCACGGAGCTTGGGCGGGAGGTACTCGCCGCGGAGATCGGGCGGATCGAGCGGCTTTACAAAAACAGCAAAGGAGAGAGATGCGATGCGTAAAACATTCATTCGCTTCTTCACCATCGCGGACTACGAGGAGGAGGAAGCGTGGCTGAGGGAGCAGCACCAAAGCGGCTGGAGGCTGGTCGGGCTGACGCCGCCCTGCTTTTACGTCTTTGAAGCGTGCGAGCCGCAGGACGTCGTTTATCGGCTGGATTTCAAAAACGCCAAGCCGAGCGGCGAATATTTGCAGCTTGCGCGCGACTTTGGCTGGGAGTATTTCATGAGCAGCATGGGCTGGCTGTTTTTCCGCAAGCCGACGGACGCCGCCATGGAGCCGGACGAAGACGAGTTGTTCTCCGACAACGCCTCCAGAGCGGACATGGCGGCGAGCATCGTGCGGACGCGGCTTGTGCCAATTGCAATTATATTCCTGTGCTGCGTGCTGCCGAACCTTTTCAACGCCGTCAGCGGACGCTTGGGCGCGTTTGGCTGGATATTCACGCGCCTTTTCGGCGCAATATTTCTCATTGACGTATATCTCATCGTGCATTGCGGGATAAAGCTGAAGCGCATTCGGGACAGATATCGGTGGTGAGCGGCTGCTTGGGCTTTTGCGGGGAATGAATCGGAGGCAATGCCGACTGCGGGCTTGCGGGGCGCGGCACTCACTCCCTCGGCGTCCCTCGAGGGGGAAGTCTTTGCGAAGCAAATTCTCTGACGGAAGGATGCCACTCACTTGGTCCTCCGCGGGACTCGCCGCGTCGCAATTTCGAAAGCATGGCGTTTGCTCGCTTTGCGTCCTGTTTTTTTTGCGCGGCGTATTATTATAATGACTTCGCGCAAAAGCCCAAAACAGGCGCGGCAGCCGCGTCTGTTTAATATTGCGCTGTGGCGTGCTTGCGGAGGCGGTTTTCTGACAAATAATAAAAAATCTTAAAATTACTATTGACAATCGCGTAACCATGATATATAATCAAATCACCGGAAGCGGTCAGACGCTCCGGCAACAATCAGCAGAGAAAGGCAGGATATGGAGGAACATTTATGGTATTAGAGCTTAGAAGCATTGAAAAATCCTTCGGGGAAAAGCGCGTGCTGGAGGGCGTGAGCTTCCGCGCCGAGGGCGGCAAGGCCTTCGGGCTGCTGGGGCGCAACGGCGCCGGCAAGACCACGAGCATCCGCATATTGATGGACGTTTTCCCGGCGGACGGCGGCGAGGTGCTGTGTGACGGCGCGCCGATAGATTATGCCCGCGTGCAGCTCGGCTATCTGCCGGAGGAGCGCGGCATGTATCCGAAAAAGCTCATCATCGACCAGCTCACCTATTTTGCGGAGCTGAAGGGCATGCCCCGCCGCGAGGCGGTGCGCGCCGTGGACAAGTGGCTGGAGCGGCTGGGCATGAGCGAATATCGGAACAAGAGACTGGACACGCTCTCCAAGGGCAATCAGCAGAAAATCCAGCTGGTGACGGCGCTGGCGCACGAGCCGCAGATCGTCATACTCGACGAGCCGTTTTCGGGGCTGGACCCCGTCAACGCCATGCTGCTCAAGGACATCGTGCGCGAGCAGATATCGCAGGGGAAGATAGTCCTCTTCTCAAGTCATCAGATGAACTACATCGAGGAGTTCTGCGACAGCATCGCCATACTGAAGGATGGCAGGGTAGTCCTGGACGGCGATCTGCACGATATCAAGCGCAAGTACCGCCGCGACCGGCTGGCAGTGCATACCGAGGAGCGCGAGCGGCTGCTGCGCGACATGGCGGGACGCGCCGAGCCGATGGCGGACGGCGGAGTGCTGCTGCGGCTGGACGCCGCCGAGGACAAGCGCGCGGTGATGCAGCGGCTCACGGAGAGCTATGACATAGACGGAATACAGGTGTTTGAGCCGTCGCTGAGCGATATTTTTGTCGAGCACGCCGGCGACGCGGGGGAAACGGAGGAGCAGAAATGAAACAGTTTTGGACGGTACTGAGCTTTGAGCTGAAAAGCTTTTTGAAAAACAAGGTTTTCGTCGGCATGACGCTGGCGATGGTGCTGATACTCGCGGCGGTAATGTTTTACCCGCGCATAAGCGAGGCGCTGAGCCGCGGCGAGGACGAGGGCGCGGCGCCGGCGGGCGCGCTGATGCTGGTGAAGAACGAGTCCGGCATGGCGGGCGTGACGGAGGCTTTTTCCGCGGCGTTCTCCGGCTATGAGGTGCGGGAGACCCGCGAGGCGGAGGAGGTCATACGCGGACAGATAACCTCCGGCGAGGCGGAGTGCGCCTTCGTCATCACCGCGCCCAACGCCTTCACCTACTACATCGGCAACCTTTCCATGTACGACATGAACACCGAGATGGCGCGCGGCGTCATGCAGGAGCTGTACCGGCTGGACGCCATGGTGCGCGCCGGCATCTCGCCGCAGACGGCGGGCGAGATAGCCTCCGTACAGATAGAGAGCAAGACCGAGAGCCTCGGCAAGGACCAGACGCAGAACTATTGGTACACCTACATAATGATATTCGCCCTGTACATGGTGATAATGTTCTACGGTCAGATGGTGGCGACGGGCGTGGCTGCGGAGAAAAGCTCCCGCGCCATGGAGATGCTGGTGACCAGCGCCAAGCCGCTGAGCATGATGCTCGGCAAGATAGTCGCCTCCTGCCTCGCGGGGTTCGTGCAGCTCGCGGCGATATTCGGCTCGGCGGTGCTGTTTTACAGCGTGAACAAGGAGTACTGGGGCGGAGGCTCCATCATTTCCTCCATCTTCGGCATGCCGCCGGCGCTGCTGGCATATATGCTGATATTCTTCCTGCTGGGCTTCATGCTCTACGCCTGCATGTACGGTGCGGCCGGCTCCCTCGCCTCCAAGCCGGAGGACGTGAGCGTGCTGGTGATGCCGATAACCATGCTGTTCGTCATCGGCTTTGTGATCGTGATGCCGAATATGATAAGCGGCAACGTGGACAACGTGCTGATGCGCGTCTGCTCCTTTATCCCCTTCACCTCCTCGATGGCGATGTTCACCCGCATAGCCATGAGCACGGTGCCGTGGTATGAGGTGGCGATATCTGTGGCGCTGCTGGCGGCGGGCACGGGTCTGGTCGGTATGCTGGCGGCGAAGATATACCGCATGGGCGTGCTGCTCTACGGCACTCCGCCCAAGCTCGGCGCGCTGCTGAAGGCGCTGCGCAAGGCGTAAGCGATATACGGACAGAAACAAACAAGCTTTTGAATTAAGGAGGGGTAAGGATGATTATTTTAAGCATTGCAGCTCTGGCACTGGGCATTATTGTTACCGTTGCACTCAATTCCGCGGAGCGCGGCCGCAAAATACGCTTTCCCGCCTTTATCGGCGCGGGGCTGGCGCTCGTGCTGCTGGTGATAAGCTGCATCGGCGTCGTCCCGACGGGATATACCGGCATACTCACCACCTTCGGCGCGGTAAACAGCCGCACGCTGGACGCCGGCATCAACTTCGTTCTGCCGTGGCAGCGCGTAGTCACCATGGACAACCGCACCCAGCGCGTGCAGATCGAGACTGCCGCCTTCTCCAGCGATATCCAGCAGGTAGACCTCCTGATGTCCGTCAACTACCGCATCGACCAGACTACGGCGCGGGAGCTGTACCGCACGGTGGGTCAGGGCTATTATGACAACGTGATGTTCCCGCGCATTCAGGAGAATACCAAGGCGGTCTTTGCCGGCTACACGGCGGAAAGCCTCGTCTCCCAGCGCGAGTATCTGTCGGAGCGCATCGCGGAAAACACCCGCCGCGACATGGAGCCTTACGGCATTATCATCGTCTCCGTATCCGTGGAGAACATCGACTTTACCGACGCCTTTACCAACGCGGTCGAGGCAAAGCAGGTCGCGGCGCAGAACAAGCTGACCGCCGAGACGGAGCAGGCGCAGAAGACGATGGAGGAGCAGGCCATCGCGGAGCGCGCGATAATCGCCGCCAAGGCGGAGGCGGAGCAGTCGGTCATCGCCGCGGAGGCAGACCTTGAGGTGGTAAAAATTCAGGCGGAGGCTTCGCTCTACGCCGGCGAGCGCGAGGCGGAGATGAACAAGCGCATCTCCGAGGCGCTGACAAAGCAGCTCATAGATTATTATTGGATCAAGCAGTGGGACGGCAAGCTGCCCACCACCGTGCTGGGCGAGAGCGGGAGCTATATCCTCAACCTCGAAGAATAAGCGCGGATATACTGAGGCAAATCCCTGCCGGCGGCGCATTCAGCGCCGCCGGCGGAGGCCTGTCGGGGCGGCTGCGGCGGGAGCAGGCAAGCCGCCCGAAAAAAGCAAAAACGCAAAAAGGAGAGGCTTATGAGCGAAAGAAAGCTTGCGTGCCTGCGCTGCGGCACGGAAATGAACTTTATCAAAAGCGAGGATATACAGCTCGGTCGCGTCGGACTTTTCGGCAATTTAGGGCAGTTCCTTGCCGGCGCGCTGACCGTCGATTTTTTCGCCTGCCCGCGCTGCGGCAAGCTGGAGCTGTTCTCCGCCGCGCTTGCGAAGGAAGATGCGGACGAGGACTATATCCCTCAGCGCGCCTGTCCGCGCTGCGGCATGCAGCACGACTTCGACGCGCCGCGATGCCCGAACTGCGGGTACGATTATTATAAGGATTACGAAAAGTAGAGGCGGCTTTGCCGGCGAGTCATGCGCGGAAATGCAGACGGGCGTCGCGCCGTGCTTTGCAAAACTTCCGCATGCGTATTTTTCCTGTTTTTCCGGCAAAACTATGTGAAAAACAAACGGAGATGAACGGAAAATGTTTGACATTGCCGTTTGCGGCGAGGGAAGCGGCGGCTTTGTCCGTGCGCTGAAGGAGGCGCTGCGCAGACGCGGCGCGCAGGCGCGGGTCATAGAAGGCATGCCGGCGGACGAGCCGGACGTATTGGTCTGCCTCAGCGCGCCGCGGCGCGGCGCAAGCGCCCGCGTCATCATTGCCGAGGGCGACGCGGCATGCGGTACGCTCTCAAGCTGCCGTGCCGGGCAGATCGTGACCTGCGGACTCTCCTCGCGCGATACTGTCACGCCGTCAAGCACGCTGCGGGGCGGGCTGGCGGCGCTGCAACGCGAGCTGACGACGCTGAGCGGCGGCGTCGCAGAGCCGCGGGAGCTGGATCTTTCGGCGCTGAACGGCGCCATCGAGCAGAAAATGATGCTCGCCGCCGCACTTTTGCTGCTGGATGCCTTTTAGGAAAAAATTGCATATAATAATCCTTTTCTCCTGTCAAATACTATGCTTGTAAACTTCAAACAAAGGAGAAAAAATAATGGCTAATTCCAATTCCAATTACAGCAGCAATAAATCCAACCTGAGCGCGAGCGCGAAGGAAGCTCTCAACAAGTTCAAGATGGAGACCGCCCGTGAGATCGGCGTCAACCTGAACGAGGGCTACAACGGCGACCTGACCAGCAAGCAGGCAGGCAGCATCGGCGGCCAGATGGTCAAGAAGCTCGTGCAGCAGGCTGAGAACAACCTGAAGTAAGCATCGGTACGGTGCGAGACTGCGGCGGGACACGTGTCCGCCGCAGTTTCATACTGTAGACAAACGTATATAAGTAAGCATGCAATTCAGGACATATTAAAACTTAACCAATCGTTTTTCCGGGAGCACGTATCACGGGAAAAAACACCTTGACAGGCAGCGTCTGTGCGAACGCAGGGAGTGTGGGAAGCGAAGCGCAAAACCTCACCCCCCCGCCCAGCGCAGCGGCTTCGATTTGATGAGCGGCGACTTTGCCGCCGCTCTCAAGCTGCGGCGGGACATGTGTCCGCCGCAGTTTTTTTGCCGACGGAAAAGCTTTCTAAATATTTGCCTGCCGCCGCGCCGCTTCGGGAAGTCTGCCGCGAATAAGGCTCCTGCCGCCGGAAGTTTTGCGCCTGCGGCGGCACAAGGGACGTTTTCGTGCGCCGCGCTCCTGTTGACAAGCTGCACGAAAAATGCTATCATCCGAACATGAACATTGTTCATATTAACTGAAAAGGGAGGCGAAATACCATGGCAAAGACTCGCAGACTCGGCAAAAAGCTGGCGGCAGTGCTGCTGGCGGTGATGCTGCTGTCGCTTCCGGCGGCGGCGGGATATGCGGACTCGACCTATTACAACACGGGCTGCCTGACCTCGCAGGAGACAAGCGTGCTGCTGGCGCAGGCGTTTGAAAAGGGCAGCGTCGTCGTGATGACCCCGACGAACAACGTGTTTTACACGGGCGCGGCTGCAGAGCAGATGGTCATAGACGGCGACGTGCAGATAGTCACCATCGCCGGCGTCGGCAGCAGCGTCATCGGGACGGCGGCGTTTGCCAAGCACGTGGCGAAGATCAAAAATCAGCCCGTGGCAGGCATCGTCGTGGGCTACGGCGACGGCACTATCTACACCGAGGGCACGCAGGGCTATTTCATCGGCAGACCCTCCAACGTCGCCGGCGTGTATTATGAGGAGCCGGCTTCGCAGAAGCTGGTCGATCTCTACGCGGCGGGCGCAAGACCCTCCCTGCTCATCGGACACAGCAAGGGCAATATGGACGTTGCCAACGCGCTGTTCAAGATGTACAACGAGGGACATCAGAGCTGGTACGCGGGCGTGACGGTCAAGACCTTCGGCTGCGGCGTATACGTTCCCGCGGGCGTCGGCACTTTCCGGCAGTACATCGGCACGCTCGACACTCTCGGCTATACCAATACGGTCAACTGGGGCTCCATGACCTACGTTTACGGCAAGTATCACACAACTAATCCCACCTATACCTTTACATATATGCCGATACAGTGGTATATATAGCGCGGAGGACAGCGTAAAAGACCCCCTTTCCCGCCCTGCCTCTCTTACCTGCGGAGGCGGGGCATTTTTCATTTTCGCGGGTACACCGCAGAAATGGTGGAGCGGCTGCTTATGCGCGCTCGCGTCCAACACATCCGTCCATCCATTTCGCATGCGAGTGCGTAAGGGGCAAAAAAACAAGAGGCGTCGAGCCCCGACCAAAAGGGTCAAGGCGCGCCTCTTGTTTTTATTATGCTCA
>JAFTDT010000076.1 GCA_017453985.1 Clostridia bacterium
AATAGCGTCTTGAAATTCAAATCCGCTTGTGATATCGTTTACATTGTTTAAAAGATAATCTCACGGTTTACGGGGAGAAAGCTGGCATATGGAACGCATAGACAGCCGTGAAAATCCGAAAATAAAGGCGTTGTGCAGGCTTCTGCGCGACCGTGGAGCGCGCCGCGAGGCGGGCTTGTTCGTGTGCGAGGGCGCGGTCATGCTGGAGGAGGCGCGGCGGTGACCTCGCCCACAGTGCTGTGGCTGCGGCGCGTGTTATCCCGCTCAAGGAAGAGCATCTTACGCAAAAACATTGACAATTAGAAAGAAAAATGATATCATAAAATTGAAAATATACTGACTACCATGGTAGAGAGAAGGGATAGCCTTGAGCCGCAGCAATTCCCGCGCATCGGGCGCACGGAGCCTGATGCTTATATTTTTTGCCATCAACGCCGTGCTCAGTACCGGCGCCTGCTTTGTGCATCCGGTCACGCCGCGGCTGCTCATGGAGCTTGAAATGCCGGACTATATGTTCGGAGTGCTTAACGCCTGCACCAATCTGATGGTGTTTTTGCTTTCCCCGATGGTGGGCAAGCTCAACAGCGTCTTTTCCAGCAAAAACGTGCTGGCTGTCGGCTGCTTCGGCTATTCGCTGTCGCAGCTCTGGTTCTGCAACGCCACCACCGAGCTGACGCTGATACTGGCGCGCCTGTGCGCGGGCTGCATGTACGTTACGGTGCAGGTCTGTGCGCTGACCTACGTGGTCAACACCTCTGCGGAGGGCGAGCGCTCCGGCAATCTCTCCGTCCGCGCGGCGATCCAGAGCGCCTCCACGGCGTTCGGCTATTTCATCGGCGGGCTGCTGGGCGAGCTGGCGCTGCGCTATGCCTTTTACGCGCAGATCGCGGTGATGAGCATCGGCGGGCTGCTGGCGTTCCTGCTGCTGAAGCGCGACGCGGCGCCCGGCGGCATGCCGCTCGGCACGCTGCTGAAGCAGGCAAATCCCTTCGCCGTGTTCAGGCAGTGCGGCAGCTTTCTCGACCGCCGCATGGTGATCCTCTTTCTGGCGCTGACCTTCTCCAATCTGGCGGCGTCCATCTTCGACCAGAGCTTCAATTATTATATAGCCAACGTGTTCCGGCTCGGCAGCTCGTGGAACGGCACGCTGCGCGCCATCACCGGCGTGACGGGGCTGGTGATGAACAGCACGCTGTGCCTGTGGATCGTGAAAAAGACCGATGTAAAGCGTTCTCTCACCATCGTCATGGGCGTGGGCTGCGGCGTGATGCTGGCGATGATCCTGATCGGCGCGCAAATACCGCTGATGGCGCTGGACATAATGCTCAAGACCGTCGTCGCCATCAAGCTGCCGCTGGTGCAGGGCATTGTCGCCGACAGCGCCGACTCCTCGAACAGCAATCTGGTGATGGGCTTTTACAATTCGGTCAACGCCTTCGGGCTGGCGCTCGGCTCGCTGATCGCGGGCTTTGCCTATAATATCTTCCCAAAGCTGGCGTTCATCGTCGGACTGTGCATATATCTGCCGGCGGTGGCGGGCATAGTGCTGTACCGCCGCGAGCTGGCGCGCCCGCAGGCGGATAAATAAGGAGCGCCCCGCAAGCCTTCCTCCTTGGCTCTCCCTCTGGGAGAACTGGCGTGCAGCGCCTGAGAGGGCAGCAACAGCGCCCTTCCCGCCGCACCGAGCCTCCGCCCGGACACGGTTGACCGAAATCCAGCCCGGCTTGATCCTTTATTTTCCATGATTTTCCCCTTTCCGCCTTGCAAATCAGCCGAAATTTGCCGGCCGCAAAGCGGCATGTAAATGTCTCCATGGATTTGGCAATAAATTTTTTAATAAAATTGCGAAAAAAATATTGATTTATTTTGCAGAATGTGTTACAAATAGATATGAACTACAATAATGCCGATAACTGTGTTGGGGGTGCACGGCAGGCAGAAATTATGGCTCCGGCGGAGTGGGTGACACGCTTCCGGGGCGACAGTTGTCTTATTTGGGTGAGATCGACCGTCTCGGCGGTGATCGGCTTCGCGGGCTTGCCCGCGGCAGAAAGAAAATAAATAATATGAAAGGATGGAAACTATGAAAAAATTACTCAGCATGCTGCTGGCAGTAGCAATGGTACTGTCGCTGTGCGTGAACGTATTCGCTGTTAAGCAGAGCGAATACACTGAGACGGATGTTCTTGATATCAACGGCATGAATACCGACGTCAAGGTCGTCCTCTTCGATTCCGACCAGAAGAGTCAGGATTACAGGGTCGAAAAGCTCTCCCGCGACCCCAGAGGCTTTCCGACCTTGACCCAGGCGCAGAAGGACGCCGGCTATGCCTACTATACGGCCTACCTCGCCGGCAGGATTGCTTGGTCGAGCAAGACCCCGACCCGCCGCATTGCGGGCGGCGGCTTGGTCGTTACGGTAAAGCCGTCGGTGGTGACCGGCTTGGCTCCCTACAATGCCTATGGAACCCAGACTGCTCAGCAAGTCATGGCGGCTAACGTAAAGACAACCTCGTTCAGTCAAATAGCACTTAACACTGCGAATCAGGTGTATCAGTATACTCCCGGCAGCAACATGGAGAATGAAGAGACGCAGAAGATTTACAAATTCCGCAATGGCTTTTTTGTTGCTGCGAATGAGGTCAATAATTACATGACCGACGAGGCGGGCAACTATTATTATGAGATAGAGCTTGAGGTGGCGAACCTGCTGGGCAAGCCCGGCGATCAGTTCCAGATAGTGGTTGATCTGTTTGTGGATACTGACGGAAAAGCAAGTGCA
The DNA here is from genome assembly GCA_017453985.1 of Clostridia bacterium. Lineage (GTDB taxonomy): Bacteria > Bacillota > Clostridia > Oscillospirales > Butyricicoccaceae > RGIG3726. The sequence goes on from JAFTDT010000076.1 coordinate 2,783, forward strand.
AGCTTTGTTCCGACGGATGTGGCAACAGAAGTCAACCGTTATTGGGGAACGACTCCCGCCACCGTCACAATCCCCACGAAGGTCAGCTTTGACCTCAACGGCGGTACCGGCACCGTGCCTGCCGACGTCGATGATCTCGGCAAGGGCGACAAGATTGCGATGCCTCCGGTCGGCGACCGCACCAAGCCGAATGCCGTGCTGGTCGGCTGGAGCAAGGAGCAGAAGACCTCGCTGATCACCGACAGGAGCCAGCTCCCCGCCGACATGGGACCAGTAGGCGGCGAATACACCCTCACCGATCCGACCGTGCAGAAGCTCTATGCGGTCTGGGCGGAGCATAAGCTTCCCGATCCCGTGGACGACGAGGGCGATCCCATCCCCACCCCCGACTATGCCAAGGTCATTGTCAACTTCGAGCTGGACGGCGGCGAAGGCGGCAAGTGGAAGGTTCCGGATGGCACCACCAAGCAGGTCGTGCTTGTCTCTGACGACAGCGGAAACGCCAAGCTCCAGAGCACCGACATCCCCAGCGTTGCTGAGAGCAACATCGTGCGCGGCTTGAAGAGGCTGACGACAGGTAAGTGGTCTCTGTCCCCCGCCACGGCGACTCCGCAGACACCCAACACCACCGATAACCTCACCACGACCGTCAAGACCTATAATTATAAGTATACTCTTGACGCCAAGGGCGTGACCTACGGTTACTATAACGGAGAGACCGGAGCGCGCATCGAGCTCGACCCGAACAATCCCAGCAACCCGGATCCGAGCACGGCTCCGACGCTCAACACGCCTGTCTACGGAACCGACGGCAAGACCTACATAGTCACGGATATCGCTTCGACTCCCGATGATGATAACGAGGTCAAGGTCACGACATATCCGTCCACCGACGGCAAATATCCCGATTTCTTCCTCAAAGAGGTTACCTTTAAGATCAGAAACGGCTACTGGAACGGCAGCAATGACGCTGACAAGACGGAAAAGGTTCCTGTCATGCAGGGCGGTAAGTATGTCGTGGGCACCGACGGCAAGCCGGCGGGCACGATCGACTGGAATGAGTTCAGCACCAAGATTCCGAGCACTACCGGCGCAGCGCCCAAGAAGGGCTCCAAGGCAGGCACCGGCGTGTGGATCGATCCCAAGCCGATCCAGAGCGTTGTCACCACCTACGGATATAACGACGAAGCCGTGTTCACCTTCTCCTTCAGCAATTACGTGTATATCGACGGCGATACCGGCAACGAGATCCCCGTAAATCCCAACGATCCGCGCAACCCCTCCGATCCCAAGCCGGGCGACAAGATCATTGACCTCGGAGGCAACAACTACATCGTTGGTGAGGTGCCGACCGATCCCACGACTCCGGGCGGTCCCATCGAGGTCATTTCTTATCTTGATGACGACAAGGATGGCGTTCCGGATCAGTTCGAGGTCAACATCACCTTCCATATCGATAACGGCTACTGGTCCGGCACCGATGCCGCCGACAAGAAGCTTCCTGTTATCGGCATCAAGTACAATGATGGCTACAAGTGGGACGAGGTGAACAATCGCCCCATGGGTCAGGCGACCTACACCGTGCAGGATACGACCAATGTGCGTCCGGACAGCGCGCATGACCTGCCCGGCGACTGGGTTTCCTCCGATCCCGCCTCTTTCGGCAAGCCCACCGGCACGATCCTCGGCTCTGACGTGACTGGCAAGGGACCATACGACGTCACCTTCTTCTTTGACTTCGAGAGCAAGGACATCAAGCTCACCGACGAAGGAGGTCTTGATATCAGCGTTCTCAAGGTCCTGCGTCCGGTCGGCAATAGTCATGCTGATACCAATGAGCCTCTGACCGAGGGTTACGATCCGCGCATCACCAGCCGTACTGTTTATGTCAAGCTGGGCGATGATTATGCTGCGGGCGATGCGGCTAACGTGACCAGAGTCAACGGCATACTCGAAAAGGCGACCTACCAGCGCTACACCAGAAACGGCTGGGAGGATGTCAGCAAGACCGATATCACCAAGTACATGGATAAGCTCGAGGCAAAGATCGACAGCGGCAAGATCGGCGTCACCTTCACCTCCAAGGCTGTTGGCGTCATCAAGGTCACCTTCGAAAACGGATCCGAGTTTGCCTTTGTCACCCCCGGTGATATCAATCTCGACGGCTTCATGAATGACAACGACTGGATCAACATCATGCGTTGGAGGCTGATAGGCACTACTGCTGATGATGTGTTGCCCACGGACAGCATGTTCACCAACTTTAAGGTCAATAATGAGAGCTACAATCTGTGGATGCTGATGGGCGATATGAAGACCACCGACGTTGTCGGCGAAAATACCAAGGTCAACGACAACGACTGGATCATCATCATGAGGCTGAGGCTGCAGGCGTGGAAATAAGCGTGCAGAAGCTCCTATAAACTTTGGCAGTATGTCATCCGCGGATGTCCTCCGCGGATGACGTAAAGCAAATAAATTATTCAAATCTATGGAACAATGAAAGGAATGGTACGATGAAGAAAAAACTCAGTTTGCTTCTTGCGTTTGTCATGGTGCTTTCGCTTTCCCTCACCTCCGTTTTTGCGGATGCGAGCCTGAAAGATGATTACACGGAAACGCAGGAACTCGGCACGGCAGAAATCAAAGTTATTACCTTCAAGACAAATGTAGAAACGGATGTTGAGAAGGGGAGCAAGCCGAGAGGCTGGGCGGATCCTGCTGAAGGATATGCGTATTATAATGCGTATGTTGGTATCCGCATAGCCTGGGATGGCAAGACTGCGGACCGGAGATGGGGTGGAGGCGGACTGGTCTTCACGATCAAGCCCTCGCTCAAAAATGATAAGACTCCGGCATACATTAGTCAGGATAATATGGTAAACAGTGTGTCTGTTGTGGCTGGCGGAGATGCTTCTATTCTTACGGGAAGTAATGCTGTTAAGAACTATGTCGCAAAGACCAACATGGAGAATGAAGAGGCGAACAATATCTTCAAGTTCCGATCTGGCGCGATGGCTGAGGCCGGAGCTGTTGTCAAGACGGATGAGAAGGGGAATAAGTATTACCATTTTGAGCTGCAATTCTCAAATCTGCTTGCAAAGGAAGGCGATCAGTTCCCCCTCCTTGTTGAGGCGTTTATCGACGACAAGGGCGATGTTGGCGCCAGTTGGCTCCCCACCACCCTCACCGATCCGGCAGTGCAGGTAGCTGCTGTCGAGGGTCTCATCGTTATCCCGGGTGAGGCTTCGGGTGGAGATACTTCTGCCGATTCCGTCAGCGCCGGTCCCATCACCGCCAAGAAGGACGAGGCGATCACTCCGATCACTGCCACTCAGACCGGCGGCACCGAGGGCGGCGAATGGTCTGCGACCGGTCTGCCCGAGGGCGTAACGATCGATCCGGTTAGCGGCGTGATTTCCGGTACTCCCACCGGCACGACCCCCAGCGGAACGTATAAAGTTACTTACACCGTAGGCGGTATGGCGACTCAGTCCCCGGCATACAACTGGACTGTTGAGCAGCCCACCTCCGTAAAGCCGGTCATCAAGCCGGTTGGCAAGATAGAGCAGACCACGGAAGATGAAGTCAACGTTCAGCTTGAGCTGGAAGAAGGCAAGACGGGCGGCACATGGGGATTCGATGGTCTCCCCGGCGGACTGGTTATTGACACCACCAAAGGCACGATCACCGGCAAGCCGAATGCTGCGGGCGACGGCAAGATCACTGTCAGATACACCGATCCGGACGGCAATGCGGCTGATCCGATAGAGATCGAGTATTCGATCACCGTTCCCGCCACCGATCCCACCCTCGCTTATGATGCGAAGGATGTCAAGCTCGGCGAGGCTGTCACGCTCACTCCGACCACGACGAACCTTGGCGACAGCCTCACTTACACGGCGGAAGGTCTTCCCACGTGGCTGACGCTGAATGCGGACGGCACCATCACCGGCACCGCTCCCGACGCTGAGGAGAATGTCAGCTTCACCGTGACTGTTACGGATCAGGTTGGCGAGTCTGCTACGACTACCGTCACCTTCAAGGTATACGATCCTGACAAGGAGACCGAGCCGACCTCCGTCACCGCCGGCAACATCACCGGTTATGTCGGTGAGAACATCACGCCTGTCACTGCGAGTCAGCAGGGCGGCACTTCGGGCGGTAAGTACAAGATCGAGGGCACTCTGCCTGTGGGTCTGACCCTCAATGAGGATACCGGCGTTATCAGCGGCAAGGTCGATGCTCCTTACGAGGGCACCTACAAGGTGAGCTACACGACTCACAAGGGCACCTACACCAAGGAGTCTGTCGAGTACACCATCAAGATCACCGAGAGACCTGTCAATCCGTACGGACCGGATGACAACTTCTCCAGTACCTACACGCTGACCTATGAGACCAACGGCGGCAACAACATCGGCAGCGAGAGATTTAAGAGGGGCAGCGTTGTTACCCTGACTAAGATCCCGGTACGCGCCGGCTACACCTTCGACGGCTGGTACAGCGATGCTGATCTGAAGAACAAGATCGAGAAGATCGAGATGGACGGCAACAAGACCGTTTACGCCGGCTGGAAGAAGACCGAGACCCCCGATGTGTTTGATGCTGAGCACTTTGCTTACATCCTCGGTTATCCGGATGGCACTGTTCGTCCGAAGAACAACATCACCCGCGCCGAGGTTGCGACCATCTTCTACCGTCTGCTGAGCGAGCAGGTCCGCAATGAGAATACGACTGCGACCAACAGCTTCAGCGATGTAAATAACGGCGATTGGTTCAACGTGGCTGTCTCCACCATGGCTAAGATGGGCATCATCAACGGCTATGAGGATGGCACCTTCCGTCCGCAGGAGAACATCACCAGAGCTGAGTTTGCGGCTATCGCTTCTCGCTTTGACACCAAGAATACTGCCGTACCGAATGCTGACTTTGCCGATATCGAAGGCCACTGGGGCAAGATCGAGATCAGCAAGGCTGCTATGAACGGCTGGATCACCGGCGATCCCACCGGCAACTTCCGTCCGAATGACAAGCTGACCCGCGCTGAGGCGATGGCTATCATCAACCGCGTCCTCAACCGCGTCGTTGAGTCCGAGGAAGCTTTCCTGCCGGGCATGAAGACTTGGTCTGACAATGCTGACAAGACTATGTGGTACTATCTGGATGTCCAGGAAGCGACCAACGGCCACAAGCACGAGGTCGATGAGAACGGCGTCGAGAAGTGGATCGAGCTGCTCCCGAACCGCACCTGGTAAGAACTGATTTATCTCAGTTACTGATCAAAGCGGCTGAAAAGCAGCACAAAAGCTGAATAAGCACTGCGAGCCTGACGGGTTTCCCGTCAGGCTCGCTTTTTATGCTCAGGGCTTGCATCTCGCAGCAAAAAAAGCCTCGGCGCGAATTTCTCATTCGCGCCGAGGCTGCGCATCAAAGCTGCCGCTTATTTCTTCTCCAGCTCCACGCGGATGCTCAGCTCGCGGAGCTGCTTTTCGTCCACGGGCGAAGGGCAGTCCATCATCAGGTCAGAGGCGTTCTGCACCTTGGGGAAGGCGATGACGTCGCGGATATTCTCCGTGCCCGCCATATGCATGATGATGCGGTCCAGCCCGTAGGCAAGCCCGCCGTGCGGCGGCGCGCCGTACTTGAAGGCGTTTATCAGATGCCCGAAGCGCTCGTTTGCCGCCTCGTGGCTGAAGCCCAGCGCCGCGAACATCTTCTCCTGCACCACGGGGTCGTGTATGCGTATCGAGCCGCCGCCCAGCTCCGTACCGTTCAGCACGATGTCATACGCCTTGGCGCGCATCTTCTCCGGCGCAGTCTCGAACAGCGCCAGATCCTCGTCCATCGGCGCGGTGAAGGGGTGATGCTTGGCATAGAGCCTGCCCACGCCGTCGTCGTCCTCGCCGTACTCGAACATCGGGAACTCCGTTATCCACAGCAGCTCCCAGCGCCCCTCCGGTATCATATCCAGCCGCCGCGCCACCTCGCAGCGCAGCGCGCCCAGCGCGTTCTGCGCCAGCTCGGTATCGGTATCGGAGACGCAGAGCAGCAAATCGCCCGGCTCTGTGCCGGTGCGCTTCAGCACCGCGTCCAGCGCCTCCGGCGTCATGAACTTGGCAAAGGACGAGCTGTGCTCGCCGTTTTTCGCCGACTTGTACCACGCCAGTCCCTTGGCGCGATAGGTCTTGACGTACTCGCCCAACGAGTCTATCTCCTTGCGGCTGAGGCGCTCGCCGCCCTCCGGCACGCGGATGGCGATGGCGCTGCCGCCGCCGGCAACGGCGTTTTCAAACACGCCGAAGCCGCAGCCCGCGCAGAGGTCGCTGATATCGCACAGCTCCAGCCCAAAGCGCAAATCCGGCTTGTCAGAGCCGAAGCGGCGCATAGCCTCCGCATAGGTCATGCGGCGCAGGGGCAGCTCCACCTCCACGCCCTTTATCTCGCGCATGAGCAGCTGAATAAAGCCCTCGTTGACGGCGATGACGTCGTCCACGCCGGCAAAGCTCATCTCCAAATCTATCTGCGTGAACTCCGGCTGACGGTCATAGCGCAAATCCTCGTCGCGGAAGCAGCGGGCTATCTGGATATAACGGTCGAAGCCCGCCAGCATGAGAAGCTGCTTGTACTGCTGCGGCGACTGCGGCAGGGCATAGAACTCGCCCGGATGCACGCGCGACGGCACCAGATAGTCCCTCGCGCCCTCGGGCGTGGACTTGGTCAGCACGGGCGTCTCTATCTCGAAAAAGCCCTGCTCATCAAAATAACGGCGCGCAAGCTGCGTCACGCGGTGGCGCAGAGCCAGATTGCGCTGCAAAGACGGACGGCGCAGGTCGAGATAGCGGTACTTGAGCCGCAGGGCGTCGTTGACGCTTATCTCGTCGCTTATCTCAAAGGGCGTCGTCTGCGCGGCGGCGAATATCTCCAGCTCGTCCGCAAGTATCTCCACCCTGCCGGTGGGTATTTTCTCGTTTATCGACGAGCGCAGGCGCACCGTGCCGCTTATCCGCACGGTGAACTCGGTGCGCAGGGCGAAGGCACGGTCGAAAAGCTCCGCGTTCTCCGTCTGGTCGAACACGCACTGGGCGATGCCCTCGCGGTCGCGCACGTCGGTGAATATCAGCCCGCCGAGGTTGCGGCTCTTGGCTACCCAGCCGCAGACCGTCACGCGCTTTCCTATGTCCTCATCTCTCAGGCTGCCGCAGTATACTCTGCCGCCGCTGAACGGATTTTTCATTATTTTCCATTCCCCTCTATGTGTTTTATTATTTCATCTGCCGTTATCGCGCACGGCGTCTGCTCGCCGGAGCGCATGTCCTTGAGCAGCAGCGTGCCGGCATCCAGCTCGCTCTGCCCGATCACCGCGGAAAAACGCGCGCCCGTGCGGTCGGCGTGCTTGAGCTGCGCCTTCAGCCCGCGCCCGCATACGTCCGCCTCGGCTGCCGCGCCGAGCCCGCGCAGCTCCTGCGTGAGCCGCGAGGCGAGCGCCTGACCCGGCTCGTCCGCGCCGGCAAGAAAGATATCCGGTACGGGCGCGGGCGGGAACTCAAAGCCGCAAGCCTGCGCCACGGCGATGAGGCGCTCCAGCCCGCAGCCGAAGCCGACCGCCGGCATGCTGCCGCCGCCGAGCTGCTCTATCAGCCCGTCGTAGCGTCCGCCGCCCAGCACCGTGCCCTGCGCGCCGATGTCGGTGGACACGAACTCGAACACCGAGCGCGTGTAATAGTCCAGCCCGCGCACGATGCGGGAATCTATCTCATAGCCGATGCCCATTCCGTCCAGCGTGCTGCGAAGCACGCCGAAGTGCGTCTTGCACTCCTCGCAAAGATAATCGATGCTGCGCGGAGCGTCCGCCGCGATTTTTTTGCAGCCGTCCTCCTTGCAGTCCAGCACGCGCATGGGGTTGCGCTCCATGCGCTCAAGGCAGGTCTTGCACAGCCCGCCGCGGTGCTTTTCCAGATAAGCCAGCAGCGCCTCGTAATATTTCGGGCGGCACTTGGGGCAGCCGATGGAGTTTATCCGCAGCTCCGTCTTGATGCCCAGCCTGTCCATCATATGCTTGCCGAGAGCGATGACCTCCGCGTCCGCGTGGGCGTCCGGCGAGCCGAAGCACTCCACCCCGAACTGATGATGCTCGCGCAGACGCAGAGACTGCGGCTGCTCGTAGCGGAACATGGGGGCGATATAATACGCCTTGTAGGGCGTGCCGAGCTGATTTTCCCCGTTTTCTATATAAGCGCGCACGGCGGAAGCCGTCCCCTCCGGCCGCAGGGTGATGGAGCGTCCGCCCTTGTCCTCAAAGGTGTACATCTCCTTCTGCACCACGTCGGTGGTGTCGCCGATGCCGCGCAGGACAAGCTCCGTATGCTCAAAGGCGGGGAAGCGTATCTCGCGAAAGCCGTAGCGCCGCGCCGCGTCCCGCACCGTCCCCTCGACAAAGTGCCAGAGGTGGCTCTCCCTCACGGTGACGTCCGCCGTCCCCTTGGGGCGCTGAATTTTCTGTCCCATATAAACTCTCTCCTTATCTTGTGCCGCGCACTATCTCGCGCCAATCCATATCGCCGCGCGCAAGTCCCTGTATCAGCACCTCCGCCGTGGCGACATTGGTCGCGGCGGGGATGCTGTTCACGTCGCAGGCGTGCAGTATCTCGTTTATCTCCGTCTCGCCGGAATATTTCTCCTGCGGGTCGCGGAAGATGAGCACCAAATCTATCTCGTTATAAGCGACGCGGGCGGCTATCTGCTGCTCGCCGCCGATCTCGCCGGGCAGAAGGCAGTCCACCTTCAGCCCCGTCGCCTCCGTTATCATCTTGCCGGTGGTTGCCGTCGCGCAGATGTAATGCTTGGAGAGTATGCCGCAATAAGCGATGCACATCTGTATCGCCAGCTCTTTCTTTCTGTCCTGCGCTATGATGGCTATGTTCAATCATGCCGCCTCCTTCTGTATTTAAAATCAAAATCTGCCCTTCACGCCCTCAAGGAGCTGCACGCGCTCGCCGCGCAGCCGCCGCGCGATGTTCATATACGCCGTGCGCGCCCGGCAGGGGTGCATTATCAGCAGCTCGCCGCGGTTGCCGCAGGCTATCACGCGGTCGTCCTCCGGCACGGCGCCCAGCAGCGCAATGCCCGAGGCGTCCATGGCGCGGTCGATGTTCGTCTGGTCGCCGCGGCGGATCATATTCAGCCGCAGGCGATTGACCACTATCTTTATGTCCTCCTGTCCCTCCGCCGCCAGCTCCGCAGCCATGCGCTGCGCGCTGCGCAGCGAGGTCTGGTCGCCGGTGGCGACGATCACGGCGCGGTCTGCCAGCGAGCAGAAGTCCGTGATGTCCGAGCCGACGCCCGCCGAGCAGTCCACCAACGCGAAGGTAAAATGCTCGCGTGCGCGCCGCAGCAGCTCCGCCGTGCGCTCTCCGCCGAGGGCAGTCTGCTCCGCCGCCTGTGCCGGCGCGGTCAGCACGCGCATATTCTTCACCACCGGATGCTGCACCGCCGCCTCCTTGAGCGAGGCTCTGCCCTCCATCACGTCCGCCCAGGAGAACAGCAGCCTGTCCGTCATGCCGAGCACGAGGTCGAGGCTGCGCAGTCCGGCGTCCGCGTCGATGAGCAGCACCTTTTCCCCCAGCGCGCACAGCGCGACGCCTACGTTCGCGCAGAAGGAAGTCTTGCCCGTGCCGCCCTTTCCGGACGCGGCGGCGATAACGATGCCCATATGCAGCCCTCCCTTTCTCAGCATAGCTCACGCATTTGATAGTTAAATTTTATTATACTACCGGCGGAATAAAATTTCAATTATTTCCGCGGATTTTCCGCATTTATTCCACGGGAGTCTCCGCCGCGCCCGCCGGGACGGTCGGTTCAGCCGGCTCCTCCGGCTGTGCATTCAGCCCCAGCCCGAAATAATAATCGTAGATGTCGATGCAGACCGGCGCCATGCTGCCGCCGCTGCCTGCGTACTCGCCCACCACACAGACGGCGATCTCCGGATCGTCGTAAGGGGCAAAGGAAACGAACACGCCGTGGGCGCTGCGGTCTGCCGTGGTCTGCGCCGAGCCGGTCTTGCCGCCCACCTCCATGGGAAAGTCCCTGAACACGGAGGATGCGGTGCCGTCCTCGGTGACGACGCCGCGCATGCCGCGCTTTATCGCCTGCACGGTGGAGGCGGTGATATTGAGCTGCTCCACCACCTCCGGCGTGTTTTCAAACACCGTTTCGCCGTCCAGATAGCCGGTCACGCGGCGCAGCAGATGGGGGCGGTAGCGGGTGCCGCCGTTGACGATGGAGGCGACGTAATTGGCAAGCTGGAGCGGCGTGAACTGCTGCTCCGACTGTCCTATCGCGGCGGAGAGCGTTTCGCCCTCGAACCAGAGCAAGCCGCTGGCGGAGCGGCTCTCCGGTCCCGCGAGGTTGCCCGCGCGCTCGCCCGCCAGCTCGATGCCGGTGCGCTGCCCCAGACCCAGCGCCTTGGCGTAGCGGTTGAGCGTTTCGATGCCCATTTCGTGTGCCACGTCGTAGAAAAAGTAGTTGCAGGAATATTTGATCGCGTCGCTGACGTCGATATTGCCGTGCGTGCGTCCGTATTGACGGTATATCCAGCAGCGCGGCTGATAGTCCTCGTAAGCCGTGTATATGCCGAGGTCGCGTATCTTGGTGGAGGGGGAGATTGTCCCCGTTTCCAGCGCGGCGACCGCCGTCGCCATCTTGAAGGTAGAGCCGGGCGGATACGCCGACGCCACGGCGCGGTTTTGGAAGGGCTTGAGCGGGTCCTCGTTGTTCGCCGCAAAATCGGCGCGGTAGCTTTCCAGACTGTACGTCGGCCAGCTTACCAGCGCCAGCACCTCGCCGCTGCGGATGTCTATAACCACCGCCGCGCCGCCCTCCGCATCGGCGCCGCTGCCGTCGCGTGAGCGCGCGCCGTTTTCGCGTATGCCGTTCAGCGTGCGCTCCAGCGAGCGCAGCGCGACCTCCTGCAGCCCGACATCCAGCGTCAGCTCGCAGTTGTCTCCCGGCTCCGGCTCGTCTATCATGTATTCGCTCAAAAGCTCGCCGGTGGAGCGCGAGACGACCTGCGCGCGCTTGCCGTCCACACCGCGCAGCCATTTCTCCAGTGCGCGCTCCATGCCGTTTTTGCCCAGCGTGTCGTTGATGGCATAGCCCTCGTCCTTCAGCTCGGCATACTCCTCCGGCGAGATGGCGGCGACGCGCCCCAGCACATGCGAGGCATATTCCGTTTCGTAATGGCGGATATCGTCCACCTGCACGGTCACGCCCGGCAGCTCGTCCGAAAGCTCCGCCAGCCGCGCCACGGTGTCCATATCCGCGTCCTCGGCTATCGTGACCGGCGTATTGTAGGCGGAGAATTCGCAGCTTTCAAGATAATACCGCATGCCGACCACGGTGCGCTTGTCATATATCCCCAGCTCCTCGTCCACGCCGTATTTATCGCACAGCAGTCCGAAAAGCTCCGCCGGCGGCGCAAGGGCGTCGCCCTCCTCCAGTCCGACGATCCTGCGCAGACGGCGATATGCCGCGCTTTCCGTGCTTTCATAGGTGTAGCCGAAGGGCACGCGCGGCGTCAGCGGCAGATTGTCCTCATATTCCACTCCCGCCTCGCGCAGCACCTCGCACAGCCGCAGGATCACTTCATTCTGCCGTGAGCGGTCCCAGCCGTACCAGTCCAGCTCCAATACAAAGCCGAGCGAGTTCGATACGAGCTGCACGCCGTTGCGGTCGTATATCTGCCCGCGGGCGGCGATCTCCGTATAGACGCGGGTGACGCGGTCCTCGCGCTGCTCCGGCTCCTGCGTGCCCTGCACGAGCTGGAGATATGCCAATCTGGTGCCGAGCGTCACCGTCAGCAGCGCCGTCAGCACATACAGCGCCGCCGTGCGCCATGCAAGCCTGTTCTTCTTCATTCCTCGCCCTCCGCAAAATGCCGTGTCAGCGCGCGGACGGCAAAGAACAGCGCCGCGCCGACGGGCGCGGACAGCAGCAGCTCGCCCAGCAGCCATTTCAGCCCCTCTGCCGCGGGCACACCGTATACCAGCGCATAGTAAAAGATGAATTTAAAAAGCCAGCCTCCCACGAGGCAGACCGTGCCGCCCAGAAAGGCGGAGGGCAGCACGCGGCGGAGCTGCAGCGAGCCGAACCAGCCGAAGGCGACGCCGAAAAGCCCGAAATACAGTGCGCTCAGCCCCTCCAGCACCGACGAATGTATCGAGACGAGCAGCCCGGCGAAAAAGCCCAGCGCCCCCGCGGGATACGGTCCGTCCATCAGCGCGACGGCAGCGATAAAAAACGGGATGGCGTTCACCGTCCCGCCCAGCAGCGTTATCCGCGTGCCGCGTGCGCTCTGCAGCACGAATATCGCCAGCAGCAGCAGCGCATAGGCGCTGTATTTTACCGTTGCCTTTTTCCTGTATGACATTGCCCGCCTCCGTTTATTCCGCCGGCAGCTTGGCGATAAATACGCTCTTGAGCCTTGTTATATCCGCCAGCGGTTCGACCGCCGCATAGCTGGATATGCCGTGCGTCTCCATTTCCACATAGGCGATGCGTCCGATCAGTATCCCTTCGGGATATTTCTCAGCGCCGCTGGTCTCCACCAGATCGCCCGCGCGCACGTCCGCGCCGTTTTTGAGATAGGAGAGCTTGAGCTGTCCCTTTCCGGCAAGGCGAAAGTCGCCCTCCGCCACTACGACCTCCCGCGTGCGGGAAACGCGCGCCGAAATATGCGAGTCCATATTGATGATCGTCACCACCTGCGAATAGTTCAGCCCCACCTCGGAAACATAGCCCACCAGCCCATCCTCGGTCATCACACAGTCGCCCGCCTCCACGCCGTGCGCGGAGCCGAGATTGACCGTCACGGCGCTCTGAAAGCCCTCGGCGTCCACCGATACCACCTCCGCAAGCTGCCACGAAAGCTCCTTATAGCGGCTGCTCAGTCCGGAAAGAGCACGCAGGCTCTCGTTCTCCTCCACGGCGGCGTAATACATCGCCTCCGTTTTTTCATATTCCGCAATGCGCGAGCGCAGCTCGGCATTTTCCGCCTCCAGCTCGCGGTAACGGTGAAAATATCCCGTTACGCCGCCGAGCCAGTCCGTCACCGCCGTGACTCCGCGCTCCAGCGGCGTCACCACCGCGCCCAGCATGTCGGTGACGATGGTGGGGCGCCCCGTGCCATAGGCAAAAATCATGATGACGCAGGCGATCAGCACCAGCGCCAAGGCAAACAAAAACAGTTTTGAACGAAAAAGCTTCATATCAGCTCAGCCTCCCAGCGCGCCGACGTCCCACAACAGCCTGTTCAGCGCGCAGACCGGCAGCCCGATCACGTTGTAGGGGTCGCCCTCGACGCGCTCGACCATGAACGAGCCGGCGCCCTGCATGCCGTAGGCGCCCGCCTTGTCCATCGGCTCGCCGCTGTCCACGTAGGCTACAAGCTGCTCCTCGCGCAGACGGCAGAAGGTGACCCGTGTCTTTTCGCAAAAGCTGTAGGTCTTGCCGCGAAAGCACATCGCCACGCCGGTGCAGACCGTGTGCGTGCGTCCGGACAGCGCATGCAGCATGCGCAGCGCGTCCTCGCGGTCACGCGGCTTTTCCAATATCTCGCCGTCCAGCTCCACCACCGTGTCGGCGGCGATGACGGCGTCGCCCGCCGCGGCATGCTCCCGCGCGGCGAGCGCCTTGCGCATGCTCAGCTCCAGCACGCGTCCCTCGCCGTCCGTGCGCCCGCAGCTCTCGTCGCAGCCGGTGGGGCGCACCTCAAACTCCGGCGCGATATAGCCCAGCAGCTCCCGGCGGCGCGGGGAAGCCGACGCAAGTATTATCATACTCCCGCCTCTTTTCCGTAGCCCGTGCTGCCGAAGCCGCCCTCGCCCCGCGCCGTGTCATCCAGCGTCTCGCACCGCGCAAAAACGGCGCGGGCGGCGCGCACGGGCATGATCTGCGCGATGCGGTCGCCGTCACGCACGGTATAAGCATCCGCCGAGGTGTTGAGCAGCCCGACCATTATCTCGCCGCGAAAGTCCGAATCTATCAGACCCACGCCGTTGGCAAGGCATATCCCGCGCTTCATCGCCAGCCCCGAACGCGCCAGCACCAGCGCCGCCGTGCCCTCCGGCAGGGCGGCGCACAGCCCCGTGGGTATCATGCGTATGCCGCCGGGCGGAATAACCGCGTCCGCCTCAAGGAAGGCGTATATGTCAGCCGCAGCCGCGCCCGCGGTCTGGTAGACGGGCGCTTGCGCCCGTCGGCCGCCGCGCTCGAGCAAGCGGATATTTATCCTGCATTCTTCCATCACTGCACTCCTCTGTAATACAGTCCGCGCGTCATGTTCTCCGGGCGGGATGTCCCCTTTCCCGCATATGCGCGCGCCATGCTCAGACATTCCTGCCGGTTTTCGGTGGTAAAGCTCAGCCGCAGCCAGCGCATATGCACAGCGCCGAGATCCTCCATCTTGTCCGCCAGATAAAGCTTTTCCGAATTATAGACCGTGTTGCGGCAGCCGTGCTCCCGCATGAGCGGGAACGAACGCCCAGTGCGGTCGGTTATGGCGGCGGTGCCGGTCCCGCAGGAGCAGGTGCCGCGCCGCCTTATCACACAGTTTTCCGTTATCATCAGCGGCAGCCGCCCGTAAGCAAGCAGCTCGCAGTCCATCACCTGCGACAGGTCGCGTATCTGCGCAAGCTGCAGCTCCGGCGAAACTGTGCAGCTTGTCAGCCCCAGCGTTTTCAGCTCGCGCATGGTCTGCGAATTGAAAACGTTCAGCCCGAAGTCGCCCCGCAGATCAAAGCCGAGGCTCTCCAGCACGAATATCTGTCCCAGATTGGTGCAGACAAGGCTCTCTATGCCCATGTCCCGCATTCCGCGCAGCAGCTCCAGCGTTTCCGCCCATTCGCTGTCGCGGATCACGCGGTCCATCACCGGCGCGACGGCAAAGCCCTTTTGCATCAGGCGGCGTATCTCCGCATCCTTTGCCGCCGCCTCGCGCAGCGGCAGGTATATATATTCCGGCGCAAGCGCCAGTATATCATCGGTTATCTGCTCCGTGCTGAGGAAGGAGAATATCAGCCCCGGACGCCCCTCATAGGGCAGACGCTGCAAGCCCGGCTGCCAGCTCCCGACGGCGCGGCGCGGCGGCTGACGGCGCTGTGCCGTCAGGCTGTCCGTGCATTGCCGCCGCATGGCGCTCAGCGCCGAGGCGGGTATCCGCAGCCCCTCATCCAGCTCCACCTTTATGTCGCGCGGGTAAAACACTGTCCCGCCCGTCTTGCCGATGATGCGGCGTACGTCGTCGCGTCCGGTGGGCGCCTTGACTGCGCGCTCCGCCGGCGGCGCCGTGCAGGAATAGGTGTTGCCCTGCTCGTCCATGCAGGACAGCGCCATATTTTCCCCCGTGCGGGCAGAAAAGAAAAAGTCCGCCGCCACCCGCGGCTCCTCCGGCTCCGATTCGTATATCTGCCGCGCCTCGCGGTAAGTCTCGCGCGAGGCGCGCACGTCCTCCTCGCGCCGCGCGCCGAACATATGCTCGCCGGTCTTGCCGGTGATATATCCGTCGGTAAAGCCGCTGCGCGAAAACACCGCCTGCAGCTTTTCCATATCATTGCGGGACGGCGGAGCGCCGGACTCCAGAGCGCGGCGGTAGATGCTCGTCACCAGCGCGGTATATTCCGGTCGCTTCATGCGCCCCTCGATCTTCACACAGGTCACGCCTGCGTCCTCCAGCTCATTCAGATGCTTTGCCAAGCTCTGATCCTTGAGGCTCAGGAGCTGATCCGGCGCCGAGCCGAGGAATGAATACACCATACGGCAGGGCTGCGCGCACATGCCGCGGTTGCCGCTGCGCCCGCCGATCGCCGAGGACATATAGCACTGTCCGGAATGGCACATGCACAGCGCCCCGTGGCAGAAAACCTCGATCTCGATCGGAGCTTTGCGGCAGATGAAGCGGATATCCTCCATCGAAAGCTCGCGCGCCAGCACCACGCGGGAAAAGCCCAGCCGCTGCGCCGCCAGCACGCCGCCGAGATTGTGCACGGACATCTGCGTCGAGGCGTGCAGCGGCAGCTCCGGCGCCAGCGCCCGCGCGGCGCGGGCGATCCCCATGTCCTGCACGATCAGCGCGTCCGCGCCCCATGCGTTGAGTTTTTTTATCATTTCCGCGGCGCGTGAAAGCTCGCGGTCGGTCACCAGCGTGTTGAGCGTGATATAAGTTTTTACTCCGCGCAGACGGCAATATCTCAGCGCCTCGGCGATCTCCTCGTCGCTGAGATTTTTCGCCCCTCTGCGGGCGTTGAAGTCGCCCCCGCCGAAATACACGGCATCCGCTCCGCCGCGCACGGCAGCGACGACGCCCTCGTAAGACCCGGCGGGGCTCATGAGTTCAAGCGACAACTCGGATCATCTCCCGTCAGTTTCTTTTCAGCCGCGCAAGCTCCGCGCGCAGCCGCGCGCATTCCTCGGCGTAGTCCTTGATCTGGGCGCGCAGACCGTCGCCGCTGTCCACCACACGGTAGTATTTATCCGCGATGTTCATCGCCGCCAGCACCGCCGCCGGCAGCGACGCCAGCGTGCTGCTGCGCTTGATCTCCTGTATGCTCTGGTCTACCAGCTCCGCGCTGCGGCGGATATGCGCCTCCTCGTCCTCGGAAATGACGGTGTAATCAAAGCCGTCGATGGTAACGATCACTCTGTTGAGCATGTCCGAGCCTCCTTTATCCCGAAAATCACATTATATATAGGTATAAGCCGTTCCGCGGCTCCGCCGCGCGGCGATGGCGGAACATAATTATTCAAGATAATTATAGCATGCCGCACGGTTTTTTAAAAGAGGCGAAGGCAAAGTTAATAAATATTTTAAGATAAAATACGCAAGACTCACGGAGTATCGTAAAAAAGCACTCCGCATAACACGGGCGCCTTAAAAAAGGGTATAAAAAATATTTTTGCGGCTTTGGCAGAAAAAGCCGTTTTCATGCAGACCGCAAAAAGTTGGCAGCGACAGCGAGGGGTCGCGAGGTCGCTTGCAAGCGAGCAGACGAGCGGAGCGAGACTGCTGCGGAGAGGAGGGGCAGCGGAGTGAGCGCACCGGCTATTTTGTGTAAACAAAATCGCCGCAAGCGAAAGCAGCTTGCGACGACGTGGTGCCGGTGACCGGGATCGAACCGGTACGAGTGTTACCTCACGGGATTTTAAGTCCCGGGCGTCTGCCAGTTCCGCCACACCGGCGTGTCGGCGGGGTGCGCCCGCCGGGAGCTATCTTATTCCTTTACCGTACCGTCGGCATTGAATACCGGCAGCGGCTCGAGGTAGATTATATCGCTGCGCTGCTGCGCTGCGCCCTCCGCCAAAATCGCCATTTTTCCGACGATGATGCCGCCCGCCTCCTCAACGAGCTTTTCAACCGCGCGAATGGACTCGCCGGTGGAGATCACGTCATCCACGATCAGTATGCGCTTGCCGCGCATCAGCTCGGCGTCGGCGGCATCCAGATACAGATGCTGGACGCGGTCGGTGGTGATGCTGCGGACGCTGACCTCGAAAACGCCGGTCATATAGAGCTTCGACGCCTTGCGCGCGACGAAATAATTGTCGTCGCCATGCTGCTGCGCCATCTCATGTGCAAGGGGGATGCCCTTTGCCTCGGCGGTGATGATATAATCATATTCCGGCGCCTTGTCGAGCAGCGCCCCGGCGCAGGCGACGGTGAGCGGCGCATCGCCGAAGATGACGAAAGCGCCGATGTACAGATCGTCTGTCACGCGGCATATGGGCAGGCTGCGCTTGTGTCCGGCTATCGTGATGTCATAATGGTTCATTTTTTCGCCCCTTTCACATAAATAAAAAGAAGACCACTAAATATTATACATAAAATAATGCAAAAGTCAATTTGCCGGCGCACGGTTTTTCTTTACTAAAGCGTAAAAATCAAGTATAATAATAAATCATATATACGCGCTCCGCGTGCGGAGCGCAGCTTCGGAGGAAAAACGATGATAATCTACGACGAAATAAAGCAGAAGCTGGGGGCGGCGGCGCCGCAGCTTACGCAGCTCCGTGCGGCGCTGGACCTCGACCGCGGGGCGGAGCGCGTGCGCGAGCTGGAGGAGCTTTCGGCGGCGCCGGACTTCTGGAACGACACGGAGAACAGCCAGAAGGTGCTGCAAACCATCAAGCAGCTCAAGGACAAGGCGGAGAAGTATGAGGCGCTGCGGGCGAGGTACGAGGATCTGCAGGCGCTGATCGAGATGGCGGAGGAGGAGGACGACGAAAGCCTTTTTCCGGAGGTGGAGCAGGGCTTTGCCGAGTTCGGCGCGGAGCTGGAGCGGCAGACGCTGACCACGCTGCTCAGCGGCGAGTACGACCGCAACAACGCCATCATGTCCTTCCACGCGGGTGCGGGCGGCACTGAGGCGCAGGACTGGGCGAGCATGCTTTTCCGCATGTATACGCACTGGGCGGATTCCCGCGGCTTCAAGTGGAAGGTGCTGGACTATCTCGACGGCGACGAGGCGGGCATGAAGAGCGCCGAGCTGCTGATCGAGGGGGAGAACGCCTTCGGCTATCTCAAGAGCGAGGCGGGCGTGCATCGGCTGGTGCGCATCTCGCCCTTTGACTCCTCCGGTCGCCGCCACACGAGCTTTGCCGCCGTGGAGGTCATGCCGGAGATGACGGACGACATCAAGATAGATATCCGCGACGAGGATTTGAAAATAGACACCTACCGCAGCGGCGGAGCCGGCGGGCAGAACGTCAACAAGGTGGAGAGCGCCGTCCGCATCACGCACATACCAAGCGGCGTGGTGGTGGCGTGCCAGAACGAGCGCAGCCAGCTCCAGAACAAGGCGATGGCGATGCGTATGCTCAAAAGCAAGCTGATGGAGATAAAGGAGAGGGAAAATCTCGAAAAGATAGAGGATATCAAGGGAGTGCAGATGAAGATAGAGTGGGGCAGCCAGATCCGTTCCTATGTTTTCATGCCCTATACGCTGGCGAAGGATCACCGCACCGGCTTTGAAAACGGCAATATCTCCGCCGTGATGGACGGAGATATCGACGGCTTCATCAACGCCTATCTCAAGTGCGCAGCCACCGGCGAGTGGGCAAAATAAGGAGGCAGGGACATGAACAGAGCATTTCTCAAGCAGCAGGCAAAAACGGTCATCAGAAATTCCCCGCGCATATATCTGATAACGCTGCTGTTTATGCTGCTGACCGCCTCGCTGAGCCTGTATATCCAGCTTCGCGGCGGCGGGCGGACATTCGGCATACCGGCGGAGGCGCTGAACGGCTCGCTGGATCTGCCGCGGTATCTCGCCGGACAGCTTGCGGAATATTTTTCCAGCACCCGCTTCATACTGCTGAGCGGCTTTGTCCTGCTGTTCAATCTTTTCAGCGCGGTGCTCAGCTTCGGTTACAGCAAATACTGCCTGCATCTGCAGCGCGGGCTGCCGGTCAGCGCCGCCACGCTGTTTGACGGATTTCAGCAGTTTCTGCGCATCATCTGGCTGAACGTGCTCGTTTCGCTGCTTGTTTTCCTGTGGTCGCTGCTGTTTCTAATCCCCGGCATTATCGCCATATATTCTTACAGTCAGGCACAGCGCATCCTGATAGACAATCCCGACATGACCGCGCTGGAGGCGATACGCGCCAGCAAGGAGCTTATGCGCGGCAATCGCTGGGAGCTTTTCGTGCTGGAGCTGAGCTTCATCGGCTGGATGCTGCTGGCAAGCTTTACCTTTGGCATCCTCATGATATGGCTCGTGCCGTATATGGAAATAACCATAGCGGAGTTTTACGACGTGCTTGCCCATGGCGGCGTCGCCGTGGAAACGCCGCCGGAGCAGATAGACGAGCCGGAGGAGTGGACGGATAACGGCTTCTGAGATAAAATTCGGCAAAAACATGAAAAAAAGCGGGAAGTCAAGCAAAAAAAGCTTGACAACCCGCTTTTTACATGATACATTATAAAAGCGCCTTTGTGGGCGAGCTGTGCCTGTGCGCAGGCACGGAAAACGCGATGAAGGCCGAGATTGCCGCCGCGAGGCGGGTAACTCGGCTGGAGCAGGTCCGACAATCGGGCGGCAGAGAGCAGCATAAGCGCCAGCGTACCCCAAAGCACGCGGAACTGCCTGCAAATTGCAGGCAAGCCCGTCGGGAGACCAACAGGTGCGTTTATACCGGAACCTCTGTGTATCTCCGGTTAAATTTATGCCCAAAGGAAGATACACACGGAACCGTGGCAAACTTTCCGCCGTACAATGGACCCTCGGAGCAGTACATTATATATAAGCTGCGCCGAAAGGGAGGCGGCGAGCAGATCCGCAGCAGCGGCATTTGCTCGGCGGCGACCCAAGAAAACATTGTATAAACAGGAGGAAAAACTATGGCAGAGATGAAAACCATGCGAATCCGCCTCAAGGCTTATGACCACAGGCTCATAGACCAGGCGGCGGAGAAGATCGTGGAGACGGCGAAGCGCGCCGGCGCGGAGATATCCGGACCGATCCCGCTTCCCACGGAAAAGAAGGTCGTGACGATTCTGCGCGCCGTCCATAAGTACAAGGACAGCCGCGAGCAGTTCGAGCGCCGCACGCACAAGAGGCTCATCGACATAAAGCAGCCCTCGCAGAAGATCGTCGAGGCGCTGACGAACCTCAACCTGCCGGCGGGCGTGGAGATCGAGATCAAGTTTTAAAGCAAGCAAACAACCCTGTCCCGCAAATATGCTGCGGGCGGGTCATGTTGGGAGGCAGAGCCGCTCAACCAATGCCTGTAAGGAGGAAATACAGTGAAGAAGGCTATCATCGGAAAGAAGGTCGGCATGACTCAGATCTTTGACGAGAGCGGGAAAGTGATCCCCGTCACCGTCATCGAGGCCGGCCCCTGCACAGTGGTGCAGAAGAAGACGGCGGAAACGGACGGCTACGATTCCGTACAGCTCGGCTTTGAGGACGTCGGAGAGAAGAAGGTCACAAAGCCCATGCGCGGACATTTTGCCAAGTCCGGCGTTTCTGCGAAGAAGTATCTGAAGGAGTTCCGTTTTGAGGATTGCTCCGCCTTCAACGTGGGCGACGTGATTTTGGCGGACACCTTTGCCGAGGGCGACAAGGTAGACGTAGTGGGCATCAGCAAGGGCAAGGGCTACGCCGGCGTCGTCAAGCGCTGGAACGCGCATTCCCAGCAGCACACCCACGGCGTCGGCCCCGTACACCGCAGCGTCGGCTCCATGGGCGCCAATACCGATCCCTCCCGCGTGCTCCCCGGCAAGAAGATGGCGGGACATCTGGGCGCCGAGCAGGTGACGGTGCAGAACCTCGTGGTGGTCAAGGTCGATGCGGAGAACAACATGATCGCCATCAAGGGCGCCATTCCCGGACCTAAGGGCGGACTGGTCTGCGTAAAGAGCACGGTCAAGTTCAACCGCGTCAAGAACACGCAGGCGCAGCACGTCAGCAGCAACCCGCAGAAGGCGTCTGCAAGAAGATAACGGGGAGGAGGAAAGAGAATGGCTAAGACCAACGTAGTCGATATGACCGGCAAGGTAGTCGGAGAGATAGAGCTTAACGACAGCGTTTTCGGCATCGAGCCGAATATGGCGGTTCTGCATCAGGACATCAAGAACTATCTGGCGAATCAGCGTCAGGGCACGCAGAGCACGCTGACCCGCGCCGAGGTGCGCGGCGGCGGCAAGAAGCCGTGGCGTCAGAAGGGCACCGGCAGAGCGCGTCAGGGCAGCACCCGCGCCCCGCAGTGGGTACACGGCGGCATCGCGCTGGGACCCAAGCCCCGTTCATACAGATTCAGCGTCAATAAGAAGGCGAAGAGCCTTGCGATCCGCAGCGCCCTCTCGGCAAAGCTTGCCGCGGGCGAGCTGATCGTGGTGGACAATATAAACGTCGGAGAGATCAGGACGAAAAACGTCGTAAAGTTCCTCAGCGCCGTCGGCAGCGAGGGCAAGGCGCTCATCGTGACCCCCGAGGTCAATAAAAACGTCGTGCTTTCCGCACGCAACATACCCGGCGTCAAGACCACGTTTTCCGGCGTCATCTGCGCATATGATATCCTGAACGCCGGCAAGTTCATCGTCGATCAGGCGGCGGTAAAGAAGATCGAGGAGGTATACGCGAAATGAAAACGGCATATGACGTCATTTTGCGCCCCATAATCACCGAGAAGTCCATGGAGGCGGTCGCTGACAAGAAGTATGTTTTCGAGGTCGCGCGCAGCGCCAACAAGATAGAGATACGTCAGGCGATCGAGGAGATCTTCGGCGTCAAGGTGATGAGCGTAAATACCATCAACGTAAAGGGCAAGGAAAAGCGTATGGGCGCCAACAGCGGCTATACCTCCGCCCGCAAGAAGGCGATAGTCCGCCTGACCGAGGACTCCAAGCCCATCGAGGTATTCGAGTCCATGATCTAAAAGGTGAGCGATAAGGCTCACGCGAATGTATGCCGCGTGGAGCATGCTCCGCGGCGCAAAACGAAATAAAGAACAGGAGTGAAAACCTATGGCCATAAAGAGCTATAAGCCCACTACTCCCTCCCGCCGTCAGATGACGGTCACGGACTACGGGGAGCTGAGCAGGGTCAAGCCGGAAAAGAGCCTTCTGGAAAAGGTCAAGAAGCATGCCGGCAGAAACAGCTATGGCAGAATAACCGTCCGTCATCAGGGCGGCGGCAACAAGAAAAAGTACCGCATCATCGACTTTAGGCGCGACAAGCTTGACATGCCGGCGGAGGTCATGACGCTGGAGTACGATCCCAACCGCACGGCGCACATCGCCCTGCTGAGATATGAGGACGGCGAGAAGAGATATATCCTCGCCCCCAACGGACTCAAGGTCGGGGACAAGGTAATCTCCAGCGACAGCGCGGATATCAAGCCGGGCAACTGCCTGCCCATCGCCAATATCCCGCTCGGCACCGTGATCCACAACATCGAGCTGTATCCCGGCAGAGGCGCGCAGATGGTGCGCTCCGCCGGCACCGCGGCTCAGCTGATGGCTAAGGAGGGCGCCGCTGCGCAGGTGCGCCTGCCCTCCGGCGAGGTCAGATACATCAAGATGGGCTGCCGCGCCACCATCGGTCAGGTCGGCAACATCGACAAGGAAAACGTCAACATCGGCAAGGCGGGCAAGAAGCGCCACATGGGTATCCGCCCGACGGTGCGCGGCTCGGTCATGAACCCGGTCGATCACCCGCACGGCGGCGGTGAGGGCAAGAGCCCGATAGGCCGCCCGGGACCTGTCACCCCGTGGGGCAAGCCCACTCTGGGGTACAAGACCCGCAAGCACAACCACCGCACCGATAAGCAGATAGTAAGACGCCGCAACGGCAAATAAAGAAAGGAGACACAGATAAATGGGCAGAAGCATAAAGAAGGGCCCCTTTGTGGCTCCCGAGCTGCTGAAAAGGGTCAACGAGCTGAACAGCTCCAATGAAAAGAAGGTCCTCAGGACCTGGTCGAGAGCCTCGACCATCTTTCCGGAGTTCGTCGGACACACCATCGCGGTGCACGACGGCAGGAAGCACGTTCCGGTGTACATCACCGAGGATATGGTAGGACACAAGCTTGGCGAGTTTGCGCCCACGCGCACCTTCAGAGGTCATGCGGGCAGCAAGAATGCCTCTAAGTAAGGGGAGGAAGCACGATGGAAGCAAAAGCACATGTGAAATATCTGCGCATCTCTCCCCGCAAGGTGCAGATCGTCTGCGATCTGATCCGCGGCAAGAGCGCGGACGAGGCGGCGGCGATCCTCATGCACACGCATAAGGCGGCGTCCGAGCATCTGCTCAAGCTGCTCAAGAGCTGCCGGGCAAATGCGGAGAACAATTTTGAAATGGACCCGGAGAAGCTGTATGTGGCGCAGGTCTACACCTGCCCCGGCCCCATTCTCAAGAGAATGATGCCCCGCGCACGCGGCGGCGCAGCCCGTATCAAAAAGAGGACCTCGCACATCACCATGGTCCTCGCGGAAAAAGAATGAGGCAAGGAGGTAAGTTATGGGCCAGAAAGTAAATCCCCACGGTCTTCGCGTGGGCGTCATCAAGGGTTGGGATTCCCGCTGGTTCGCCAAGGACGAGCAGGTGGGCGACCTCCTTGTTGAGGATCACAAGATCCGCACTTATATCAAGAAAAAGTACAATCAGGCCGGCATACCCAAGATAGAGATCGAGCGTGTCGCCGGCAAGGTACGCATCTTCGTGCACTGCGCGCGTCCCGGCATCATCGTCGGCAAGGCGGGCGCGGACATCGAGAAGATGCAGGCTGAGGTTTCCAAGCTCATCGGCAAGACCGTGAGCGTCAGCATCGTCGAGGTGCGCTCCCCCGATCTCAACGCGCAGCTCGTCGCGGAGAACATCGCGCAGCAGCTTGAGAAGAGGACTTCCTTCCGCCGCGCCATGAAGCAGGCGATGGGCAGAGCAATGAAGCTGGGCGCCAAGGGCATCAAGACCTCCGTTTCCGGCCGTCTGGGCGGCGCGGAGATCGCCCGTACCGAGCATTATCACGAGGGCACCATTCCCCTGCAGACCCTCAGAGCGGATATAGACTACGGCTTTGCCGAGGCTCACACCACCTACGGACGCATCGGCGTCAAGGTGTGGCTGTACAAGGGCGAGGTGCTGACGGGCGGACCGCGCACCACCGCGGTCGAGGCTCCGCGCCGTGACCGCCGTGACCGCCGCGATCGCCGCGACGGAGACAGGCAGGGCGACAGGAGACCGCGCCGCGACGGTGACCGCGCACCGCGCCGCGACGGAGACAGACAGGGCGGCAGCCGCTTTGGCGGCGAGCGCAAGCAGTTCTCCGCGGGACCGAGAGGTCCGCAGGGCAAGCCGTACAGGCGTCCGGAGCCTCCCGCACCGGCAGCTCCGGCGGCGGAGGCGGCTGAGCCGCAGGCTCCCGCAACGGAAGGAGGAGCAGAATAATGTTAATGCCGAAAAGAGTAAAGTACCGCAGGGTACACAGAGGCCGCATGAAGGGCAAGGCGACCCGCGGAAACTTTGTTTCCAACGGTGAGTTTGGTCTGATGGCGACTGAGCCGGCATGGGTCACGAGCAACCAGATCGAGGCGGCGCGTGTCGCCATGACCAGATATACCAAGCGCGGCGGTCAGGTGTGGATAAAGATCTTCCCCGACAAGCCCGTTACGGCAAAGCCCGCCGAGACCCGCATGGGCTCCGGTAAAGGCTCGCCCGAATACTGGGTCGCGGTGGTAAAGCCGGGCAGGATCCTGTTCGAGATCGCCGGCGTTCCCGAGGAGGTCGCCAGAGAGGCTATGCGTCTGGCGGGCTACAAGCTCCCGCTCAAGACGAAGTTCGTAAAGCGTGAGGACACCGTGAAGGAAGCAGGTGACGAAGCATGATGAAGGCAAAAGAGGTACGCGAGCTGAACGATACGCAGCTTGGAGAAAAACTGGTAGAACTGAAGAAGGACCTTTTCAACCTCAGACTTCAGCACGCTACCAACCAGCTCGACAACCCGATCAAGATCAGGGAAGTCAAGCGCGATATAGCGAAGGTCAAGACCGTGATCCGCGAGCGCGAGCTTGCGGCAAGGTCCTGAGCGGTAAAGGAGGAAAAGGTTTATGAATGACAGAGCTTTCCGCAAAACCAGGACCGGAGTGGTCGTTTCCGACAAGATGGACAAAACCATCGTCGTCGCGATAAAGGAGAGAAAAGCGCATCCCCTGTACAAGAAGATAGTCAACACCACCTACAAGCTCAAGGCCCACGACGAGAAGAACGAAGCGGGCGTAGGCGACAAGGTGCGCGTGATGGAGACCCGTCCGCTGTCCCGTGATAAGAGATGGCGTCTGGTCGAGATCGTAGAGAAAGCAAAGTAAGGAGGGATCATCGTGGTACAACAGGAAACATATCTGCGCGTTGCTGACAATACCGGCGCCAAGGAGCTGAAGTGCATCCGCGTCCTCGGTGGTTCCACCCGCAGATACGGCAACATCGGCGACGTGATCGTCGCCTCCGTCCGCAAGGCCGCCCCCGGCGGACAGGTCAAGAAGGGCGAGGTAGTCCGCGCCGTCATCGTGCGCACCCGCAAGGGTCTGCGCCGTGCGGACGGCTCCTATGTCCGCTTTGACGAGAATGCGGCGGTCATCATCAGAGAAGACAAGACCCCGAGGGGCACCCGCATCTTCGGACCGGTCGCCCGCGAGCTGCGAGAGAGAGATTATATGAAGATCCTGTCGCTGGCTCCCGAGGTACTGTAAGGAGGGAAAGTATGAACAAGCTTAATTTCAAGACGGGCGATACCGTCATCGTGCTTTCCGGCAGAGACAAGGGCAAGCAGGGCAAGATCCTGTCCGCGCAGCCCGACAAGGGCACCGTCATCGTGGAGGGCGTTTCCGTGGCGACTGTCCACACCAAGCCGCGCCGTCAGGGCGAGAGCGGCGGCATCATCGAGAAATCGACGCCGATCCGTGCCTGCAAGGTCATGCGCGTCTGCCCGAAATGCGGCAAGCCCACAAGACCCGCGCACAAGCTGGACGGCGGCAAAAAGACCACCGTCTGCAAAAAGTGCGGCGCGGAAATATAAAAGGCAGGAGGAGACAGTATTATGGCTGAGAAAAAGGCAGCGCCCGCGGCTGAGAACGCGGCTGAGGAAAAATACGTCCCCCGCCTGAGGACGAAATACGCGGAGGAGATAGCTCCCGCGCTGATGAAGAAGTTCGAGTACAAGAGCGTGATGGAGATACCCAAGCTGGATAAGATCACCGTAAACGTCGGCTGCGGCGAGGCGCGCGACAACACGAAGGTGCTGGACGCGGTGGTGGCAGACCTGACCAAGATCTGCGGACAGAAGCCCGTCGTGACCAAGGCGAAGAAGAGCGTCGCCAACTTCAAGCTCAGAGAGGGCATGAACATCGGCGTCAAGGTGACTCTTCGCGGCAACCGCATGTGGGACTTTCTCGACAGGCTGTTCAGCATCGCGCTCCCGCGCGTGCGTGACTTCCGCGGGATCAATCCCAACGGCTTTGACGGCCGCGGCAACTATGCCATGGGCGTCCGTGAGCAGCTCATCTTCCCGGAGATCGACTATGATAAGATAGACAAGATCCGCGGCATGGATATCGTGTTCACGACCACTGCGAAGACCGACGAAGAGGGCAGAGAGCTTCTGTCGCTCCTCGGCGCTCCGTTCACAAGGTAAGGGGAGGAAAAGATTATGGCGAAAAAGGCAATGATTTTAAAGCAGCAGAAGGGCAGCAAGTTCTCCAGCAGGAACTATAACCGCTGCAAGATCTGCGGCCGTCCCCATGCTTATCTGCGCGATTTCGGCATCTGCCGTATCTGCTTCAGGAATCTGGCGTACAAGGGCGAGATCCCCGGCGTGCGCAAGGCTTCCTGGTAAGATAAATCGTTCCGGTGCGCCGAGGGCGCACAAGAGAAAAGTAGCGGGGGCTGCCGCGAGCCCGCCCGGCAACCTGCCAGTCCACAGTGATGAGCAGGCTCCCGGAGGGAGAAAACCGGCAAATAACCGCTGCCCGCTAACTTCTGTAAGGAGGAAGAAAACATGCATATCACAGACCCCATCGCCGATATGCTCACGCGTATCCGCAACGCCGGCGCTGCCGGTCACAAGACTGTTGATGTGCCCGCCTCCGGAGTCAAAAAGGCTATCGCCAAGATACTCCTTGAGGAAGGCTACATCAAAGAGTACGAGGTGCTCCCCGAGAACGTGCAGGGAGTCATCCGCATCACCCTCAAGTACACGTCCGGCAGAGAAAAGGCAATTTCCGGTCTCCGCCGCGTCAGCAAGCCCGGTCTGCGCGTATACGCCGGCGCCGAGGAGTTGCCGAGAGTGCTGAAGGGTCTCGGAATAGCGATCATCTCCACATCCAAGGGCATCATGACCGACAAAAAGGCGAGAGAGCTTGGCGTCGGCGGCGAAGTCCTTGCGTTCGTATGGTAAGGGGGTGCGCTTATGTCGAGAATAGGTAAAATGCCCATCACCGTCCCCGCGGGCGTTGATGTCAAGATCGGCGAGGGAAACGTCGTCACCGTCAAGGGACCCAAGGGCGAGCTGACGCAGGCGCTGCACCCCGCAATGAAGATCGAGCAGGACGCAGGCGTGATCCACGTCACCCGTCCCACCGATGAAAAAGAGCACCGCGCGCTCCACGGGCTTACCCGCACGCTGCTGAACAACATGGTCGTCGGCGTCAGCGAGGGATATAAAAAGGAGCTTGAGATCCAGGGCGTCGGTTACCGCGCCGCCAAGGAGGGCAACAAGGTCACGCTGACGGTCGGATATTCGCATCCGGTCATCGTGGAGGAGAAGCCCGGGCTGACGCTGGACGTGCCCGCTCCCAACAGGATCGTCGTCTCCGGCATCGACAAGCAGGCGGTAGGTCAGTTTGCCGCGGAGATCAGAGGCAAAAGGCCGCCCGAGCCGTACAAGGGCAAGGGCATCCGCTATCTCGGTGAGTTTGTCCGTCATAAAGAGGGCAAGACCGGCGCTAAGAAGAAATAAGGGAGGTGCGCATAAATGGTTAAGAAGTTTGATTCAAACGCTCAGAGACTCAGGAGACACAAGAGAGTGCGCGCCCACATTTCCGGCACGCCGGAGAGACCCCGTCTCAACGTATTCCGCAGCTCCAAGAACATCTATGCTCAGCTTATCGACGACATAAACGGCGTCACGCTGGCGTCGGCGGCGAGCAATGAGAAGGATTTCGGCATGTACGGCGGAAATCAGGAGGCGGCGAAAAAGGTCGGCGAGCTGATCGCAGGCCGCGCCAAGGACAAGGGCATCGAAAACGTAGTGTTCGACCGCGGCGGATATCTGTATCACGGCAGAGTCAAGGCTCTGGCGGACGCCGCCCGCGAGAGCGGACTGAAGTTTTAAGGGAGGACTGTTAATATGGCTAAGATAATTGACGCCGGCGCCCTTGAGCTGCAGGAAAAGGTAGTCGCCCTCAACCGCGTATCCAAGACGGTCAAGGGCGGACGTATCTTCAAGTTTTCGGCTTTGGTGGTAGTAGGCGACGGAAACGGGACCGTAGGCTTCGGTCTCGGCAAGTCCTCCGAAGTTCCCGACGCTATCCGCAAGGGTATCGAGGACGCTAAGAAAAATCTGGTGAAGATATCGCTGGTCGGGACCACGATCCCGCACGAGGTCATCGGCAAGTTCGGCGCCGCGCGCGTGCTGCTCAAGCCCGCCGCCCCCGGTACCGGCGTTATCGCCGGCGGTCCGGTGCGCGCCGTCATGGAGATGAGCGGCATCAGGGATATCCGTACCAAGTGTCTGCGCTCCAACAATCCCCAGAACGTCGTGACCGCGACGATGCAGGGACTCATGTCCCTCCGCGACGCCGCTCAGGTCGCCGCCGTCAGGGGCAAGACCGCGGAAGAGCTGAGATAAGGGGGATGCGATCATGAAATATAAAATAACCCTTATAAAGAGTCTGGCGGGTCGCTTTAAGAAGCATATCGCCACCGCCAATTCTCTCGGACTCCGGAGGATCGGCGACGAGACCGTTCAGCCGGACAACGAGCAGACCCGCGGCAAGATCAGACAGATCAGCTATCTCATCCGCGTGGAAGAGACGAAGTAAGGAGGGCAGGGATAATGAAACTTCATGAATTACAGCCGGCCCCCGGAAGCACAGCGGTCGCCAAGCGCAAGGGTCGCGGCATCGGTACCGGCAACGGCAAGACCGCAGGACGCGGACATAAAGGACAGTGGGCGCGCAGCGGCGGCGGAGTACGTCCCGGCTTTGAGGGCGGACAGATGCCTCTGACCCGCCGCCTGCCGAAACGCGGCTTCAACAACGTGTTTGCCAAGCATTATGCAGAGCTCAACGTGAGCGATCTGAACGGCTTCAAGGCGGGCAGCGAGATCACCTTCGAGCTGCTGGCGGAGAAGGGCATGGTGAGCAAGCGCCTCGACGGCGTGCGCATCCTCGGCGGCGGCGAGCTGAAAAAGGCTCTCACCGTCAAGGCGAGCGGCATCACCGCCTCGGCAAAGGCGAAGATAGAGGCGGCGGGAGGAAAGGCGGAGGTGATCTGACTCCATGATCGAGACTATCAGAAACGCATGGAAGATACCTGAGCTGCGCAAGCGCCTGCTCTTTCTTCTGCTGGCGGTCATCGTGTTCCGCCTCGGGCATGCGATCTACGTGCCTTATGTCAACACAGGGCTGCTCGCCGATCAGTTTCAGGTAAACAGCAACAACCTTTTGGGTTATTTCAATATCCTCTCCGGCGGCGGTCTTGCCACCGCGTCGATATTGGCGCTCGGCGTGTATCCGAGCATAAACGCGTCCATCATCATGCAGCTTCTGCAGATAGCCATTCCCGCTCTCGAGCGCATGGCTAAGGATGAGGGCGAGGCAGGACGCAAAAAGCTGTCCGCGATAACCCGCTATGTCACGCTGGCGCTGTCCTTCGTCATGGGCTACAGCTATTATATAATGCTCAAGTCCTATGACAACGTGCTTATCAGGACTGACTGGTGGAGCGCGATCGTCATTGTCATGACCTTCACCGCCGGCTCCATGTTCGTCATGTGGCTGGGCGAGCGCATCACGGAGAAGGGCGTCGGCAACGGCATCTCCATCATCCTCTTCATCGGCATCGTCAGCCGCGGACCGCAGGCGGTAATGTCCATCTACAACGGTCTGGTGAGCGGCACGATGAAGTGGTGGCAGGCGCTGATAATCGTCGTAATGGCGATAGGCATCATCGCATTCATCATCTATATCACAAACGCAGAGCGCCGCATTCCGGTGCAGTACGCCAAGCGCGTCGTGGGACGCAAGCAGTACGGCGGACAGAGCAGCAATCTGCCGATGAAGGTGAATATGTCCGGCGTCATGCCCGTCATCTTCGCTTCCACCATCGTGTCCGTTCCGGCGACGATAGCGCAGTTCTTCACTCCGCGTGAGGGCAGCTTCTGGGCGGGGTTTGTCAACACCTTCCAGCAGGGCAGACCGGTGTACATCATCGTTTACGTGCTTCTGATCTTTGCCTTCGCGTATTTCTACGCGACGATACAGTTCAACCCCATCGAGGTCGCAAACAACCTGAAGAAAAACGGCGGCTTTATTCCGGGCTTCCGTCCCGGCAAGCCCACCAGCGACTTCATCGCCAAGGTGCTCAATAAGATAACCCTGATGGGCGCCATCTTCCTTGCGATCATCGCCGCTCTGCCCCTGATAATGAGTAATGTCGAGGGTCTCAGCGGACTGGCTATCGGCGGAACGTCCGTGCTGATCATGGTCGGCGTCGCGCTCGAGACGGTCAAGGCGATCGAGGGTCAGATGCTCATGCGTCACTACAAGGGCTTCCTTGAATAAGAGAGGCGCGGCAATGAAGCTGATCCTTCTCGGAGCCCCCGGTGCGGGCAAGGGAACGCAGGCAGAGCTGCTGCAAAAGGCGTTGCAGGCGCCGGTGATCTCCACCGGCAACCTGCTTCGCGCCGCGATAGCGGAGGGCAGCAAGCTGGGGCTGGCAGCAAAAGAATATATGGACGGCGGCAGGCTGGTGCCGGACGAGCTGATAATCTCGCTCGTGCAGGAAAAGCTGGCGGCGCCGGAATGCGCACACGGAGCCATCTTTGACGGCTTTCCGCGCACGGTGGCGCAGGCGGAGGCGCTTGACGGCATCGGCGGCGCGGACGCGGCGCTCTCCATCGAGGTGAGCGACGCGGAGATCGAGGAGCGCATGTGCGGACGCCGCACCTGTCCAAATTGTCAGACCACTTATCACATCACGCACAACCCGCCCCGCAGGGAGGGCGTGTGCGACAAATGCGGCGCGGCGCTCGGGATCCGCAAGGACGACGAGCCCGGCGTCGTGAAAGAAAGACTCAGGATATATCATGAGCAGACCGAACCGCTGATAGAATACTATCGCGCGCAGGGCAAGCTCAGAGAGGTGCCGGGACAGGGCACTGTCACGGAAACGACCGCCTTGATCTTCAAGGCATTGAGTATCTGCTCATGATAAAGCTGAGATCGGAGCATGAGATAAAGCTCATGGCTCAGGCGGGAGAGATCGCCGAGCTTGCCCGCAGGGCAGCCGGCGAGATCATCGCGCCGGGCGTCACCACAGCGGAGATAAATGCCGCCGCGCACAAGGTGATCACCGCGGCGGGCGCAAAGCCTTCATTTCTGGGCTATGCGGGATTTCCTGCCAGCATATGCTGCAGCATAAACGACGAGGTTATCCACGGCATACCCGGAAAGCGAAAGGTGCGCGAGGGCGACATCGTCAAGATCGACGTAGGCGCCTTCTACATGGGATATCACGGGGACTGCGCAGCCACATTCACGGCGGGCAGCGTCCCGGAGGAGACCCAAAGGCTGATAGAGGTGACCAGGCAGAGCTTCTATGAGGGTATCAAGTATGCCCGTGAAGGATACAGGATCTCCGACATTTCGCACGCCATACAGGAGTATAATGAAAGGCATGGCTTTTCGGTGGTGCGCGAATATGTGGGACACGGCATAGGCACAGAGCTGCACGAGGAGCCGGAGGTGCCGAACTTCGGCCCGCCGGGACGCGGCATGAGGCTGTTCGCCGGAATGACGATAGCCATAGAGCCGATGGTAAACGCGGGCGGCTGGGGAGTAAAGCTGTTATCCGACGGTTGGACGGTCAAGACAGCGGACGGCAGTATGTCGTCGCATTACGAAAATACGATCCTGATAACCAAGGATGAGCCGATCATTTTGACTGCTGACGCAAGCGGCAGACATGTTTAAGCTGGGAGGTAAGTTCAGTTTGGCAAAAGAAGATATGATCGAAGTCGAAGGTACCGTTATAGAGGCGCTGCCAAATGCAAAGTTCACCGTCGAGCTGCCGGGGGGGCACCGGATACTGGCGCACATATCCGGCAAGCTGCGTGTGAATTACATCAAAATATTGCCCGGAGACAAGGTGACGATGGAGATGTCGCCCTACGATCTCACTCAGGGCAGGATAACCTGGCGCTCCAAATAAAGGACGCCGCATAACAGGGAGGAACTTTATATGAAAGTGAAACCGTCCGTTAAGCCCATCTGTGAAAAGTGCAAGATAATCCGCAGAAAAGGCCGCGTCATGGTCATCTGCGACAACCCGAAGCACAAGCAGAAGCAGGGTTAAAAGAAACAGGAGGTAATTAAATGGCTCGTATTGCCGGTGTAGACCTTCCCCGCGAAAAGCGCGTGGAGATCGGCCTTACCTATATTTACGGTATCGGCCGCAAGCTTTCCAATGACATACTCAAGAAGACGGGCGTCAATCCCGACACCCGCGTAAAGGATCTTACAGAGGACGAGGCCGCCCGCCTGCGCGAAGCTATCGAGCACGAGTACCGCGTGGAAGGCGACCTGCGCCGCGAGGTGGCGCTGAATATCAAGCGTCTGGTTGAGATCGGTTCCTACCGCGGTCTGCGTCACCGCAAGGGGCTGCCGGTCAGAGGTCAGCGCACCAAGACCAACGCAAGAACGCGCAAGGGTCCGAAGAAGACCATCGCCAACAAGAAGAAGTAAGGGAGGGACGTAATAAATGGCTAAGGCACAAGCGAAAAAGGGCGCAGCCCGTACCAAGCGCCGCGACCGCAAGAATATTGAAAAGGGTCAGGTGCATATCCGTTCTTCCTTCAACAACACTCTGGTGACAGTGACCGACATGCAGGGCAACGCCATTTCGTGGGCGTCCGCCGGCGGACTCGGCTTCCGCGGCAGCAGAAAGTCCACTCCGTTCGCGGCGCAGTCCGCGGCGGAGACCGCCTCCAAGGCGGCTATGGAGCACGGACTCAAGAGCGTGGAGGTCTACGTAAGAGGTCCCGGCTCGGGACGCGAGGCGGCTATCCGCGCGCTGCAGGCAGTCGGACTTGAGGTAACGATGATCAAGGACGTTACCCCGATCCCGCACAACGGCTGCCGTCCGCCCAAGAGAAGAAGAGTGTAACAGGAGGTATACTGGATATGGCAAGATATACGGATGCGGTATGCCGCATTTGCCGCAGAGAAGGCGACAAGCTCTTTCTGAAGGGTGACAGATGCTATACCGACAAGTGCGCCATCGTGCGCCGCAGCTATGCTCCCGGTCAGCACGGTCAGGGACGCAAGAAGAACAGCGAGTACGGACTTCAGCTCCGCGAGAAGCAGAAGACCAAGAGATATTACGGTCTGCTGGAAAACCAGTTCCACCATTATTTCGAGATGGCGGAAAAGATGCCCGGCGTCACCGGTGAAAACCTGCTCAAGCTGCTGGAGAGCAGACTGGACAACGTGGTGTACCGCGCCGGCTTTGCGATGAGCAGACCGGAGGCGAGACAGCTCGTATCTCATGCTCACTTCACCGTCAACGGCAAGAAGGTGAATATCCCGTCGTACATGGTCAAGCCGGGCGACGTTATCGCGGTCCGCAGCGGCAGCATGGATTCGGATAAGATCAAGGGCGTCATCGAGGCGAACGCTTCCCGTCCCGCCCTTAACTGGCTGAGCGTTGACCGCGCCAAGGCGCAGGCAACGGTAGTCAATCTTCCGAACCGCAACGAGGTAGACCTGCAGGTAGAGGAACACCTCATAGTAGAGCTTTATTCCAAGTAATAGAGCCGCTTTTTCCTGCCGGCATACCGACGGGGCAGCCGCCCGAGCGCTTTTGCGCACACGGCGCGCTGCCGGAGAAGCAGCGACAAATACACATAGGAGGGTAACGAATGATAGCTATTGAAAAACCCAGCATTGAATGTGTCGAAACCCTTGAAGACGGCTCCTACGGCAAGTTCGTTGTAGAGCCTCTGGAGCGTGGCTATGGCACTACCCTCGGCAATTCTCTGCGCCGAATCCTGCTTTCTTCGCTTCCGGGCACCGCTGTGACTGCAATAAAGATAGAGGGCGTCCAGCATGAGTTTTCCACCGTTCCCGGAGTCAAGGAAGATGTCACCGAGATAGTTCTTAACGTGAAGGGGATAATAGCAAAGCTTTACAGTCAGGGTGAAAAGACCGTGACGATAGAAGCCAGCGGCGCCGGAGAGGTCACTGCGGGAGATATCCGCTGCGATAGTGAGATCGAGATACTCAATCCGGAGCATCATATTGCGACTCTTATGGAGGACGCGAAGTTCAACATGGAGCTTGTCTTCGATCACGGACGCGGCTACGTGTCCAGCGAGAGGAACAAGCCGGCGCAGGCAGTCATCGGGCTGATCCCGGTGGACTCCATCTACACGCCGATCTATAAGGTAAACTACACGGTCGAGGATACCCGTGTGGGCAATATGACGGATTTCAACAAGCTTACATTGGAAGTATTCACCGACAAGACCATTTCCGCGCGCGACGCTATCAGCCTCGCGGCGAAGATAATGACCGATCACCTGAGCCTCTTTGTAGAGCTTTCCGACGAGATAGGCTCACGCACGACGGTAGTGGAAAAGAGCGAAACCGCTCAGGACAAGGTGCTGGAGATGACCATCGAGGAGCTGGATCTCTCCGTGCGTTCGTTCAACTGCCTCAAGCGCGCCGGCATCAACACAGTGGCAGATCTGGTCAACACGACCGAGGAGGACATGATGAAGGTACGCAACCTCGGACGCAAGTCCTATGAGGAGGTCGTGAAAAAGATGGCGGATATGGGACTTGTTTTGGCAAAAGAAAGCGATAATAACTGATAAAAATACGCGGCGGCGCGGCGCCCGAGGGCGCCGGCGCCATGCTGCTGACCTGTAAGGAGGTAACACACATGCCCGGAACACGCAAGCTCGGCAGACCTACGGATCATCGCCGCGCGATGCTTCGCGCGATGGTGACTTATCTGCTGGAAAACGGCAGGATAGAAACTACCGTGACCCGCGCCAAGGAGGTGCGGCCTCTGGCTGAGAAGATGATCACTCTCGGCAAGAGAGGCGATCTCAATGCCAAGCGTCAGGCGATGGCGTTCATCACCAAGGAGGGCGTCGTCAAAAAGACTTTTGACGAGATCGCGCCTAAGTACGCTTCCCGCAACGGCGGCTATACCCGCATTGTCCGCATCGGTCCCCGCAGGGGCGACGGCGCGGAGATGGCAATCATCGAGCTGGTATAAGCGATGCGGCAAAGACCTTGTTACGGAACGATGCCTCCGTAACAAGGTCTTTTTAAATGCCGCCAGCGTGCGGGAGAAATCGCCCCCCGCAGGGCGGCACATACGAAAAAGCCGGGAGAACCGTAGGTTCTCCCGGCTTGATTTATATGCTGATAGCTCACTATTTCCACGCCTGCAGAGTAAGCTGCATGATGGTGATCCAGTCAACGGCATTGAC
>JAFTDT010000077.1 GCA_017453985.1 Clostridia bacterium
ATTCACGCTCCCTGCAAAAAAGTTCTGCCTGCCGAGCGTTATCGCAGTGGCGGCTATCATGCCGATGCACACGGGACGAATGCCGTACAAGGCATTTTGCATGACGCGGCTCTGCTTGAACCGCTCGAAGCACACCGCCGCCAGCAGACACAGAGTCAGCGTCGGCGTCAGCACGCCCAGCACCGCCACCGCCGCGCCCAGCACCCCCGCCAGCCGCGTGCCGACAAAGGTAGCGCAGTTTATCCCCAAGGGACCGGGCGTCATCTCCGCAATGGCGACGATGTCCAGCACCTCCTCCTGCGTCATCCATCCGTGACGCAGCATCTCCGAGTTTATCAGCGGCACCATGGAAAGCCCGCCAAAGCTGGTGAAGCCTATCTTCACGTACGTTATGAACAGCTCAAGCAGCATGGCGGCTCCGCACCTCCATTATTATCAGTCCCGCGGCCGCGCCGCATAGGACGATCAGCACGTTGCTCATCTTTACGAACAGGCACAGCGCCAGCGCAGCGGCGGCTATCACATATGCCGCGGCGTCGCGCAGCGCGGTCTTGCGCAGGTCGGCAGCGGCAAAGAGGATTATCGGTATCACTGCCGCGCGGATCCCAGTCAGCGCATGTGCGATAAGCTCGCTGTCGCGCACGCGCTCATACACCGGCGTTATCAGACCGAGTATCGCCACCGATGGCAGCGCGACGCCTATCACCGCCGCAACGGCGCACAGCACGCCGCCCACGTGATATCCGAAGATGACCGTGATATTGGTTATCATGATGCCCGGCACGCTGCGCCCCACAGAGGTGATATCCATCAGCTCCTCTTTCGTCAGCCACTCCCGCTTTTCGCAGAACTCGCGCTGCATCTGTGCCAGTATGCTCCACCCTCCGCCGAAGGTGAAGCAGCCTATTTTGATAAAGAACAGAAAGAGCCTCAGCGCCCGTTTCAGCTTTTCCTTCATTTCATCGCCCCGTTCGGGTATATTTTTCATCCGGGATAAGTATACCACAATTTTATTTTCTTGCAATATTATTTGTACGGGCATTTTTTGTATTGACAAATCTCCCCGTTTGCAATATAATAATCGGGCGGTGTTCTTTTTGCCGCAGTCAATATCACGGGGTGTAGCTCAGTTTGGTAGAGCGCTTGGTTCGGGACCAAGAGGCCGTGTGTTCAAGTCACATCA
Source organism: Clostridia bacterium (assembly GCA_017453985.1). Classification (GTDB taxonomy): domain Bacteria; phylum Bacillota; class Clostridia; order Oscillospirales; family Butyricicoccaceae; genus RGIG3726. The sequence goes on from JAFTDT010000077.1 coordinate 1,184, forward strand.
CTCCGACCACGTCGTCGCAAGCTGCTTTCGCTTGCGGCGATTTTGTTTACACAAAATAGCCGGTGCGCTCACTCCGCTGCTCCTCCTCTCCGCCAAAAGTCTCGCTCCGCTCGTCTGCTCGCTTGCAAGCGCCCTCGCGACGCCTCGCTGTCGCTACCAACTTTTTGCGGTAAACCCCGCTGACATTTGCTCTTTCCCATCGGTTAAGCTTACTTCTTTTGCACATACCTACCCGCCCTTGCAAGCTGCTTTCGCTTGCGGCGATTTTATTTACATAAAATCGCCGGTGCGCTCACTCCGCTGCTCCTCCTCTCCGCCAAAAGTCTCGCTCCGCGATAATCTGACGAAAACAATATTTCCCCGCCAAACGGCATTTATTGAAATAAACTCATGCCTTGTCCGAAATCAAAGGAGAAACGATATGGAAATTTGGGATTTATATAACGAAAACCGACAAATAATCGGCGAGCATGTCCGCGGCGCGGAGCTGCCCGACGGCGGCTATCATCTTGTCGTCCACGTCTGGATAAGAGACAGCCGCGGCAGATATCTCATTGCCCAAAGAAGCCCGAGCAGAGCAAGCTTCCCGCTGATATGGGAAGCCGTCGGCGGCTCTGTGCTGAAGGGCGAGAGCAGTCTTCGGGGCGCGCTCCGCGAGGTCATGGAGGAGGTCGGCATCGACCTGAGCGGACGCCGCGGCACGCTTGTTTTTTCCGAGGTCGGCAGAAGCTTTAACGGGCGGAAATTCAACGATATTTTGGACGTCTGGCTCTTTGAATACGATGGCGCCGTCGAGCTGCAAAAGGCGCTCACCGACGAGGTTGCCGACGCAAAATGGCTTTACCGCGAGGATATTTCCGATTTGTGCCGCAAGGGCGTTTTTATGAATACGCAGTATTATTTTTTTGAGCGTATCGCGGACAGACCTCAATGGATATTTTTCGATATCGGCTCCACGCTGGTGGACGAAGCTGCCTGCATGGAGGCGCGATATGCCGAAAGCACGGAGAATACGCCCGTTTTGCCGTCCGAGCTGAAGGCAAAAACGGAGGAGCTTGCTGCCGCATGCGACCAGCCTTATAAGGCGGCGCTTGCTTTTTTCGGGCTGCAAAAGGCAAAATGGCGCGCTGAGCTGGAGCGTCCGTATCCGGAGACCGCCGCCGTGCTCGCGGAGCTTGCGCAAAAATACCGGCTCGGCGTCATTGCCAATCAGCCGCCGGAACTCAGGCAAAGGCTTGCGGATTGGGACATGGAAAAATATTTTGATTTGGTTATCGCCTCCGGCGCGGAGGGCGTGGAAAAGCCCGACGCCGAGATTTTCCGCCGCGCGCTGCGGCGGGCGGGCTGCGCGCCCGAAAGCGCCGTAATGGTCGGCGACCGGCTCGACAACGATATCCTGCCGGCAACACGGCTCGGCATGCGCACCGTTTGGGTGCGGCAGGGTCTTGCCTCCCGCCGTGCGGACTCGGACATTCCCGATCGCACGGTCGCTTCCATTGCGGAAATCACGAAAATATTATAAGCGGACGCCGCTTTATTGACATTTTCCCTTGCAGATGATACCCTAATATAAACAAGGGGGATTTTTGCATGGAACGCATGATAACCAAGGAAACTCTCTCGGAAAACCTCTACAAGACGCTGAAGGAGGATATCCTCGAGCAGCGGATAAAATGCGGTCAGAAGATAACCCTGCAGGAGCTGAAGGACCGCTTTCACGTCAGCCATACGCCGATACGCGAGGCGCTGACGCGGCTGATCGACGATTCGCTGATGGTATACTATTCCAACGTCGGTGTAAAGGTTGTGGAAATACGCCACCGGGACGTGGCGGAGATATTCGAGTTCAGCCGCGACCTCACCGCGCTGGCGCTGCGGAATATCCTGCGCGGCGGCGGGCGGGAAACGGCGCTGCAGGAGCTGCGGCGCAATCTGTCAGAGTCCCGCGACGCCGTCGAAGCCGGCAACACGGAGGTCTGGAGCACCTGCTCTGCCGAGTTTTACGAGCTGCTTTTCCGTTATGCCGACAACTCCAAGCTGACCGGCGCCTACGCCAAGATGAGCGCGCTGATGCGGCTGGCGTATAACCGCTACGGCTGCCGCGAGGACCCGCGCGCGCTGCTCGCCGGACACGAGGCGATATACGCCGCGCTGCGCTCCGGCAGCGAGGCTGCCGCACAGGCGGCGGCTGACAGCCACTTTGCGCGCGATATAATAGAATGGTCGCGCAGTCTGGAGGAAGAATAAAGAAAATATGCAAAGGACGAGGCGTTATGCCTCGTCCTTTGCTGTGCAGGGGGTATATAAAGAAGAGAATAGGAGATAGCTTTTACCTGAACTTTTTGCAGAAGCGCGTGAGCACCTCCGCTATTTCCGCGCGGGTCGCATTGCCGCGCGGCGCGAGCTGGGACTCGCTGCGTCCGGTGATTAGTCCCTCGGCATTCGCCCACTGCATCGGCTCAAACGCCCATTCGCTGATCTCAAGCGCGTCCTCATAGGAGAGGATATTGGTTTCCTCGCCCGCGCTCACGTCGTATCCCTTGAAGCGTGAATAACGGTACAGCACCGCCGCTATCTGCTCGCGTGTTATCGGCTCCAGCGGCTTGAACCTGCCGTTGCCAAAGCCCTTTACAATGCCGTTTTTGTCCGCCCAGATCACGGCGGCGGTATACCACTGACCCTCCGCCACGTCCGTATAGGGGCTTGCTCCGCTCGCCGCAGGCTCGCCCTCCAGACGGTGCAGCACCGTCACCAGCATCGCGCGGTTCAGCGTTCCGCTGACGTCGAAGGTATCGGCGGACACTCCGCGCATCAGCCCGTTTGCCACCACATAATCCACGCTCTCGTGATACCAGCGGCTGACGTCCACATCTTTAAAGACTGCGGACGGGCAGTCATGCCCCGCAGCGGCAAAGCTTGCCGTGACGGTCACTCTGCCTGCCGGCATGGTAAAGCTGTATGTGCCGTCGCTGTTTGTATTTATATTTATCTCTCTGCCGTTTGAGTCTGTCACTCTGACGCTCTCGACGGCATAACCGCTGTCAGGCGTGACCGTGACAATTACCTTTTCTCCCGCCTCTGCGGAGGTGGGCTTGACGCTGATCCTGCCGTTTTCGCTCTGCTCCACTGTGATGCGGTAGAGCGGCTTGCCGCTGTCCTCACCGTAGCCGCCGAAGCTGCTTGCCTTATACGCCGCCTCTATGACCACGTCCGCAGCGGGCATGATGAAGCTCGTTCTTGCGGCGCGGTCGTCGGCAAGACTCACGCCTCCGCTCATCACGTTCCAGCGGTCAAATACATATCCCGGGCGGGACGCCGCAGTTATCGTCACTCTGTCGCCCGCCTTTGCCTTGGCGGCGCTTGCCGTACCGTCGCTGACCGTCACCGTGTATTCCTTTGCCGGCGCGCCGATCTCCTTGAAGACCGCCGCCGCAGTCACATTTGCCGCGGGCATGGTGAAGCTGTATACTCCCTCGCTCTCGCGTGTTACGCTCACCTCAGCTCCGCTGCCGTCAAGCACGCGCACGCTGTCTATCTCATAGCCGCCCGCCGGCGTAACTCTGAGCGTCACCTTTTCATTTTCGGCGGCGCGGTCATGGCTGGCGCTGATGCTTCCGTTTACTGCGGCTTGCAGAGTAATCTCATAGCCGTCCGGCTCGCCCTCGGCAAAGGGCACGTCGGTCGGATCCTGTGCGGGCGGCTCCGTCAGCGTGACGCCCCACTGTGCGCTGGTCATGTCGGCGCCCATATTGCCCGCCTTGTCCACAGCCGTGACCGAGAGCAGAATGGAGCCTTTGTTATTGCGCTCCTCCTCCGGCAGCGTTATTTCCTCCGTTACCGGCTCGCCGTCGTTGTCAAAGTACAGTATCACGCGCTTGCCGTCGTCCTCGGTGATCACGCCCTCCGGCACCTTTGCCGTGATGCTGAACGAGCCGTCCTCGGTATGCTTTATCTTTATATCCTCCAGCTCGACGCCCTCGACAAGCGAGGCTATCGCCAGCGCGGCATACGGCTCGGCAAAGCCCGTTACCGTGAACTCACGGGTCGCGGAGTCTATCAGTACCGCGTCGCGGTCTACCGTCACCATCGGCTCCACGTCGTCATAACGCAGGCTGACGTACTGCACGGCGTAGTCGCCGTCCGTATCCTGCGCCAGCACCTCTATCATCAGCGTGCCTTCGTATTCGGGCACGGTGTAGACGCCGCCGCTCACGTCCAGACTGACGGGAGCCATGCCCTCCGCCAGCGGCGTGACCGTGAGGCTGCGCAGCGGGTCGCCGCTGGTGCTTATCTTTATTTCGTCTCCTGCCTTGACGTAGAGGAGACGCGCCACATAGTCGCCGTTTTCGTCCGTCAGATAGACAGGCGCCGGGTCGATGACTATCGTCGGCGGGGTCATCTTCTTGATGCGCGTTTCATTGGAGCGCGTACCGGGGCTGGCCTCCAGCATGGTCTTGATCTCGTCCGCGTCAAGCTGTCCGTCGCCGTTGTCGTCTTCACCGACCTCGCAGTTTGAGCCGGTACGCACCACGGCACGGTAAGTCTGATCCGCGGCGAGCATGTTCTTATCCTCCAGCTCGCCGTGAACGGTGATGGCGATATCCACCTCCGTGGGGATATTGCCTTCGCCGTCCGCTTCGACAATTACGGTCGAGCCGGTGTTCACCCATTCGCCGTCCATGAGCTGCTCGATGGACACGGTATAGCCGTCTATCGTCTTGCCCTCCGGCATGCGCGCGGCTTCGGGAGCCGTCCAGCTCACATGCATGGTTTCATTGCCGACGTCGCTCGCTGTGACGCCCGTGGGGTCGGGAAGCTGGTCGGGGTTGGTATTGCTGACGCGGCGGGAGGTGAGGTACTGTTCGCCTACGTTGAAGGCGGCGCTGATAACGCCGGTCTCGCCGTCGTCATACTCTATCTCGATGTTTTCCTCTATCTCCACCAGACGGTAGAGCAGACGGTAGCTGCCGCTGGGAATGCCGTTTACGGCATTGGCGTCCTCGACCTTCAGCACGTCCTCGACGCGCTTGCCGTTGTCAGCCGCGGTGATCTCCACGGAGGCTATCGTATGGAAGCTGTCCTCCGGCAGCACCTCTGTGCCGTCGCCCTCGACCATGTATGCGCGCAGCTCATACTTGCCCTCGGCGGGTATGTTGCGAAGAATGCCCTTTGCATCTATCTCCGCCGTGGGAATGCTGTAAACGCACTTGATATCTATGGCTTTGCCCGCCTCAAGCAGCCAGTCGCCGCTGCCGTCCAGCAGCACGGTCACGCCGTAAGGGGTGGCGGGCATCTCCTCGACGAAATTGCCCTCCTCGTCGATGCCCCAGCCGCCGCCGGCGCTGCCGGTGCAGAAGGCGTTTGCCGCGTCGCCGTAGCTGTCCACGCGCACGCCGTCCTTGTAATCATAGAACTTCAGCTCGTATTCGCTGCCGTTCGGCTTTACCACGCGCACGAGGCTCCTCAGTTCGTCCGGGGTGTAGGTCATGCCGTCCTTGGTCGTGCAGATGAAGAGCAGGTTCTCCGCCTCGGCGCTATCGCTGAGGCTCACGCGGTACGCCTTGCCGTCCGCATCGAGCTGCGTCATGCTCACGCCGTATTTCGCCATCTCGTCCGCGTCGCCCGTGACCGCCATAGCTCCGTCCGATGCAGTGGAACCGAGGACACGCACGGTAGGCTCCATATAGGCGACATAATCATAATCGCCAATCTGACCCGTGCCCAGCACCATCGGCTGCAAATCGTCCGGCGCTCCGAAGTAAATATTCTTTGTCTTATTGATGAAAATTCCATCTGCCTTGGCGCGTATCCTTCTCTCGGCGAGAAGCAGCTTGACGCTCCAATTGACGGTCGCCACCTTACCGCCTATCTCAAGGGTAAAGCCCGCGCCGGCATATTTGAACGCCTCGCGCAAAAGCGCCTGGGGATCGTTGGAATTGTGACTCTTCTGCTGAATTATATCCAGCATAGCTTTAAGCTGATCCCACGAAGCGCCAAGTCTGCCATAGCCCTCCGCGTTCATATACGCCTCGTAAAGGGACACGCCTGCCCAGCGTTCGAGTATGTTTACTCCGAACAGGCTCTCCGGCACATATATGCCGCCCTTGACTCTGCCGCTGCCATCGAACTCGTACATCAGCATCTTTCTCTTCCAGTCGATGCCGCCGAAGAAGTTCAGCTCGACCTCGCCGTTTATCTTGACGATGCTGCTGGTCGCGGGGAAGTTGCCCTTCAGACTCAGCTTATCCTTGACTCTCATGCCCATCAAATCGGCGGTAAACTTATAAAATCCATTATCATTGTTGTTTTTGTACGAGCGCTTTTCGGGCGAGATATCCTGCTCGATGGATATCTCCACAGGCACGCTGACGCCGCCTATTTCAAAGTCCCTCACGCTGCCCTTGATATAGCCTATGCCGAAGGCTCCGTTCACCCAGCCGGAGGCGACCTTTACCAGCTCGCCCTGAAGTCCGCCGTTGAAAACGATGTTGGGCTTGTAATCAAAGTCGCCGTTGAGCGTGTCGGCAAGCCCCTTTATGCCTCCCTCGACGCCTGTAATCGACGCGACGACGGTCGGCGGGATAAGCTCGATGCCCGCCGCGGCGGAGAACAGGAGCTGGATATTATTGGGCACGGGTATGCCGATGCTGCCGACGGTCTTGACCTCCAGCTCCGCACCGATCTCAAAGAGCTGCGGTATCTCAAGCTCCATCTCAAAGGCAAAGCGTTTTCTGCTGCCGAAAGTATGGATATCCGCGCGGACGCCCGCGCCGCCCATGCCGAACAGCTTGTAATCCTTCGGCGTGTGTACGTCGCCGCTGGCGCTGATGCCGTTGAGCGTATAATGTCCGGTATTGCCGAGATAGCCGAAGCCTATCTCCTTGACATTGATATCCGCCATATCCATTACCTTGGTCTTGATGGAGAAGGTGCCGTGGAAGCGCGTATTTCCCTCCACCGTGACGCCCACGCTGGAGAAATCGACCTCCGCCCACGGAATGTCTATGCTTGGATGGGCGGCGTTGTTCGCCGTAGGCATCTTGATGCACATGCGGTTTACCGTGGTCTGGGTATACTCGCCCTCATCGCCGGGCCAGGTGGGATATTTGTATTTGTAATCCAGATCCTTATACTCGATCGTAAAGGCGTTTTCGCGATTCTTGTCCTTGGGCGCGAAGAAGCGGAAGGACGGCGTGTTGAGCGTGACGCCCTTGCTCTTGACCGTGCCGTTGGTATAGAGATGGAAATAGCCCTCTCCCGTGCTCCATTTGGCAGTTATCGTGGAGCAGAAGGTCACCTTGCCGGTCTTGAAGTCATAATAGCCTTTCTCGACGCTGTACTTGCCCTGAAATACGGCAAGCACACCGCTTTTATTCTTCGCGGAGGCATAATCCGAGCATTCCTTGGTGGCGATGCTGTTGCCGGAGCGATAAACGGCGATGTAGCCGTCCTTGTCGCCGGGCTTCAGATCCTTGTTCTGCACGCTGTCCACCTCCGCCGAGGTGTAGAGGTTGCGCCAGCCGTACAGCTCGCTGCACACGGCAAAGCCATCGCCGTATTTCGCCGTGGAATTCGCCTCTGTTTCCAGCAGATCGTCGTTATAGCGCACTCTGTCTGCATATCTGCGTCCATAATGACCGAATACGTTCAGCCCGTGCTCGCTTTCGGAATAATACATGTCGCCCAGCGCCACAAAACGGAGATTGGCGTCATAGCCGACAGTATACGCCTCCGACAGGCTTTCCTCATTCTGCTTGCTTGCGGACGACCTGCCGTTGCTCGTGCCGACGCTCTGCATGTTCTTCATGGCGTCCTTGGACTTTGTGCGATAATAAAACTGATATTCCCCCGTCGGGACATAGCCGCTGTTGGCGTTATTGGGGTTCTTCAGCGTCATGAGCTGCTTGGTGCAGCCCCAGCGCACCTCCGCCGCCGTATCGTGCGTCAGGGATGCGAATTTATTGTATTTCGTCTTGAGGGTGATCTTCTGCTCGTAAAGATCGACGTTCCCTACCTGCGGATACGGACCCATATACCCATAGCCCGCAAAGCGGTACGTTCCGTCGGAGTAGGGGATTATATTGAACGCTTCCCATGCTCTTACTTCCCATGGTTTATCGGACATCTGTTCCAATATGTCGCGATTGAAAACGCCGTAGAGATACTCCG
>JAFTDT010000078.1 GCA_017453985.1 Clostridia bacterium
AATTTCCGGCAGCAGGAGGAGAACCACATCATGGAGAACCTGATCTACAACGAGCTGCGCGTGCGGGAGTTTGACGTGGATGTGGGGATTGTGACCTTAAATTCCCGTGATGAGGAGGGCAAGAGCAAGCGGACGCAGCACGAGGTGGACTTCGTGGCAAACCGGGGGAGCCAGCGATATTATATTCAATCCGCCTTTGCCATCCCGGATGAGCAGAAACGGGTGCAGGAGACCGCCTCTCTGATCGGCATCGGAGATTCCTTCCGCAAGATCGTGGTGGTGCGGGAGAATATCACCCCATGGCATGACGAGAGCGGGATTCTGTATGTCGGCATTGAGGACTTCCTGCTGGATGAAAGCACCATGGATCTGTAAAACCATAGGATAAACAATGGAAAGCGAGGGGATAAAATGGGGCTTCTCAACATTGCGAGTTCCGCTTCTGCATGGCGCGGATATGAGTATTACAAAAGCGGAAGAATAAAGAGTTGTCAGGCAACAGGCGATGGCCGATATGAAGGGCAGGTTATCGGAAGCAACGGGACAAGCTATCAGGTCAAGATCAATCTGGAGCACCCGCGAAGTTCCCAATGCTCTTGTCCTCACGCCGATGGGAAGCGAATTGTCTGTAAACATATGGTGGCGCTGTACTTTTCTGTCTTTTCGGAAGAAGCAGAGGATTACTACCGAGAAGTGATAGAGGCAGAGGAAGAGGCAGAGCGGGAACAAGAGCAATTGGAAAATGCAGTGATTGAGCATGTTGGAAAAATGAAAAAGGCGGATCTGCAGCAGATTCTTTTGCAGACGCTTTTTGAAGGTCCTGAGTGGCAATTTGAGCGTTTTGTGCGCGAAAACCTCAGGGAGTATGATGGATAGGAACAGGAAAGCTCCGCCCCCAAGGTATAACGGGTCGGAGCTTCTTGTCATCTATCGGGGGATAACAGGTGGAAAACACTATGCGTAGGATACAAAAGCTTCCGTAAATGGCATAATCCTCCCTCGCAGATGCTCATGGTAGGAACACATTCTTCCGTCAATATGTACTACTCCCAGCCCATTCGTTTAGCCAAATCCAACATAGCGAAGCTGAAAAGCTGCCATTTCTTCAATGTCATCAGCGACGGCTCGCCCTCGCGGATTTTCATGGTGCGGCGAATTTCCTTGGGAATGACGACGCGGCCGAGGTCGTCGATCCTGCGGACTATCCCAGTAGCTTTCATATATATATCTCCTTTTAACATGGTTTCGGTGTTAGTATCTGCAAGACAAGGGAAAATATGCTCACACGCGCGAGCGCAGCGCGCAGAAGCGGAAGGTTTTTTGCAGAAAATGCGATAAAAATGATGCCCTAAACGGCAGCGTCCCCAATATATGAGTCTGCCGCAGGTGAGAGCTTAGTCTTGTCGCTTTTCCATAAAAATTCGCAGCGAAAGTTATAACCTTTTCACGAAAATGTGAACATGTTCATATTTTTTCTTGCGCCAGCGGCACTTATATGGTATCATCAAAGAAAATGAACGCGTTCATAACGTTCAGAGGGGAGGCGGAGCCATGCCGCACAAGGCTTATTTCAATCTTCCGGAGGAGAAGCAGCAGCGCATCCGCAAGGCGGCAGTCGAACTGTACGGCACGCTGCCTTACGAGCAGGTGACGGCGCGTCTGCTGGCGAAGCAAGCGGGAGTGTCAGTGGGCAGTCTGTATCAATATTTTGCGGATAAGGACGAGATATACGTTTACTACTTGAATGAGCTTTCTCCATCCATGGTGGGCTTGACTCCGGAGATGCTCATTGAGAATTTCAATAATTTGAGCAGGGGAGAGGCATACAGATACCTCACCGCGGAAGAAAACGCCTTTGTAAACAGCATGTTTTATGCACCGGCGGAGGTTTTGGAAAAATACTATTACGTTCTCTCCGGAAGCAGTTTTGAGTTCAACCGGCATCGTGTAGAGCGCGCAATCGAGCAGGGTAAGCTGCCGGCGGACATTGACACAGAGCTTTTCTCTTTTTTGAACTCCGGCGTGATGTTCAGCTTGGTTATGTACGGCAGAGCCAAGGGTCTCGACAGTCCGGAAAGCAACCGCAGAATGTACTATGAAAAGTTTTCCACTATAAGGCATTTCGGCACGCTTTTTGACTACATCGAGTGGAGCAATGAGGAGAAATAATAGGCTTCCTCGCAGGGGATAATTTTTGCCGTAAAAATGAACGTGTTCATATGATGCGGCGCTCCGCCTGCCCTTGCAGGCGGATAAAAAATGGATAATTAATGAACGCGTTCATTCGCGTTTGTAAAATAAAATAAAAAACGGAGGAAGATTCATCATGAAAAAGACTATCGCGTTTATCATGGCAGTGCTGATGCTGGGACTCACGCTTGCCGGCTGCAGTGGAGACGGCTCCGGCGGAAAGGCAAAGGACACCGTGACGGTGCTCGGTACCGTCAGCACAGACAGCTTCAATCCTTTTTCCAGCAGCATTATGGAGGATTGGGTAAAGTTTGCGCTCTTTGACAGACTTATCCGCTTTGACGAAAACGGAGGCTATCAGCCCATGCTCGCCGAAAGCTGGACGGAGGAAAGCGACGGACTGACCATCACGCTTAACCTGCGCCGCGGCATGAAGTCTCACGACGGCGAGGAGATAAATGCCGATGACGTGATTTTCTCCATCGACACGATGTTTTCGGTGCCGAATTATTACTATCTGGCGACCTATATGGCTTCATGGGAAAAGGTTGACGACTACACGGTGAAGATAGTTAAGGGCGGCGCATATTGCGAGACGCTTAATCTGCTGGTGACGAGCATCCCCGTCGTGTCTAAGGAGGCGTATGAGCGCCTCGGTGCGGAGGGCTTTGGTGCAGCGCCGGTGGGCACGGGTCCTTATACCTTCAGTGAAAAGGGCGCAGATGGCACCGTAACCCTCAAGGCTTATGCTGAATATTGGGACGGAAAGCCTGCCTTTGAGACGCTGAAGGTCAAGGCGCCGATAGATATCTCCACCGCTGTCGTTGCGCTGCAGAACGGCGAGATAGACGTCATGATCGGCGTACCCTCGGCGCAGTGGAACACCGTGAAGTCGGAGGATAAGCTGGTGCTGGACACCACGGTGGGCTGGGGTGCGATGACGCTCGGCTTTATGAACGGAATGAAGGACGACGTAAATCTGCGTAAGGCAATATACCACGGTATCAACCGCCAGAGCGCGATAACCGTCGCCACAGAGGGTACCGCCGTGGAGGCACGGGATATTTATTCTGCGCGTACCATGAAGGAACTGGCAGGAACCTTTGACGTGCCGGGATATGACGCGGAGTTGGCAAAGGATTATCTCGCAAAGTCAAATTATGTTGCCGGCACGCCGCTGCGGATAACCGTATCCGGCGCCGACCAGGTGGCTGTGGCGCAATCGATACAGAACGATATGAATCAGATAGGGATAAACATACAGATAGAGCAGGTGGATATGAATGCATTTTCATCAATGCTGCAGAACGGTGAATTAGACCTGTTCCTGTCACAGATGGGTCTGGCGACGGTAGCGACCATAGACATGCTGTTTTATTGGGAGAGCGATAACCCGCTGTGGGGTCCGCAGATAGCGCATGACGCGGAGTATGACGAGTTGTGCAGGCAGATGCGCGTGGAAACAGACCATGAAAAGCTGATGGAGCTGGCGCATCGGGCGATGGAGATACAGTACGGGCTGGCGAACCACCTCGGCATCTATGAGACGGTGAACTCGGTGGCGCACAGCAAGGATATTTCCGGTATATACGCCATCGACGCGGCGGCATTTGCCTACAACCCCGGGCTGTTGAAGCCCGCGAACTGAGAAAGGGGTCTTGAGCTTGTACGATATCATCATAAAGAACGGTTACATAGCGGACGGCAGCGGCAAAGACGCCTATAAGGCAGACCTTGCCGTGAAGGACGGCAGGATCGCCAAAATAGGCGACCTTGCCGCCGAGCAGGCGGAGCGCGTGATAGATGCGGCGGGCAAATATGTGACCCCCGGCTTCATCGACACGCATTCCCATGCCGACATGTCTCTGCTGGTGTGGCAGAAGAACGAGGCGTACACCCTCCAAGGCGTCACCACGCAGATCTGCGGCAACTGCGGTCTGGCGGCGGCGCCGATAGGCGACGAGGTATGGGAGTTCTGGTGCTGGGAATACAAGAGCATGAACAAAGTCTACAACAAGATATTTGAGATGTATAATTTCCAGACCTCCGCGCCGGAGATGAAGAAGCAGCTCAAGGAGGACTACGGACTGGACGTGAGCTGGAAGACCCTCGGCGAGTTTATGGAGCTGGCGGAGAAGCGCGGCTTTTCCTGTAACTACTATCCGCTCTCCGGTCACAACCATATCCGCAACGCGGTGATGGGGCGCGAGCATCGCCCCGCCACGCCGGAGGAGCTGGAGAAGATGAAGGCGATTTTGCGCGACGACATGGAGCATGGCTCGCAGGGTCTCTCCACCGGACTGGATTATCTGCCCGGGCGCTTTGCCACCACCGAGGAGGTGGAGGAGCTGATAAAGGTCGTCAAGGAGTATGGCGGCGTGTACAATACCCACACGCGCAACTTCGACCCCGAGGACAAAAGCGGCGCCTTCAACGGCGTGTACGGCGTGCGCGAGGCGACGGAGCTGTGCCGCCGCACGGGAGTCAAAACCAATATCGCTCACATGGCGCCGCTGTTCACCTACGGTCCCATGACGAGTCCGGAGATGGAGCGCGCGGCGGCGGTCGCAACCGTGGCGGAGCTGGAGCGCGGCTGGCGCGAGGAGGGGCTGCCCATCATGTACGACGTGATTGCCAATCCCTCCATGGGCGGCTCCACGACTCCGCATCTCATCACCTTGGTACGCCCGTGGGTGCTGATGTGCGGCTCGGTGGAGGAGTTTATCAAGAGGCTGGAATACCCCGACTTCGTGCAGATGATAAAGGACCAGGCGGCTTCCGGCAAGGTGCAGACACTGAATACGACGCTCGTCCGCAAGGTTGCGGCGATATACAAGACTGCAAGCTGCAAGGAGCCGAAATATGCCAATAAGACGCTGGCGCAGATAATGCGCGAGCTGGGCACGGAGGATATGGTGGACGCGCTGCTGACGGTGCTGAAGGCAGACCCATATACCTGCATGACGCTGGAGATGTGGGGCGGCGACGAGGGCGTGCGGACGCTGCTGGCGAGCGAACGCTCGATGCCCTGCTCGGACGGCTTTTCCTTCGACCTCGATACGCAGATGGATTTGCCCTATCCCTTCAACCGTCCGCCTCATCCCAATAACTTCTGCTACGCCGTGCGCCATCTGCTCAACTACGGCGGACCCCGTTTTGAGGATAAGATAAAGCAGATGACCTCCGTACCCGCCGAGTGGTTCAATATCTATGACCGCGGCACGCTGGAGGAGGGCAAGTGGGCGGATATCGTGGTCATCGACCGCGAGAATCTCCGTACCAATGAGGATGCGGTGGAGCCGGGCAAGGCTCCGGACGGCATCGACTACGTGCTGATAAACGGCGTCGTCGCCGCCGAGCATAAAAAACACACCGGCGCGCTTGCCGGAAAGGTGCTGAGAAGACAATGAAAAATCCCATCGCAGCAATAGAAACGACTCGCGGCAAGATAGAGATAGAGCTTTATCCGCAAAAGGCGCCCAACACCGTCCGCAGCTTTATCCGGTTGGCACAGCAGGGGCTGTTCGACGGGCGGGAGATACGGCGCATAGTCCCCGGATTTGTCATTCAGCCGAGCTATTCGCATTTTGACGACCCTCGCGGCGAGGTCGCGCTTGCCGGGGAATATGCACTCAACGGATTTGAAAACACCGTCCCCTTCAGGCAGGGGACGGTGGCGATGGGAGGCACAGACAAGGTCGCCTCCGGCAGCTGCTTTTTCATCACTCTCAGCGATGAGGCGGGGAAGAAGCTGGACGGGCGCTTTGCCGCCTTCGGACAGGTGATTTCCGGCTGGGAGGAGGTCGAGCGGCTGGAGCATGTGCCGCTCGTGCCGGTTACAGAGCCGGGCATGCCGGAGGGCGTGCGGGTAAACGTGCCCGTCACGCCGGAAAAGATGCTGAAGGTAACGGTGGAAACTTGGGGCGAGACTTATCCCGAACCGGAATATCTGAGCGAATAATATCCGAAAGGAGAAAAGCCGTATGTGGAAATATGTACTCAGACGTCTGCTGGTGATGATCCCCATAATCTTTTTGGTGATATTCATCGTGTTCTTCATCATGAACATCACCCCGGGCGACCCCGTGCAGATGATACTCGGCAACGACCCTCCGCAGCAGGCGGTGGAGGACCTCAGGCGAGAGCTGGGGCTTGACCAGCCGTTTTTCGTCAGGTTCTTCAACTATATCAAAAACGCGCTGAAGCTTGACTTTGGGCTGAGCTACCGCAGCCGTCGTCCGGTGTTCGAGGGCATCTGGCCGAAGTTCCCCACCACGCTGCTGCTGGCGGTGCTCACCGTCACGGTCAGCACCGTGCTGGGCGTGATACTCGGCATCATCTCCGCGGTCAAGGAATACTCCGCCGTGGATGTGACGCTGACCTTCACCTCGCTGATATTTGCCTCGGTGCCGGGCTTCTGGTTATGTCTGATGCTGATAATAGTATTCAGCCTCAAGCTGCATCTGCTGCCCTCCAGCGGCGTCGGCTCCATACGGCACTTTATCCTGCCGGTGCTTGCCAGCGCCATACCGTCGGCGGCATATCTCGCGCGCATAACGCGCACGCAGATGCTTGAGGTCATGCGGCAGGAATATATTCGCACCGCCCGCGCCAAGGGTGCGACAGAAAAGCGCGTAATCTTCAAGCATGCGCTGAAAAACGCGCTCATGCCCATCATCACCATCGCCGGCACCAGCTTTGCCGCTGCGCTCGGCGGCTCGATGATAACCGAGAGGATATTCGGTCTGCCCGGCATCGGCAACTATATCCTCACCTCGGTGCAGGCAAAGGATGTGCCCGTGGTCATGGGCTCCACCATCTTCCTCTCAGTGATATTCATGGTAATGATGCTGCTGGTGGATCTGGCTTACGCCTATATCAATCCCACCCTGCGCTCGCGCTTTTCCAGAAAGTGAGGTGCGAATATGTTTAAGAGAAAAAAGAAAAAGGACCTCGCCTCGGCGCGACCCTCCGGCTTTGCCGACATATGGTTCCGCTTCCGCAAGAACAAGCTGGCGCTGGCGGGGCTGATAACCGTAATCATAATCGCCTTGTTTGCCATATTTGCCGATGTGCTGGCGGATTACGACGCCATGGCGATAGATCAGCACCCGGAGATACGCCTGCAGGGACCGAGCGGGGAGCATATCCTCGGCACCGACGGCTATGGGCGCGACATGTTTGCCCGCATAGTCCACGGCTCGCGCTATTCGCTCACCTTTGCGCTTGCCTGTACCGCGATAAGCCTGATCGGCGGCACGCTGGTCGGAGCCACGGCGGCATACGTCGGCGGCGCGGTGGACAGCGTGATAATGCGCGTGCTCGACGCCTTTCACTGCATGCCGGCGATGCTGCTCACCATCAGCCTTTCGTCCGCACTGGGCGTGGGACTCAAGAGCATCATCATCGCCCTCAGCATCAGCGGAATACCGGGATATGCGCGCATCGTGCGCTCGGTCATGCTGACGATATCGCAGCAGGAGTATATCGAGGCGGCAAAAGCATGCGGCTTTGGCAGTCTGCGCATCATCGTCGGACATATGGTGCCCAACGCCATCAGCATACTGATCGTCAACGCCATGATGAGCATGGCGGGGCTGATAATGTCGGCGGCCTCGCTCAGCTACATCGGCATGGGCATACAGGCGCCCGCGCCGGAGTGGGGAGCCATGCTTCAGGAAGGGCAGACCTATATGAGAGAGCATTTTTCAATGGTGCTGATACCGGGTCTCGCCATCGTCATAACCGCCCTCAGCTTCAATCTGCTCGGCGACGGACTGAGCGAGGCGCTGGACCCGCGTATGAAGGATTGAGGTGTGCAGTATGAGCTTTTTGGATATTCGTGACCTTACCGTAGTATACACCAATGGCAGAGAGACCGTCCACGCGCTCAATGACTTCAGCCTGCGGCTGGAGCGGGGCAAGACCCTCGGACTGGTGGGAGAGACCGGCGCCGGCAAGACCACCGCCGCGCTGTCCATCATGAGGCTTTTGCCGGAGCGCACGGGCAGAGTGCTCGGCGGCAGCGTGACGTTTGACGGCGCAGACCTGCGCTCGCTCAAGGAGGAGGAGATGCGCGTCGTCCGCGGCGGCAAGATATCCATGATATTTCAGGATCCGATGACGAGCCTCAATCCCGTGCTCACCGTCGGAGAGCAGATATTCGAAACACTGGAACTGCACAATATAGAAAACCGCAGTCACCAGCAGCTCTGGGAGAGAGTGGACGAGATGCTCGCGCTGGTAGGCATACCGCCGGAGCGAAAAAAGGACTATCCCCACCAGTTTTCCGGCGGCATGAAGCAGCGCGTGGTCATCGCCATCGCGCTTGCATGCTCGCCGCAGCTTTTGATAGCAGACGAACCGACGACGGCGCTGGACGTGACGATACAGGCGCAGGTGCTGGCGATGATGGACGAGCTGAAGCAGAAGCTGGATATGTCGATGATAATGATAACTCACGACCTCGGCATAGTCGCCCAGACCTGCGACGACGTGGCGGTCGTCTATGCCGGAGAGATAATCGAGAGCGGCTCCTTCGAGGACTTTTTCATGCAGGATAAGCGCCGCCACCCGTATACGCGCGGGCTGTTTGGCTCGATACCCAATATAGACTCGCGCGAGCGGCGCCTCACCCCGATAGAGGGATTGATGCCCGACCCGACAAATCTGCCGGAGGGCTGCCGGTTTCACCCGCGCTGCCCTGACTGCACGGAGCGCTGCCGCACGGAGCGTCCGACGGCGCACGAGCGCGGCGGACATGTGATACGCTGCCATCTGTTTGAGAAGGAGGGAGAATGATATGCAGCCTGTGATAGAGACGAAGGATCTGAAGAAATATTTCAAGGTCGGCTCATCCTCCTTCCTGCACGCCGTGGACACGGTCAACCTCTCCATACCTGCCGGCGCCACGCTGGGCGTGGTGGGCGAGTCCGGCTGCGGCAAATCTACGCTGGGACGCACAATCCTCGGGCTGCACCCCGCCACGGACGGACAGGTGCTGTACAAGGGCAGGGATATCACCCATCTCAAGCCCGCAGAGCGGAAAAAGCTGGCGCGTGAGATGCAGATAATATTCCAGGACCCGTATTCCAGCATCAATCCCCGCCACTCCATCAGCCACATCATCGGCGAGCCGATAAAGGTGCATAAGTTAGTGAAGGGCAAGGCGGAGCTGGAGGAGCGCGTGCGCGAGCTGATGAACACCGTCGGGCTTGCGCCCCGTCTGTACGACGCTTATCCGCACGAGCTGGACGGCGGCAGGAGGCAGAGGGTCGGCATCGCCCGCGCGCTGGGCATGGCACCGGAGTTCATCGTCTGCGACGAGCCGGTGAGCGCGCTGGACGTGTCCATTCAGGCGCAGATACTCAATCTGCTGATGGATCTGCAGGAGAAAATGGGACTGACCTACATGTTCATCACGCACGACCTCAGCGTCGTCAAGCATATTTCAAACGAGATAGCGGTCATGTACCTCGGGCAGTGCGTGGAGCGCGCGCCCTCGGACGAGCTGTTTAAAAATCCCGCTCATCCATATACCCGTGCGCTGCTCTCGGCGATACCGGTACCAAACGCCTCCGCGCGCGAGCGCAAGCCGCAGCTTATTCGCGGCGAGATAACCAGCCCCATAGACCCCAAGCCGGGCTGCCGCTTTGCCGTGCGCTGTCCCCATGCGACGGAGAGCTGCACGGGTGAGGAGCTGCATCTTACGGAGCTGTCTCCCGGACATTTCGTGATGTGCCGGCTGCATGAAAACTGATTTGAGAGGTGGTAAATATGGAAAAAAACAAGGCAAGAGAATACTATGACGCCAATAAAGAGCTGTTCCGCGGCGCGGACATCTCGCACATACTGGTGGATACCGAGGAGCAGGCAAAGGAAGTGCTGGCGCGGATAAAGGCAGGCGAGGATTTTGCCAAGCTGGCGCGCGAGCTGTCAAAGTGCCCTTCCGGGCAGCAGGGCGGCTCGCTCGGGCGGGTGCCGGATATGTTCTACGTTCCCGGCTTTGCCGCGGCGCTGCCCGGACTGAAAACGGTCGGTCAGCTCGCCGGTCCCGTGCGTTCGCAGTTCGGATATCACGTCATCAGGCTGGAAGGCGGCGTGGAGCAGGTGCCGTTTGAGGCAGTGGCGGAGATGCTGGAGCATATGCTGCCTGAGCTGGAGAAAAGGGCGGCGGGCAAGGATTATCCTCCCGCGCGCAAGGGCGACTTCAGCGAGGTGTTGGGCGGATATGAAAACCGCGACCCCTACGTATGGATGGAGAACAAGGACGACGCCGAAACCCTTGCATGGGTAGCGGAGGAAAATAAATATACCGACGCATGGTTTGCAGGCAAGGGCGTGGAGAGCCTTGCGGCGGAGATGAAGAGCGCCGCCGTCAAGGTGGATTACATGCTGCCGCATTATGCCCACGGGCGCATTTATACCACCCGCACCGACGCGGACGGCAAGCATATGCCCGTCATACTCGACGAGGAATGGAACGAGCTGGCGGAGATAGGCGCAGAGCTGCTTGACCGTTTTATGCTGTTCGGCGCCGATCCCTGCCCGACAGACGCGGATATCGTCGCTCTGCGGGCGTCGCCCTTCGGCGCGCATATAGGCTCGGTGCTGCTCTATTCACTGAGCAGAAAGGAGATAATCTTGCGCGTGGACGACTCCTTTGGCGCGGTATGGACGCCGGACGGCGCGCTGTGGTATGCGCAGTCGCTGCCGCACCGCGAGGAGGGCTATAATGAAAATCCCGTGTGGCGCCGCCCGCCGGAGGGCGGCACGCCGGTGAAGGTATATGACCCGCCGCGCGACAGGGCATATGTCATTATTACCGAGGGACCGGACAATTGCGTGATGATAGACTCCAAGTTCGACTTCGGCAGCAACGAGCTGCTGATAGCGTACCCGGACGGCAGGGTAGAGTCCGTGACCGGAGAGGTGCGCGCCAAGAACGAATACTGCGGCACTCACGGCGGCGTTCATTATATCAATACCGACGAGGGCGCGCCGCTGGGCAAGCTTGTCGGCGGCGGCAGAACGGTCATTCCGGAGAGCAAACGCATGCTCATCGCCGCCGCGGTCACGGAGCGCGGACTGCTGGCGGCGTTCATGGAGGACGTCTGCCTGCGTCTGGAGCTTTATGATTTCGACGGGAAAAAGCTGGAGGATGTGGAGCTTCCGGACAGGTTCGGCTCCATGGGCGCGATGGGGGCATTCGTGCGCTCGGAGGCGAAAAAGCTGTGCTGCTTTACCTTCGAATCCTTCACCACGCCGCCGGCGATATGCGCCTACGATGAGAAGAGCGGCAAGGTGCGCCGCCTGTTCTCCGCTTACAGCGACAAGGTGCCGGAGGATATCATCGTCGAGCAGATATTCGTCACCGCGCGCGACGGCGAGCGCGTGCCTGCCTTTGCGGTGCGCAGAAAGGACGCCGAGCGCAATGGGAAAAATCCCGTGCATATGTACGGCTACGGCGGTTATAACCTCGCCATGCCGCCCAGCTACAAGAATATGGTCACGGGCATGAAGCCGTGGGAATGGGCGGCAAAGGGCGGCATATACGTCAACTGCAACCTGCGCGGCGGCAACGAGTACGGCTCGCGCTGGCACGAGGCGGGCATGCTGAAGAACAAGATGAACGCCTTCAACGACTTTATCGACACGGCGGAGTATATGATAGCGGAGGGCTGGACATCTGCGGGACGCATAATCATCAGCGGCTGCTCCAACGGCGGACTGCTGATGTCCGCGCTGATAACCTTGCGTCCGGACCTCTGGGGCGCGGTGATAGATTCCGTGCCGCATACAGACATGCTGCGCTTTGTCAACGACCCCGCCGGCCCGCGCTACATCACGGAATACGGCAATCCCAGAGACGCGGACATGCTGCCGTATCTGCTCGGCTATTCGCCTTATCACAATATACGGGTGCTGCCGTATCCGCCGATATATATCCAGACCGGCGAGCGTGACAACAACGTGCCGCCGTATCATGCCAAGAAGTTTGCCGCAAGGATGCAGGAGTTTTCCTCCGGCGGGCCGGCGCTGCTGCGCGTGCTGGCTGAGGGCAGTCACGACCGCGGACAGGGCGACGTCATGTATCGCACCATGGCGGAGATGCAGATTTTTGCGGAAAAGGCTTTAGAGAATAAATAAAAACAGGCACGTGGCAAACCATGCCGCCGGCGCTCGCAAAAGGCTGTGGGCTCCGGCGGCTTTTTTACCATAAATATGCAAAATGCAGATATTTAACATCTATTATATTCGTTTTACTAATTATTATTTGTCTGATATGATGTTAATACCCAAAGAGTAAATCGGCAATAAAGCAAGGAGGGTAAGGAATGAATCATCGACTTGACCAGATGAAGCCGTCTGCTTCGCTCGTGTTTATGACGCGGGCAAAGGAGATGCAGAAGACAGACCCCAGCGTGATCAGCCTCGCAGGGGGCGAGCCTGATTTTGCAACGCCGGACAGGATATCCATGGCGGCGATACGCTCGCTGTCGGAGGGATATACCCATTACGTCGTGGGACCCGGCATACCGGAGCTGCGCGCGGGCATCGCCAAAAAGCTGCGGGAGGAAAACGGGATAATCTGCGACGAGGACAGGATAATGGTGACGCCCGGCGGCAAAAACGCCATTTACCTCGTTATCCACGCGATACTCAACGACGGCGACGAGGCGATAATCCTCAATCCGGCGTGGGTATCCTACGAGCCGATAATCTTAGCCGCCGGCGGCGTGCCCGTCCACGCGAAGCTGGATTACAAGACCGACTACCGGATAACGGAGGAGGTGTTGGAAAAGGCGGTCAGCGACAAGACCCGCCTGCTGATAATCAACTATCCCAACAATCCCACCGGACGCATCCTGCACGAGGACGAGGCGGATATTCTGGAGAAGTTCCTGCTGCGTCACCCGCAGGTGTACCTGCTGTCGGACGAGGTATACGAGCGGATAATCTACGACGGCAATCGAAACGTGAGCATGGGCGCCCGCGCATCGGTGGCGGAGCGAGTGATCACGGTCAACGGCTTTTCCAAGAGCGTGGCGATGACGGGCTGGCGCATGGGATATCTGGCGGCGAACAAGGAGGTATTCCAGGGAGCCTACAAGCTTTATCAGCACAGCCTGTCATGCATGAGCGGCTTTATGCAGAAGGGCGCGGTGGAGGCGTTTAACTGCCAGCGCGAGATAGAGGATATGCGCAGCATATACGAGATGCGCCGCAACATGTTCACGGGCATACTCAATTCCATTCCTGGCGTGCGCTGCACGCTGCCGGAGGGCGCGTTTTACGCATGGGTGTACTACGACATAAAGGGCATGAGCTCGGCGGAGATATGCGAATATCTGCTGGAGAACGCCGGAGTTGTGGGAATGCCCGGCACCGCTTACGGCGAAGAAAGCGTGGCGTGCATGCGGTTCTCCTTTGCCAACGCCACGGAGGAGCTGGAAGACGCAGCGAACAGGATAAAAAAGGCTATCCTGGCGCTGGATAAATAAAAAAACGGGGATATAAAGAAAGGAGCGCGTTATGGAACAGAATAAGAAAAAGGTAGGCTTTTACGGCGGAACCATTGGTCCGTGGCTTCCCATGCTGGCAATGATAGTGCTGATGATAGTCAGCACCATTACCAAGACCGGCGGCTTGAACCGCGTGGTGCTGATAGCCTTTGCATGTCTGGCACTCGGCTTTTTCCTCTGCAAGGATAAGAAGAATTACGGCTCTGTCACGCTCAAGGGACTGCTCAATCCCATGCTGGGTACGATCATCATGGCGTACATACTGGCGGGCGTGCTGGCGCAGCTCATGCGGCAGAGCGGCATAATCGACGCGCTGATCTGGGCGGTAAGCAAGCTCGGACTCAATACGGGCTTCCTCCCGCTGATAGGCTTTGTCGTATGCATGCTGATATCCACATCCTGCGGTACCTCCACCGGTTCCGTGGCGGCGGTCGCGCCGGTTCTTATCCCGCTGGCGTACAGCCTTAACGTGGATGTGGGACTTATGTGCGGCGCCATCATCAGCGGCGCCATCTTCGGCGACAATCTGGCGCCCATTTCCGATACGACCATTTCCTCCGCGCTGACGCAGGAGGCAAAGCTTGCCGACGTGGTGCGCACGCGCTTTCCGTACGCGGCGATATCCGCGGGAGTTTCTGCGGTGCTCTTCGTGATATTCGGGCTCAGCATGAGCACCGGCGTACCCACAGGGCTGACGCTGGACGGCTCGACCGCCCGCTCGCTGGTGCTGCTGGTGCTGCCCGTGCTGATGGTCATCATGATGCGCAAGGGCTGGGATCTGGTATCTACGCTTATAACCTGTAACGTACTTGGCATCGTGCTCAATCTCGTGCTGGGCTGCATTCCGATGGAAAAGATGCTCGACGCCTCCGGACCCGTTGTGGCGGGCATGTCCGGCATGATGATACTTGTACTGTACGTACTGCTGCTTTTCCAGATGCTGGAGATTTTGAACGCCAGCGGAGCCTTTGACAAGCTCAATGCCGGACTTCTGAAGCTGTGCAAGACGCCGCGCTCCGGCGAGCTGGTGTGCTATCTGGCGGCTTCGCTCGGCTCCTTTGCCACTGGCGGCAGCGGCATCGCCATTTTGTTCTTCGGCTCGGTGGTGCGGACGATAACCAAGACCTTCGGCATCGACCGATGCCGCGGTGCAAACATACTGGACGGCGTGGCGTGCGGCGCGACCGGCATCATGCCTTACGGCAATCCCATGCTGGTCTCGCTGGGCGTGGTGCTGGCACTGGAGGGGATAAATCCGAACTTCTCCTTCCTGAACGTCATTCCCTACACCTTCCACTGCTGGGGCTTGCTGCTCATCTTCCTGATCAGCATACTCACCGGCATCGGCAGAAGGTTCGAGAAAAAATCTGAGGTAGCGGACGGCGCGAATTCCTGATATAATAAAAGCAGCCTGCTCTGCGGAGCAGGCTGCTTGCAAAAATAGGAGGCGCGGCTATGGATTATTCCGATATCGAAACCTTTCTGGAGCTTGTACGCACAAGAAACATCACCAAGGCGGCAGAGCGGCTGTACGTCTCGCAGTCTACGGTGAGCAACCGTCTGAAAAATCTGGAGAATGAGCTGGGCTTTGCGCTGGTGATACGAGGCAAGGGACGGCAGGCGATAGAGCTGACCCATAGGGGCGAGGAATTCGTCGGCATAGCGGAAAGGTGGAAGAGTCTCCACGAGGAGATGGAGGCGCTGCGCGCCGCATCCTTTGTCAAGCTGCGCATAGCGATAAACGAGAGCAGCTATCACACTAAGATAGCGCCGTTTTTGATAGAGTTCGGGCAGAAAAATCCGCATCTGCGCTTTGCGGTGCATATCTGCGATTCGGAAAAGGTCTACGACATGGTGGACAAGGGTCTGGCGGACTTCGGTTTTGCCTCTTACGAGGCGGATTATCCGCGCCTGAGGGTGGAGGAGATCGACCGGCAAAGTCTGTGCATCGTGTCCAGCATGGAGCTGCCCACGGTGGATGGAGAGCTGGACACCGGCGCCCTTGACCCGCTGAGGGAGATACGCTTTTCCGGCGGACATTTTTCGTCGATGGAAAGATGGCGGGAAAAGTACTTGCGAGGCAAGGGTGACGCGGCGCTGGAGATAAACGCCGGGCTCGGAGCAATGCAGTATTTTCGGCAGCCGGGCTTCTGGTCTGTTTCACCGACGGATATGGCGCAGTTTTTGGCGAGCCAGTATTCCCTGTGGATATATCCTCTGGCGGAGGAGCCGGAGCCGTGGCGGGTATATATGCTCAGCCGCCGCGACGTGCTGCCTGACAGGCAGGAGCTGTACAGGAGCTTTACTTCCGCGCTGACGGGGTTTATCGCGGCGCAGAAAACTGAATAATAAAGGAGATAATTATGAAATTATTTGATTGTACCCTGCGCGACGGCGCAAACGTAGTAGGCAACGGCTTCTCGCGCGAGCTTACCCTGAGCATGCTCAAGGGGCTTATCGGCAGCGGCATCACCGAGATAGAGCTCGGCAACGCCAAGGGGCTGGGCGCGGCGGAGGCGATGGCGGCGGACGCGCCGCTGAGCGATGCGGAATATATGGAGCTTGCCGCGCCGTTTCAGAGCAAGGCGAATATAGGCATGTTCGTGCTGGCGCCGCTTGCCTCGCCGGAGCGCGTCGCGCTGGCAAAGGACAAGGGGCTGGCGTTTCTGCGGGTCGGCGCCGCCGCGGGCGACGGCGCAAAATCCGTCGGCGCGGTGCAGGCGGTAAAGGCGGCGGGGCTTGTCTGCCGCTATTCCATGATGAAGGGCTATCTGCTCTCCGCAGAGGAGCTGGCGGAGGAGGCGGCGCTGCTCGAGCGCTCCGGCGTGGACTGCATAACCATCATGGACTCCGCCGGAACGATGTTTCCCGACGAGGTCGGGCGCTATGTCCGCGCCATGAAGGAAAAGGTGAAGATACCGGTCGGCTTCCACGGACACAGCAATCTGGGACTGTCGCAGGCAAACGCGCTGGCGGCGGTCGCCGCGGGAGCGGAGGAGATAGACTGCGGGCTGCTGGGCATGGCGCGCAGCGCCGGCAACTGCGCCACAGAGCTTGCCGCAGTAACTCTGCAGAAGGAGGGCTATCTGCCGGAGGTCGACGCCTACGGGCTGCTGTCTTATCTGGATAACGAGCTTATCCCGCTGATGCGGGAGTGGGACTACCGTCCCGCCGTCATGCCGGTGGATCTCGTGCTCGGTTATTCGGGCTGCCATTCCAGCTTTCTCGGGCAGCTGAGGCAGGTGGCGGAGGCAAAGGACGT
Organism: Clostridia bacterium; assembly: GCA_017453985.1. Taxonomy (GTDB): domain Bacteria; phylum Bacillota; class Clostridia; order Oscillospirales; family Butyricicoccaceae; genus RGIG3726. The sequence goes on from JAFTDT010000078.1 coordinate 16,978, forward strand.
GAATCTTTATAAGCTGATAGTCGAGGTATCCCGCATCGACCGCAAGGCTCCGAGCGTGGAGCTGATGGAGCGCACGGCAGCCAGCCTGCGCTGATATGATTTCATAAAAGAACGGCGTCCTGCGGGACGCCGTTCTTTGCATATGAGGAATGCCGTAATCATGAACGGGTATAAGGACGGGATCATGTCAGCGCGTCAGGTATATTTTTCCTGCGGGATATTGAAAAAGCTCGAAAACTTTGATAAAATCAGTGCATGTCATTAAGATAAAGAAAGCTCGGTCTGATAACAGACCGATGCGGCAAGGAGGAACATATTATGAGACCTGTCATCGGGCTTATCCCGCTGGTGGACGAGGGGCGGGAGAGCCTCTGGATGCTGCCGGGATATATGGACGGTATCCGGCAGGCGGGCGGCGTGCCGGTCATGCTGCCGCTTACGGACGATGCGGAGGAGCTGCGCCGTCTGGCGGAGGTATGCGACGGCTTTGTGCTGACGGGCGGACACGACGTCGGGACGGAGCTTTACGGAGAGGAGCCTGTCGGAGACGTGGTGCAGCCCTGCCCCGCGAGAGACGCCATGGAGCGTCCGCTGCTGGAGGCGGCGCTGCGCGGGAATAAGCCCGTGCTGGGCATATGCCGCGGCTTGCAGTTCATCAATGCCGCGCTGGGCGGTACGCTCTGGCAGGACCTGCCGACGCAGTGTCCTTCGGATGTGGTGCATCGCCAGCAGCCGCCGTATGACGCGCCTTCGCACAAGGTGCGCCTAAAGGAAGGCTCGCCCCTGCGCGAGCTGCTGGGGACGGACGAAATAGGCGTGAACAGCTGCCACCATCAGGCGATAAGGGAGCTTGCGCCGGGACTTGAGCCGATGGCGGTAGCGCCGGACGGGCTGATCGAGGCGTTCTGCAAGCCTGATCACCGCTTTTTGTGGGCGGTGCAGTGGCACCCGGAGTTTTCCTACAAGGTCGATCCCGTCAGCCGGAAGATATTCAAGGCATTTGTAAAATCAATGTGCTGAACACAAACACACGCTGCTTTGTCAAGCGGCGTCAGAGAGCAGACAGACTTGTGCAAAAGCATGAGCTTAGGCTTACGGCAAACTGATCAATCATCTTTCGGGAGCAAGCATTGCCGAAGAACACCTTGCAAGCAAACGCAAGGACAAAGGTAAAAAATTGATTATATAGCAAGGAGAATACAATATGAAACAAACAATTCTTCGCAAGTATGCCCGCCTGATCGCGCGGGTGGGAGCAAATATCCAAAAGGGACAGGAGGTCATCATCGGCTGCGCGCTCGACCAGCCTAAGTTCGTGGAGCTGCTGGTGGACGAGTGCTACAAGGCGGGCGCGAGGAAGGTCAAGGTAGAGTTCAGCCACAGCCCGCTGCACAAGCTGCATGTCCGTCACCAGACCGTCACCACCATGGCAAAGGTCGAGGAGTGGGAGAAGGCGCGGCTGCAGCACTATGTAGACACGCTGCCCTGCCGCATCTATCTGGACTCCGACGATCCGGACGGAATGAAGGGCATCAATCAGAAGAAGATGGCGCAGGCGAGCCGCAAGAGCTACCCCATCGTCAAGCCCTTCCACGACGCGATGGAGAACAGATATCAGTGGTGCATCGCCGCCGTGCCGGGCGCGGCGTGGGCGAAGAAGCTCTTTCCCGAGCTGCCGCGCGGCAGGGCGATCGAAAAGCTGTGGGAGGCGATTTTGTTCACTGCCCGCGTGACCGAGGACCCCGTGGCGGCGTGGGAGGCTCACGACAAGGATCTGCACGACCGCTGCGAATATCTCAACAGCCTCGGCATCGCTGAGCTGCGCTACAAGGGCGACAACGGCACCGACCTCACCGTGGGCATGATACCGGAGGCGCAGTTCAAGGGCGGCGGCGACCGCACGCGCAGCGGCGTGTTCTTCAACCCCAACATCCCCACCGAGGAGTGCTTCATCTCCCCGATGCGCGGCAAGGCGGAGGGCGTCGTCTATTCCACCAAGCCGCTGTCCTATAACGGCGAGCTGATAGAGAACTTCTCCATCCGCTTTGAAAACGGCAAGGCGGTGGAGGTCAAGGCGGAGAAGAATCAGGCGCTGCTGGAGCAGATGATAAGCATGGACGAGGGCGCCGCCTATCTGGGCGAGTGCGCGCTGGTGCCGGTCAATTCCCCCATCGCTGAGTCCGGACTGCTGTTTTACAACACCCTCTTCGACGAGAACGCCTCCTGCCATCTGGCGCTCGGCATGGGCTTTGCCGACACCATCAAGGACTTTGAGGAAAAGACGCTGGAGGAGTGCCGCGCGCTCGGCATCAACGACTCCATGGAGCATGTCGATTTTATGATAGGCTATGAGGGGCTGGACATCGACGCCGTTACTCGCGACGGCAAGACCGTCCCCATCTTCCGCCGCGGCAAGTGGGCATTCTGAGCCGCGCCTTCCTGATACGTTCAAATACGCCGCTCCTTGGAGCGGCGTATTTTTTGGTATGGCGTATTTTTAGGGCATAATAAAGTATCGGATGCCTGTTGACAAATACCTATAGGGGGTATATAATTAAAATACCCCAAGGGGGTATGGAGGTGCTGTGATGAAAAAGACGGAAAGCGCGGGATGCCCCGCCTGCGCGCGCAAAACGGAGCGCACGGACGAGCAGAAGCGAAAGCTGCTGAACCGACTCAGCCGCATCGAGGGTCAGGTGCGGGGCGTGCGGAAGATGATAGAGAGCGATGCTTATTGCAGCGACGTGCTGGTGCAGTCCGCCGCGATAGCCGCGGCGGTGAACGCATTCAACAGGGAGGTGCTGCGCGCTCATGTCCATTCCTGCGTCGTGCGCGATATCCGCGAGGGCAGGGAAGGCGCGGCGGACGAGCTGATAAGCTCGCTGGAAAAGCTGATGAGGTGATACGGAATGGAGCAGTATAACGTGACAGGCATGAGCTGTGCGGCGTGCAGCGCCCGCGTGGAAAAGGCGGTCGGCGCCGTGCCAGGCGTGGAGAGCTGCTCGGTCAGTCTGCTCACCAATTCCATGGGAGTGACGGGAACAGCCTCGCCGGCGGATATCATCGCCGCGGTGGAGAATGCGGGCTACGGCGCCTCGCAGAAGGGCGCGGGGGCGTCGAGCGCCGCCGCTTCGGTATCGGAGGCGGAGGAGGCGCTGCGCGACCGCGAAACGCCAAAGCTCCGGCGCAGACTTTTTGCCTCGCTGGGAGTTCTTGTTCTGCTGATGTATATTTCCATGGGGCATATGATGTGGAGCTTTCCGCTGCCTGCCTTCATGGAGGGGGACCATGTGGCGATGGGGCTGGCGCAGCTTCTGCTCGCGGCGGTGGTGATGGTGATAAATCAGCGGTTTTTCATCTCCGGCTTCAGGAGCCTCTGGCATCGCGCGCCGAACATGGACACGCTGGTGGCGCTCGGCTCGGCGGCGTCGTTCCTGTGGAGCGTGTACGCGCTGTTCATGATGTCAGGCGCCGTAGTGCGCGGCGACCATGCCGCTGTGATGCAGTATATGGACGAGTTTTATTTCGAGTCCGCTGCCATGATACTCACGCTGATAACCGTGGGAAAGATGCTGGAGGCGCGATCCAAGGGACGCACGACCGACGCGCTCAAGGGGCTGATGAAGCTCGCGCCCAAGACGGCAAATCTGCTGCGCGGCGGCGAGGAGGTCACCGTGCCGATAGAGCAGGTGCGTCCGGGCGATATATTTGCGGTGCGTCCGGGGGAAAATATCCCTGTGGATGGCGTGGTGGTATCTGGCAGCAGCGCGGTGGACGAGTCGGCGCTGACGGGCGAGAGCGTTCCGGTGGATAAGCAGGAGGGCGACAGCGTCTCCGCCGCCACCGTCAACCGCAGCGGCTTCATGACCTGCCGCGCCACCCGCGTGGGCGAGGATACGACGCTCTCGCAGATAATCAGGATGGTTTCCGACGCTGCCGCGACCAAAGCTCCAATCGCCAAGATAGCGGACAGAGTCTCCGGCGTGTTCGTGCCGGTGGTCATCGGCGTCGCTCTCGTTACCACCGCCGTGTGGCTGCTGCTGGGGCGCGAGTTTGCCTATGCGCTCGCCCGCGGGATATCGGTGCTGGTGATATCCTGCCCCTGCGCGCTGGGGCTGGCGACACCGGTCGCGATCATGGTCGGAAACGGACTCGGCGCGAAAAACGGAGTGCTTTTCAAGACGGCGGTATCGCTGGAGGAGGCAGGCAAGGCGCAGATCATCGCGCTGGATAAGACCGGAACCATCACCGAGGGCGCGCCCAAAGTGACGGATATCGTCCCGGCGGCGGGGATCGTGGAGGAGCTGCTGCTGAGCAGCGCCTACGCGCTGGAGGCAAGGTCAGAGCATCCGCTTGCCCGCGCCGTTGTCAGCGAGGCGGAGGTACGCGGACTTTCGGCGGGAGAGGTTCGGGATTTTGCAGCGCTGCCGGGCAATGGACTGAGCGCCGTGCTGGACGGCAAAACGCTGGTTGGCGGCAGTTTGAAATATATATCCTCGCTGGTATCGCTGTCGCCTGAGGTGCGGGAGCAGGCGGATGAGCTGGCGGCGCAGGGCAAGACGCCTCTGCTCTTTGCGCGGGACGGCGAGCTGCTGGGTATTATCGCCGTGGCGGACGTGATAAAGGAGGACAGCCCGGAGGCTATACGCGAGCTGCGAGGCATGGGGGTGCGCGTAGTCATGCTGACCGGCGACAACGAGCGCACCGCCCGCGCCATCGGAGAGCAGGCAGGGGTGGACGAGGTGATAGCCGGCGTGCTGCCGGACGGCAAGGAGGGCGTGATACGCCGTCTGCGCGAGCTGGGCAAGGTGGTTATGGTGGGCGACGGCATCAACGACGCGCCGGCGCTTATGCGGGCGGACATCGGCATAGCCATCGGCGCCGGTACGGACGTGGCGATAGACGCGGCGGACGTGGTGCTGATGCACAGCCGGCTTACGGATGTTGCCGCCGCCGTGCGGCTGAGCCGCGCCACTCTGAGGAATATCCATCAGAATTTGTTCTGGGCGTTTTTCTACAATGTGATAGGCATACCGCTGGCGGCGGGAGTTTTTATCAGCATCACCGGCTGGCAGCTCAGCCCAATGTTCGGCGCGGCGGCGATGAGCCTTTCCAGCTTCTGCGTGGTTTCAAACGCCCTGCGGCTCAATCTGTTCCGGCTGCGCGACCCTTCGCGCGACAAGCCGGGGAAAACCGTGGACGAAGCCGCCTTCAGGCAGGCGGTGTCAGATATACAAAAAATATTTAAGGAGGAAAATAAAATGACAAAGACAGTGAAAATCAACGGCATGATGTGCGGACATTGCGAGATGCATGTGAAAAAGGCGCTGGAGGCGCTGGACGGCGTGCAGAGCGCGGAGGCGTCCCATGAGAAGGGAACGGCGGTGCTGCAGCTCAGCGGAAGCGTCAGCGCAGAGGCGGTAAAAGCCGCCGTAACCGAAGCAGGATACGAATATATCGGCATGGAATAAAGCGGTAAGCAGACAGGAGAGGCGTTTCGCAGAGAGCGCCTCTTTTGCATTTTTCGCGCATGAAAAGCTTCTTAACGCTGCTTGACATTGTGCAATTCAGCGTGCTATCATATAAATGCTATGAGGCATAATATAAAATTAAAATCTAAGCATTGTATCCGAATGCTTATCCACGCTTATGCAAGTGAGCTTGGATAAGCAAGCGCAAACAAAGAATTGATTTTAATTTATTAGGTCTGACGCCGCCTGCTGCGCGAGCAGCAGGTTTGTTGCCGTATACAGATAAGAAATTATTATGCCTCTTGGTAGAATTATTTATCAGGAGGATTTTTTATGGAAAATTTAGCACTTCAAATGGTGCAGGGGCAGACCGGATATACGTTTAAAAATCCCGCTTTGCTGCGTCAGGCGTTTACCAGACGTTCTTATAGCGAGGAACATGGTGGAGAAAACAATGAGGTTCTTGAGTTTATCGGAGATAAGGCTCTTGACCTTGCAGTCGTGAAGCATTTGATTCGTATATACGGAAAAATGAAGGCTGACGGCTCCGCCGCACCAGCAGGTTCTGGCGCCAATGGAATGCCTGTGGGCATGAACGAGTTTGTATGTTCGCAGAATGAAGGCGAACTGACTAAAATCAAGAGCAGAATGGTCGGAAAAAATTACCTCGCCAAGAGAATAGATGAATTGGGGTTTGCTCAGTTTATTATCATGGGAGAGGGGGACCGAAAAAACAAGGTCGAAAACGCTCCGTCCGTTAAGGAAGACCTTTTTGAAGCGATAATAGGCGCAGTCGCCTTAGACTGCGGCTGGAATCTTGAGGAAATAAGCTCAGTTGTAGAGGCAATGCTTTGCCTTAATGATTTTTTTCTAAGCGATACAGACGACAATTATGTTCAGCTAATTCAAGAATGGGAGGAAAAAGTTAATCACACGATTCCGCTGTTTTGGTTTCACACATGGCATGGGGTTGAAACGTATGGAATGATTGTCCCGACAGAGAGCGGCGCAGTATTTCAGAAGCTTCCGAGCCGGACTATTGGACGCCTTAAGCATCTGTGCGACCTGAAGCTTTTGGATTCGCTTCCCGTTTTTCGCGGCTGGGGAGAGTCAAAAAGCGAAGCAAGAATGAACGTCTGCAAGCTTGCTTATGAATATTTGCTTCGGGAGGGGTATATAAAAAAGACCGATATTCGTGACGAGATCGACGAGCCGAGCAAGGAATTCGCCATCAACCAGCTTGAGATACTTGCGCGTAGGGGATATTTCCCCTTGCCGAAGTACGATTTCAGTCAAGATTATGACGAGGACGGCAATCCCGTATGGCAATGCCAGTGCAGGCTAGAGGGATTTCAGACTCAGCACAGCGAAAAAAGTTCATCGAAAAAGGATGCAAAAAAATCGGCAGCATTGAAAATGCTGCTGTATGTGCTGAAATGCCGCGAATAATGCATAGCATAAAAGCAGTATCAAGATAAAACGAAAGGAACGGTAGATATGAAAAAACTAATTTTTGATATTGACGGCGGAAAAATTGTAACGGTGATTTCAAATAACATGGCGGTGGATTTCGAAGGAGGGTTTATGACGCGCATGAGCGATAATATGGCGATGGATATGCAAAGCGGCGATATATATAACATTTCCTCTTGGTCAAATGACGATGACGAATAAAAAGATTTCAACGGAGCAGGCGGGAGCCTGCTCCGTTCACTTTGCGGATAAGGTTATGAAAAAGCATAAGCTGCGGCTCTTTTGTGCGAAGCACGCGCGCAAAGCGGCTTTAATTTTCTCATAACTCTTGAGCTTGAGCGATTTTGCGTGTATAATAAGTATATCACGCCGCGACGCAAAAAAGATAGCATGGGAAAATTTATTATTATCTTCTGTACAATCCGTGAAAATCTGTTATAATAAAGAGGTAAATTGTGCCGCGTGCGGCGGCTGAGAATATCATCATAACATCACAACCGGAAAGGGGAAGTCAATTATGGGACTTATCAAGGCTGCATTGGGCGCTGCGGGCGGCGTGCTTGCCGACCAGTGGAAGGAGTATTTTTACTGTGAAGCTCTGCCGGAGGACGTCATGGCGGTGCGCGGCTATAAGCGCGTCAGCGGGCGTTCTGGCAACAACGGCAGCGACAACATCATCACCAGCGGCTCGATAATCGCCGTGGCGGACGGGCAGTGCATGATGATCGTCGAGCAGGGCAAGGTCGTCGAGGTATGCGCCGAGCCGGGCGAGTTTACATACGACGCATCCACCGAGCCCTCCATCTTCAGCGGCAGTCTGGGCGAGGGCATCAAGGAGCTGTTCAAGCAGATAGGCAAGCGCTTTACCTTCGGCGGCGAGGCGCCTAAGGATCAGCGCGTGTATTATTTCAATATCAAGGAGCTGACCGGCAACAAGTACGGCACTCCGGCGCCAGTCCCGTTCCGCGTGGTAGACCAGCGCGTGAACTTGGATGTGGACATCGGCATCCGCTGCTTCGGCGAATACAGCTATCGCATCAGCAATCCGCTGCTGTTCTACACCAACGTCTGCGGCAATGTTTCCGACGCCTACACCCGCGACACGCTGGACGGCCAGCTCAAGACAGAGCTGCTGACGGCGCTGCAGCCTGCTTTTGCGCGCATATCCGACATGGGTATCAGATACAGCTCGCTGCCGGCGCACACCATGGAGCTGGCAGACGCGCTCAACGATGTGCTTTCGGCAAAGTGGCGCGACCTGCGCGGACTTGAGATCGTTTCCTTCGGCGTTTCCTCGGTCAATGCGTCCGAGGAGGACGAGAAGATGATAAAGGAGCTGCAGCGCAACGCCGCCTTCAGAGACCCGACCATGGCGGCGGCGCATCTTGTCGGCGCACAGGCGGCGGCGATGCAGGACGCGGCGAACAATCAGGGCGGCGCGGCAATGGCGTTTATGGGCATGAACATGGCTCAGAACGCCGGCGGCGTAAACGCGCAGACCCTGTATCAGATGGGAGCGCAGCAGCAGTATCAGCAGCCTCAACAGCCCGTACAGCAGCCCCAGCAGCCGGCGGCACAGCCCGCCGCGGAGGGCTGGACCTGCACGAGCTGCGGCGCGGTGAACAAGGGCAAGTTTTGCTCCGAATGCGGCGCGAAAAAGCCTGCCGGAGTGCCGCAGTACAAGTGCGACAAGTGCGGCTGGGAGCCGGAAGACAAGACCCGTCCGCCGAAGTTCTGCCCGGAGTGCGGCGACCCGTTTGACGACGGCGATATAGTACAAGGCTAAAAAATAATATTTACGGCTTGGGACCGCGTATGCCGCGGAACAGAGGCATATACGGTCCCATGCCTTGTAATAGGGGGGCGACTATGCCAAATCAAGTTACAAATTATAAGTGCCCGTCTTGCACCGGTCCGCTGCATTTTGTGGGCGAGTCCGGCAAGCTGGAGTGCGATTACTGCGGAAGCACATATACGGTCGAGGAGATAGAAAAGCTCTATGGGGAAAAGGCGGAGCAGGCAGCGCAGGCATTTGAAAGCGCGCAGGCGGCGCCGCCAAGCGCCAGCGGCGAGTGGGACACCTCGGACATTGGCAGCGAGTGGGGTGCGGACGGCGCCAAAATGCGGGCTTACAGCTGTCCGTCCTGCAGCGCGGAGCTTATCTGCGACGAGACGACGGCAGCGACGAGCTGCCCCTACTGCGGCAATCCGACCATCGTGCCGGGGCAGTTCAAGGGCGTGCTGAAGCCCGACTATGTCCTGCCCTTCAAGCTGAAGAAGGAGCAGGCGGTGGAGGCGCTGAAAAAGCATTATCAGGGCAAGCGGCTGCTGCCAAACGCCTTTACCAACGAGAACCATATACAGGAGATAAAGGGCGTGTACGTACCGTTCTGGCTGTATGACGGCGAGGCGGACGCGGACATAAGCTATGAGGCGACGGAGGTCAGCAGTTATTCGACCTCGCGGGAGCGCATAACGAAAACCAAGCACTTCAATGTGCGCCGCGCCGGTACGGTGCCTTTTGAGAAGATACCCGCCGACGCGTCCTCTAAGATGCCGGACAACTATATGGACGCCATAGAGCCTTATGATTACGGCGAGCTGAAGCCGTTTTCGCTGGCGTATCTGCCGGGCTTTCTGGCGGACAAATACGACGTCTCGGCGGAGGAATGCGCCGCGCGCGCAGATTTGCGTGCCGCCAACACTGCGGCGGACATCATGCGCAGCACCGTCGGGTCTTACAGCTCATGCGTAGAGAGAAGCCGCAGCATACACCTCCGGCGCGGAAAGGTGCATTATGCGCTGATGCCGGTGTGGACGCTCAGCACGCAGTGGCGTGGGCAGAACTTCCTCTTTACCATAAACGGGCAGACGGGCAAGCTTGCGGGCGAGCTGCCGGTGGACAAGGGCAAGTATTGGCGCTGGTTTGCAGGCGTCGCCGTGGGCGTGACAGCCGTGGCTGCCGTACTGATAAAGTTTTTGCTGTAAGGAGGAACGGACATGAAAAGGATATTATCTGTTTTTGTGATTTTGCTGTTCCTCGCGGCGCCAATGGCTTGCTTTGCCGATAACGACAGCGTTGATACGGAGTATATATTTGACTTTTCGGCTCTGCTGACGGAAGAGCAGCTTGCGGAGCTGGAGGCGGAGGCAGAGCGCGTTTCGCAGCAGTGCGGCTGCGGAATATATGTACTGACGATAGACGACTATCTGGAGCATGGCTATGAAGAGGGCGAGCTCTGGATGATGGCGGATACGATATACGAGCGGTGGGAGCTGGGAGTCGGCGCGCAGAATGACGGCATCGTGCTGGTGGTCAGCTTGGCAGGGCGCAACTACGAAATCACGACTTACGGCGATTTTGCCAACGCTGCGGTTGCGAACTACGGCGAGGATACGCTTGCCGAAGAGTTCCTGCCGGATTTTCGTGCAGACGACTGGTACAGCGGGATATATAACTATATAGCTGCTTGCCGGCAGCTTTTTAGCGGAGCTGAGAACACACGCAGCGAGAACGCCGCGCCGGAGCACGTTTTCGACCTTGCGGAGCTGCTGACGGCAGAGCAGCTTGCAGAGCTGGAGGCTGAGGCGGCGCTCGTTTCGCAGCGGTATGACTGCGGCGTGTATGTGCTGACGATAAATGACTGCGGCGAATACGGATACAGCGGAAGCGAGCTGTGGAAGCTGGCGGAGTCCGTGTACAAGCAGTGGAATTTAGGCTACGGCGTACAGAACGACGGCGTCATGCTGGTGCTCAGCATGGCGGAGCGCGACTATGATATCACGGCTTACGGTGATTTTGCCAACGCATCCTTTACGGATTACGGCAAGGAGGCGCTTGCAAACGAGTTCCTGCCGGATTTTCGCGTGAATGACTGGTACAGCGGATTTTATCATTACATAACCTTCAGCCAGCGTATGCTGGATATGTCGGCACAGGGTGAGCCGCTTGACAATTACGACGACGGCGGCTATACCCGCGGCGAAATGAGCGTCGGGACCAGCGCGGCTATCGGTGCGGTGCCGGGGCTGCTGTCGGCGTTCGGCGTGTGCGGCGCATTCAAGCGCGGAATGAAAAACGCGCGTACCGCCGTGCGTGCGGAGGAATACGTGCGCGGCACGGATATCAAGCTGAACGTGCGTGAGGATATTTATACGCACACGACGGAGCAGCGCACGCGCATCAACACCGATTCCGGCGGCAGAAGCGGCGGAGGAGGCACGAGCGTAAACAGCGGAGGCTTCTCACACAGCAGCGGAAAGTTTTAAAAAAGCACAAAACCGGCACGGTATCGTGCCGGTTTTTTTGAGCACCTTTGCATTAAAAAGCTGAACGCAAAACCTGTTCGCCGCTGACGGATAAAGGAAGCCTCTCCGCATGCTTATACAATATTCACAAATCACGCACGACGTTTTTGTAAGGCTCCCAACCTGTCCGGCGTATTGCAATTGCAGGAGATAACAGGTATAATTAAAGCATCTTTGTAATAAAAAAACAGGAGGAACGGTGATGAAAAAGAAGTACAGCACCTACATGATGAAGCAGCTTGAAAAGCTGCTGGCTATTGACAGCACGAGCGGGTTCTGCTATGAGATACAGGAATATCTCGACAAGGAGTTCCGCAGCATGGGCTACGCGCCCAAGAGCTTTAACCGCGGCGGTCTGCTGGTAGATCTCGGGGGCAGGGGGCCCGGCATCGTGGTGACGGCGCATGCGGACGATATCGGGCTGATGGTGCGCCGCATCAAGCCGAACGGGCATTTGTCCGTGGTAATGCTCGGAGGGCTGTTTGCCACTCAGTCCGAGCGCGCCAACGTGCGCGTGCATACGCGGGACGGCAGGGTATACACCGGCTTTGTGCAGAATGAAAATCCAAGCGCCCACGTCAAGCCGCAGAATAAGCGCAATGAAACGCCGGACTACGATACCAATACTGAGATAGTGCTCGACGAGCACGTAAGCACCGAGGAGGAGGTAAAGGCGCTGGGTATACGCTGCGGAGATATCGTGGCGCTCGACCCGCAGCTTGTGATAACGCCCAGCGGCTTTGTCAAGAGCCGCTTTCTCGATGATAAATCATGCGTGGCGGCGCTGCTCGCTTATGCGAAGATGCTGAAGGAGGAGAAAAAGACTCCGGCGCGGCACGTTTACGCGCATATTTCCGTCACCGAGGAGGTCAGCATGGGTGCGAACTACGGCATGCCGGAGGATATGGAGGAGATGCTCGCGCTGGATATCGGCTGCGCCGGACCGCAGCAGTACACCACGGAGGACTGCGTCGCTATCTGCGCCAAGGATGCCAGATGGCCGTATGACTACGGCATGATAAGCCGTTTGATCGAGGCGGCGGAGAAGAATAAGATAAAGTATGCGGTGGACATCTTCCACCCAAGCTACGGCAGCGACGCGCTGGGCGCGCTGGGCGCGGGCTACGACGTGCGTGCGGTGGTGATCGGTCCCGGCGTGCTGGCGACTCACGGTTATGAGCGCACCACCATCGCCGCCATGGAGCATACCCACGACCTTATCGACGCTTATATCGGATAAAGGCGGTTATTAATAGCGGTTATTATAATAGAGATGCCCTGCAAGCAACGCTTGCAGGGCATTTTCCGTATAATTCTCAAAGCTGCGGATTGACGGAGTAGTTCGGTGCTTCCTTGGTTATGTAAATGTCGTGCGGGTGGCTCTCCTTGAGTCCCGCGCCGGTGATTATCATAAACTGCGAGCGCTTTTGCAGCTCGGCGACCGTCGGAGCGCCGCAGTAGCCCATGCCGGAGCGCAGACCGCCCATAAGCTGATACACCGTGTCGCTGACGGGTCCCTTGT
>JAFTDT010000079.1 GCA_017453985.1 Clostridia bacterium
CGTGCGCGTGCGCGGCGAGCTGCTGCCGCGCTGAGGCAAGCGGCGGGGCGGGCGGCAGACACCCGCCGAACAAAAAATCCCCCGCGGGGGATTTTTTGCTGCTCATGGAATGCCTGCTCTATTCCGCCTTTGCCTGCGCCGCGCGGCGCTCGAAAAGGCGGGTGTATATGCCCATGCCGACGCAGGAAATGAGATACACGCTGACGCCGATGATGAACGGCAGCTTTACGCTGATATCATAGGCAAATCCCGCCACCAGCGAGCCGAACACCATGCCGAGCGAGTTGACGGAATTGTAAAAGCCCATCAGCAGATTGCTGTTGCCCGCATCGGCGTTCTCCGCCACCAGGCTCTGAATAAGCGGCAGCTTGGTGGCGATGACGGTGTGGTAAAGGATATTGACCACTAAAAACGGCACCCAGTTCTGAATAAATATCATGGTGCACATGATGGCGCTTGCCGCCGCCATCACCACGATGATGGAATGGCGCACATTGGTCTTTTTCATCATCCACACGCAAAGCGTGCTGTTGACGATCAGCCCGCAGACGCCGGTGACGGCGCGGATGGTGCCGTTGTAGCTGGAGCCGAGATTGAACACGTCGCGGATATAATAATTAAAGCTCTGCTCAAAGGTGTTGCCCGCCATGCCGGACAGCACCAGCGAGGCAAACAGCACGATCGTTACCGTGTTGAGAAAGCTGCGGCATTGCAGGAACGAGGAAAAGGGGTTCGCCGTCCGCAAAAGCTCACCGAGGCGTGGGCGCTGCTGCTCCGCGCCCGCTCGCACGTCCTTCTTCAGCACCAGCATGACCAGCGCCGCGCCGATGAGCATGCAGGTTATCTGCGCGTAAAAGGCGGTCTTGATGCTTATCTCGCCGAGCAGCCCGCCGATGAAATAGCCCGCCGCCGAGCTGAGGCTCTGCACCGCCGCCTTGATGGCGAGGTTGCTGCTGCGGTTTTTGCCGCTGGACATGTTTATCACGTAGGTCAGCGTGCAGACCTGCACCGTGACGTAGAACGAGCCGCCGAGCAGGCGAGCAAGAATGATGGTCAGCTCTGTTTTCGCCATCGAAAAGCAAAACTGCGCGAAGGCATAGCCAACGCAGCCGACCGCCAGCACGTTGCGGCTGGAGAAGATGCTGCTGAGCTTGCCCACCAGCGGCGAGAAGCAAAAGCTTGTCGCCATGGCGGAGGCGAAGGCGACGCCGAACATATAATCCGGCATGTTCAGCGACTTCAGCAGCGTGGGCGTGACCGGGTGGATAAAATAGCTCGTCGCTGACAGCACAAAGCACAGCGCGAAATATGTCACCATCTTCCAGTCGATCTTCTTTTTGGCTGTTTCCATAGTTACCTCCTTGAAAGATTGTAATTTCATCAGTAATTATATCACGGGGGCGTATGGTTGTAAAGTACATATATTGTTTTGCAGAAGTTTTAAATTTATTTAGCAATACTAAACTTTTTAGTGCATTTTCGGGAAATGTGTGCTACAATATATCCGCCGCATATAAAATAGGAGGGAAGCGGCTATGCACTGCAACGAAAATCTGACGGGCTTTGCCCGCGCGCCGGCGGCTTCCGGCGCGATAAAGGCTTTTGAAACGGAGGCGCAGAATTTGGCTAAAATGATAGACGGCGACGCCTTTAAAAACATGATCACCGCGGCGGCCGCCATGATCGAGGAAAAGAAGGATACGATAAACGCGCTCAATGTCTTCCCCGTACCCGACGGAGACACGGGCACCAATATGGCGATGACGCTGAACAACGCCGCGGTCGAGCTGGCGCGGCTGGAAAGCCCGACGCTTGGCAGGGCGCTGGAGGTGACCTCCTCGGCGCTGCTGCGCGGAGCGCGCGGCAATTCGGGCGTCATCACCTCGCTGCTGTTCCGCGGCGTCGCTAAGAACGCCAAGGACGGCAAGGCGCTCGACGGGCTGAAGCTGGCGGAGGCGCTGAGCGAGGGCAGCGCCACGGCGTACAAGGCGGTGATGAAGCCCGCCGAGGGCACCATACTCACGGTTTCCCGCGTCAGCTCGGAGGCGGCGCTCAAGGCGGCGCAAAAAAACCGCGACCCCGAATATATACTCGGCATCGCCATCGCCTCGGCAAAGAAGGCGCTGGCGCAGACCACGGAGCAAAATCCCGTGCTGAAGAAGGCTGGCGTGGTGGACGCCGGCGGCTATGGCTATGTGCTGATACTGGAGGCGATGCAGAACGCGCTTTCCGGCACGATAGGCAAGCTGACCAAGCTCATTCCCGTGCCGCCCAAGACGAGGCTCGACCTCTCCGGCGCGGACTTCAGCAGCTTCCATACCGAGGAGATCACCTTTGCCTACTGCACGGAGTTCATTGCCGAGCGCCGCGACAGGCGCCGCAGCCCGCAGAAGCTGCGCGAATATCTCGGCACCATCGGCGACTGTGTCGTGGTGGTGGACGACGATGAGATAGTAAAGGTGCATGTGCACACCGACACGCCCGACAAGGCGCTGGCGGAGGGGCTGCGCTTCGGCGGGCTGTCCGCCATCAAGATAGAGAACATGCAGGAGCAGCTTGCGCGCAAGACCACCGATCAGATGGTCTCCGAGATCGGCAAGCGCGACATCGCCGAGCCGGAAAAACGCTACGGCTTTGTTTCCGTGTGCTCCGGCGACGGCGTGGAGGCGGTGTTCTCCGACCTCGGCGCCGATCAGATCGTGCAGGGCGGGCAGACCATGAACCCCTCCACCGAGGATATCCTTGCCGCCGTAGACCGCACTCCCGCCGAGGTGGTCTACATACTGCCGAACAACAAGAACATCGTTATGGCGGCGATGCAGGCGGCGTCCCTTTCGCAGAAGCAGGCGGTGGTCATCGCGACCAAGAGCATACCGCAGGGCATCTGCGCCATGCTTGCCTTTGAGGCGGAGCGCGATATCGAGCAGAACACCGCCGCGATGAACGCCGCGCTGGAGAGCGTGCGTTCGGGGCAGATCACCAGAGCGGCGCGCGACAGCGAGTTTGACGGCAAGGCGATCTGCCGGAGCGACTTTCTCGCGCTGGAGGAGGGCAAGCTCTGCGCCAATGACAAAAAGCTGGAGACCGCGGCGAAAAAGCTCGCCAAGAGCATGTGCCGCGGCAAGCCGTCCTTCATCACGATCCTCACCGGCGTCGACGCCACCGCCGCGCAGGAGGCGATCGTGCGCGCGGCGTTTGCCAAGGAGGGCGGCGCGGCGGAGATCAACGTCATCGCCGGCGGCCAGCCTGTGTATCCGTTCATCATCTCCGTAGAGTCGTAAAAGAGTTCGGATAAAAAAGAGGCTCCCCCCGAATGAAATCGGGGGGAGCTTTATGCTGTAAAGAGCACAAGTATAGGAATACAAAGGCTTAATCAATTGTTTTCTGGGAGCATGTATCACGAAAAAACACCATGCTTCTTGCGTTGTGTTTTCCGTGCGCGTCAGTCTCGTCTGATGCTTTCCGTGCCCTCTATGCAGAGCCTGCCGATGTTCTCCGCGTGGATCTTGGTGGTGTCGAAGAGCGGCACGTCGGTGTGCTCCTGCTGCATCAGCATACCGATCTCCGTGCAGCCGAGTATGGCGCACTGCGCGCCGCGGCGCACCAGCTCGTTCGTGATATCGTAAAAGCGGCGGCTGCTTTCCGGCAGCACCTCACCGAATATCGTCTCGCCGAACAGCACCTTATCCATAAACTCGCGGTCGGGCAGGTCGGGGATGAACACCTCCAGCCCGCGCTCGCGCAGACGGTCTATGTAAAACGGCGCCTCCATCGTCCGCTGCACGCCCAGCATGGCGACGCGGCTGTAGCCGGCGGCGACGATAGCGTCCACCGTCGGGTCAGCGATATGCAGCACGGGCAGCTCGACCGCTGCCTGCACGAAGGGACGGTACTCATGCAGCCCGTTGCTGCACAGGGCGATGAAGTCCGCGCCGCCCGCCTGCGCCTGCCGCGCGCCCTCGACCAGCACCGCCGCCTTGTTCTCCGCGCCCTTGGCGGAGATGATATCCTGCAGATTGACGTTCACCAACACCATCTTGGCGCAGTTGTAGCCGCCGAGCCGCTGCGCCACATAGGCGTTGGCTCCGCGATAGATGTCCACCGTGGAATGCCAGCTTGTTCCGCCGATAATTCCCGCCGTTTTCATGCCTTCCGCCTCCTCAGTTTATTATGACATCCTCAAGCCGGCGCTTGGGAACGTAATGCACGTCGTCCTCGTCGCGGTAATAGTCCGTGCTGCCGCCCGGCTCCAGCTCAGTCAGCACCACGCGCTCGTCCGGCTTGCCGATGGCGACCACCAGCACGGGCTGGAGACGCTCCGGCAGCGCCAGCGCCTCGGAGAGCTTTGCCGGGCTGAAATTGCCGATCATGCAGCCGCCCAGCCCCATCTCTGCCGCCGCCAGCAGCATGGTCTGCGCCGCGATGCCTACGTCCTTGGCAAATCGCTGTGCGCCGGGACCGATATCGGAATCATAGCAGATGACGATAAAGCCCGTCGGGCAGTGCCCCGGATGCGGCAGCTCGATCGGCTGGAGCTGGCGCGCCCAGCCGGTCAGCGGCTGGATCTTGGCGTTTGTCTCCGCATCGCAGGAGAGATAATACTTCAGCGGCTGAAAGTTCTGACTCGACGGCGCGAGCCGCGCGCAGTCCGCCAGTTCCATGAGCTGCTCCCGCGTGACGCGCACGCTCTCGTCATAGCCGCGGTAGCTGCGGTTTTTGAGAATAAGCTCCTTTAACATAAGGCGACCTCCGTTTTATATAGTTTTTATACTTCAATACAAATCATTCTTCTATACGCCAGTCCACCGGCTCCTGTCCGCGCTCGCGCAGGAACTCGTTTGCCCGCGCGAAATGACCGCAGCCGAAAAAGCCGTTGTAGGCGGAAAGAGGGCTGGGATGCGCCGCCGTCAGCACCAGATGCGCGGGGTTGGTCAGCAGCTCGCGCTTGGCGCGGGCGTTCGCGCCCCAGAGCAGAAATACCATCGGACGCTCGCGGCGGTTGAGGTGGGCGATCACGCTGTCGGTGAACTGCTCCCAGCCCATGCCGCGGTGCGAGTTCGCCTGCCCGCGCCGCACGGTCAGCACCGTGTTGAGCAGCAGCACGCCCTGCCGCGCCCAGCTCTCCAGACAGCCGTGGCTCGGTATCGGCAGCCCAAGCTCGACGTGCAGCTCCTTATAAATGTTTTGCAGGGACGGCGGCGGCTCCACGCCGCGCTGCACCGAAAATGCCAGCCCGTGCGCCTGACCGGGACCGTGATAGGGGTCCTGCCCCAGTATCACGACCTTGACCGCGCCGTAGGGCGTAAGCTTGAAGGCGTTGAAGATGTCGTACATGTCCGGATAGACCGTCCCGCGGGAATATTCGCGCTTTAAAAAGGCGCGAATGCTTTGATAATACTCGGAAGCAAGGTCTTCCTGCAGCACCTCGTCCCAATCGTTGCCGAAGCGTACCGTATCCGCCACCTCCCGATCCTTTATATATTATTTAATATAGTATGTCGGCTTCGTTTTGTCAACGGCGGGCGGGAATTTGCCGGTTTTCGCGGCGCGGACGGCGAAAAGTGTATATATGCTATAAGCAAAAAAAAGCGGCGTTTTCGGCGTTTGCAGAACGGAAACGCCCGGCAGGGAAAACAAAAAATACTTTTTTCGGCAAAAGGGCTTGAATTATTTGAAAAGTGTGGTATATTTTAACAAGGGGGATATGTTGTGCGCAAGCGGCTGACGTCCTCTTTAAATTGGCAAAAGGAGTATTTACAGATGCTGTACCTGCGGGATAAAATGTGCGGAAGGGCAAGCGCTGCCCTATGTTCGGCGCGCGGCAGGAAAAATATGTATATACGGCATGTATCGCGCAGACGGGGATAAAAGCGCCGTTTTGCGCGGTTTTTAATGTTTGAAATTATTAGATATAAATACACAAAACAGGAGGAATAGGAAATGAAAACTATGGGAAAGAAGCTATTGAGCGTGCTGCTGGCGCTGTGCCTGACGGCGGGGCTGCTGCCGTGGGGAACCGTGCTGGCTGCGGGAAGGACTCTTGATACATATGAAGGGTGCTTTGCCGTTGCGGATGCATATGAAGTGGGAGTGTCGGTTGCGAGGGATCGGCGCAATATGCCGACGCTTCCAGAGGGGACGGAATATTATACGGCGAAGCTCACCTTCTGCATGTTCACAAATCCGGGCAAGATCCCGGCGGGCGGCGGAATGGTGATGCATATCTATCCGTCGGAGACCAATGACCGCGCACAGCCCTTCCCCGACAGGGACAGCTTTGCCGGCAGGGTGAAAAAGGTGGACGACAGTATCGGAGGCTTTACGGGAAGCTGCGCGGGCAACATGCCCGACCGTTCTGACGAGGGCATACTCAGCGTGCGCTGGTCGTTTGCATATATCGAAGGAATGAGTGCCGCTTTGGTCGATATTGACGAGAACGGAAACCGGTACTATGAGTACGAGGCAGAGATCAGGTGTATTGAAGGAAAGCCGGGCGATCGATTCCCCGTAGAGGTGACCGAGTTTATTGATGACGACGGCACAAACTCGATCGCGTTTACCTCCGGAGGAACCATGGAACTGACCGGAGAAAACAAGATCGGCTACATAGTCATTCCGGGCGAGCCGATGGCGGATACCGCGCCGGAGGAGGTCACAACGCCGGATATCACCGGACGTGTTGGCGAGGAGATCGAGCCGGTGACCGCCGTGCAGCTCGGCGGCACGCCGCGCGGCACCTTCACGGCGGACGGACTGCCTGAGGGGCTGAAGATAAATCAGTATACCGGCGTTATCAAAGGAACGCCGACAGAGACGGCGGACGGCACCTATACGGTGACGTATACGAACGGAGTCGGCACGCTTACGTCGGAGCCGGCGAGCATTAGGATCGAGGGCGTTGCGGCGGAGAGCGTCACTGCGCCTGCCATAACCGGCGTCATGGGCACGGAGATCGCGCCCGTCACGGTGACGCAGACCGGCGGCACGGAGGGCGGCGTATTCAGCGCCGAGGGACTGCCCGCAGGACTGAGTATCGACGGCGCGAGCGGCGTTATCAGCGGCATGGTAGAGGAGGTGTTTGCGGGCACCTACACCGCGACCTACACCAACGATGCCGGTGCGACAGTGTCGGAACCGGCGAGCATCAATATAATCGATACTGACATTGCGGCGGAGAGCGTCGCTGCGGCTGACATAACCGGCACTGCCGGCACGGCGATCGCGCCTGTCACGGCAACGCAGACCGGCGGTACGGAGGGCGGAGTCTTCACCGCCGAGGGGCTGCCCAGAGGACTGAGCATCGACGGCGCGAGCGGCGTTATCAGCGGCACGCCGGCAGGAATGGCGGACACGACCTATACCGTTGCGTATACCACGTCGGGCGGCAAGGTGACCGTTTCCGCTCCGTATACGGTAAAGATTGCTCCCGATCCGAGCAAGAAGCTCGGCGTCTATGAGGGCTATTTCACCGTTTTTGACGTGGAGGCGGAGCGTTCCGATGCCGCGCCCACCGAGGAGATGCGCGCTGCGGGGCTGCGGTATTATAACGTCACGGTAAAATATCGTCTGACCTTTGACGATGTGGACGCCGCTTCAAAGAGATTTCCCTTCGGCGGCGGCGCGGTGCTCAGCCTGTATCCGGATACCTCCGGCAGGACGGCATATGCAAGCGTGCAGGAAATGGTGAATAATATAGAATCGACCGACATTCTGGGAGATGTCAAGACCAATGCTGTCGGCAGCATGACCGACCGCACGGCGGAGGGCATATACAGCATTCGTTACGGCTTCGGCAACGACAGCTACGAGAGTTCGCTGCCCGATGAAAACGGCAACAGATACTATGAGTACAGCGTGACCTTCAAAAACATCGCCGCCAAGGCGGAGGACAGATTCCCTGTGGAGGTGGAGATCTGGAAAGATCCGGCGGGCGATTCCTCTGTTGTGTATCTCGATAGCGTAGACGGTCCGATCACCGAATATATGATGCAGACGAGTGCAAACAGCGGCGGCGAGATCATCGTGCCGGGAGCGTGGACCCTGACCTATAACGACGGCGTGGACGGCGAGGAAGTGTTTGCCGACGACGTGCATACCGGACTTGAAGTGGGCGACACACTGCCTGCGTTCACGGGCACGCCGGAGCGTGAGGGCTATGCCTTCAAGGGCTGGAACACGGTGGTGGACGGCACCGGCACGGCGTATGTGCCCGGGACAGACGTCATGCCGGACGGCGATTTGGTGCTGTATGCACAGTGGAACAAGGTGCATACGGTGAGCTTTGCCGCAGGCGAGGGCGGCAGCGGCGAGATGGAGCCGCTCAAGATAGAGGACGGCGAGAGCGATACTGTGCCGGATAACGGCTTTACGATCGTCGGCAAAAAACGGTTCAACGGCTGGAACACGGCGGCGGACGGCAGCGGCACGGCTTATGCCGCGGGTGATCCCATCACGCCGACAGAGGATATGGTGCTGTACGCACAGTGGCTTGATATCTATACGATACAGTTCAACGCCAATGAGGGAAGCGGCTCTATCGATGATATTGAGGTAGTTGAGGGCGACAGCTTTGTCGTGCCGGGCGGCGACGGACTGACCGGACCGAACGGCAGAAGATTTAAGGGCTGGAACACGGCGGCGGACGGCAGCGGCACGGCTTATGCCGCGGATGCTCCCGTCACGCCGACAGGGGACATGGTGCTGTACGCGCAGTGGTATGACCTTTACACGGTGAGCTTCCACGCCAACGGCGGCGGCGGCACGATGGAGGACATGAAGATCCACGAGGGCGAGAGCGGCATAGTGCCGGACAGCGGCTTCGATGATCCGAGCGGCATGAGATTTGGCGGCTGGAACACCGAATTCGACGGCAGCGGCACGGCATATGCCGCAGGCGACCCCATCACGCCGTCAGCGGACACGGTGCTGTACGCGCAGTGGATAACGGTGCATACGGTGAGCTTCGATCCCAATGGCGGCAATGGCACGATGGAGCCGCTGAAAATAGACGACGGCGAGAGCGATACTGTGCCGAACAGCGGCTTTGAGGCGCCCGCCGGAAAGAGCTTCAAGGGCTGGAATACCGATCCGGACGGCAACGGCACTGCCTACGCCGCGGGCGATCCCATCACGCCGACAGGGGATATGGTGCTGTACGCGCAGTGGACTGACATTTATACGGTGAGCTTCCGCGCCAACGGCGGCGCCGGCGAGATGGACGACGCCGAGGTGCCTGAGGGCGAGAGCTTTGAGGCGCCGGACTGCGGCTTCACCCCGCCGGTCGGCAAGAAGTTCAAGATCTGGAACGACGCCGTGGACGGTACCGGCACGGACTACGCTCCGGGTACGAGCATCACTCCGACAGAAAATATGGTGCTGTACGCGCAGTGGGAGGACGAAACCATTGAATT
This sequence comes from Clostridia bacterium, assembly GCA_017453985.1. Taxonomy (GTDB): domain Bacteria; phylum Bacillota; class Clostridia; order Oscillospirales; family Butyricicoccaceae; genus RGIG3726. The sequence goes on from JAFTDT010000079.1 coordinate 9,411, forward strand.
CGTGCGCGACGGCAGCAAGCTGGACGCGATCAAGATCCTGCGCTGGGACGGCATGGATCACGCCAACAGCGGTGAGCCCACGGGCAATGGCTACGACCCGACAATGATCAGTGATACGGTCGAGGTCAGAAACTCCGCCGGAGAGATCATGGTATACAATGATTATAACGCGGCGACGGTGCGCGCGCTGCTCGCCGGAGCGGTCTTTGAGAGATATACTCGCAACGGGCTTGTGAGTGCCGTCTATGCGGAGAATGCAAGTGGGGTTATCACCGTGAGCACTGCCGAGGGAGTAGAGCTTCTGACGATAGAGGTCGAGGAAAACGCGGAGGGCAAGCTCAGCCTGCGCTTCACCTCGAAGAGCAGCGCGGCAGTCCGCATGGAGCTGTCGAACGGCTATCAGTTCATGGTCGTCACGCCGGGCGACGCCGACCTCAACGGCACGTTTGATTCCAACGACTGGGGATTGATCATGCGCTGGACGCTGGAGGCTATGGCAAATCATGACAGAGTGGACTTTGTAGTTAATGACTACGATCTATGGATGCTGATGGCGGACATGGATTCCCTCGCACTTACCGGAGAGCGCAGAGATAATGTGGACAGCAATGACTGGAGAAATGCCATGTATCTGGCGCTTGAGGGCTGGAAGCGCTGACGATATAAGTTATACGAACGGGCGGTCTGCCGCGGGGTATTCCCGCGGCAGACTGTGATAAAAAAGAAAGGGTGATCAGATTGAAAAGATTGCTCAGTATGCTGCTTGCAGTAGCAATGGTCATGTCCTTGTGCGTGAACGTGTTCGCTATGAAGCAAGTGAACTACAACAACGGCGCAAATGAAGAAACGCTGCGCATCAACGGCACCGAAACAGAGTTCAAGATCGTGGTCTTCGATTCCGATCAGAACTCTAAAAACACCACCGAGAACCATGTAGAACCGACGCCGCGAGCGGTAATAAACAGAAACGGCTTAACCCTGACTGCGCAGGAAATTGCGGAGGGGTATGGATTTTACGATGTCAACCTCAATGCTCGCTTGATCTGGTCGGGTCAGGAAGCAGGACGTATGATTTCTGGCGGCGGTCTGGTGCTCGCGGTGCATCCGGATGCGGCTTCCGGCAAGAATCCGTACCCTTCGCAGGACAAGATGAAGGATCTTTTGATTACGGACACGGCTGTTAAAGATGTCCTGACAACTTACGTCCCAGGCAGCAACATGGAAAACGAAGAAAATAAAGGAATATACAAGCTGCGCCTTGCGCTCTCTTATGGAACTGAAACTCCCAAGAGAGATGTAAAGGGAAATTACTATCATGATTTTTATATCGGGCTGCAGGGCATGAAGGGCAAGCCCGGCGACAAATTCGAGATCAAGCTGATTTCGCTTGTAGTGGCCGACGGCGATGACACTATCCGTTTTAACGGCAACGGTCTTACCAGCGGCAAGGTCTACGGCGCCACGAAGACCGTGTCCGGCTTTGTCACCATCCCCACGACGATCACCTTTGACCTCAATGGCGGCACCGGCACCGTGCCTGCCGACGTCGATGATCTCGGCAAGGGCGACAAGATCGCGATGCCTCCGGTCGGCGACCGCGCCAAGCCGAATGCCGTGCTGGTCGGCTGGAGCAAGACTCAGACCTCGCTGATTACCGACAGGAGCCAGCTCCCCGCCGACATGGGACCAGTAGGCGGCGAATACACCCTCGATGACCCGACCGTGCAGAAGCTCTATGCGGTGTGGGCGGAGCATAAGCTTCCCGATCCCGTGGACGACGAGGGCGATCCCATCCCCACCCCCGATTATGACAAAATCATCGTCAACTTCAAGGTCGTGGGCGGCAGGTGGACGGCGGAAAACTCCGACGTCAGGACGGTCATGCTCATGGCGGACGATTACGGCAACGCCAGGCTCGGAGCAGCGCAAATTCCTGTCATCAACGCCTCGACCGTCACGCGCTCCAACGGCTATCAGCTCCCCGGCATATGGAGCGTGGATAAAATCGGCGCCCCCGTAACTCCCAACGCAACTTATGATTATCGGCTTTCGGAAAAGGAATATACCTATACCTATACCCTTGGAACCAAGGGCACGACGTATATCTATCTCAATGGCGATGACGCTTTTGAGCATATCGACCTCGATCCGAGCGATCCGCGCAATCCGAGCGATCCGCGGCTTGATGATACGATATACGATACCGATGATGACGCCTATATAATCACCGAGATCGGCGTTCCCGATGACGACAATGTGATCACGGTCGTGGCATATCCCGATGATGACCGCAACGGCATTCCCGACAGATTCCAGAGAGACCGCACGTTCAAAATCGTGAACGGCACATGGGACGGCGCGAACAGCGAGGATATAGTCGTCAGCGTGCCGATCAAGTTTAACGGGCAGTATGTCATGGGTCCTAACGGCAATCCTCTGGGCGGCGGCGACCTTGTCAGCCTCGGCTTGATCCCCGATACCGCCAATGCCGTGCCGGTGCGCGGAGCCTGCGCCGGCAGCGGTAGATGGAAGCCCGATCCTTACAGCGATCTGGGACGCTTGGTCGAATGGGATAATTCCTACACGGTCCATGAGTTCCATTTCTGCCGCTATGCGTATGTTGACGGCTTGAGCGGCGGGATAGTGGAGGTAAATCCCAATGACCCGCGCAATCCCGCGGAGCCCAAGACGGGCGACCGCATTTTCGACGTGGGAGAGGGCAAATATGTGGTGACCAATGTCGGAGCGAATCCCGCAGAAGTGGGAGGAAATATAATAGTGACGGTCATGCACGACGGTGACGACAACAATATCCCCGATAAGTTTGAGGTGAGCATCACCTTTAAGATAAGGAACGGTTATTGGCAGGGCACGGATAACACTGACAAAAGGATCGTGACTACCGTCAAATACAACGGCGGCTACAAGTGGGACGATGTGAACAACCGTCCCATGGGTGAGGGAACCTATACCGTGCAGGATGTGACCAATGCGCGTCCGGATAGCACGCATGACCTGCCCGGCGCTTGGGCATCCTCCGATCCTGCTGCGCTCGGCGCGCCCACCGGCACGATCCTCGGCTCGCAGCTCAGCGGCAAGGGTCCGTATGAGATAATCTTTGTCTATGATTTTGAGAGCAAGCTTGTTGTTTCCTACGGCGCCAACGGCGGAGCCGGAGATATGCTTCCGAGCTATGTTGCCCGCGGCAGCAGCGTGACCGTGGCGGAGAACGGCTTTGACGCCCCGTCTGGCAAGCGGTTCAAGGAGTGGAACACCGCGCCTGACGGCAGCGGAAATCCATATCAGCCGGGCGAGGCGTTCATGCCGGTGACGGACACCGTGCTTTATGCGATCTGGGAGGATGCTTTTTCAAGCGATATCGGCTTTGAGGATGAGAGCGGCAATGCGGTCGATATCGTCAAGGTGCTGCGTCCGGTCGGCATGGATCACGCAAATACCGGCGAGCCGATGGATTGGGGCTATGATTCGAACATGGTCAGCCGCTCGGTGCGCGTTATGCTGAGCGGTCAGCCGGCAGGAGCCAGCGCCGCCGAGGTGCAGCACATACAGAACATGCTGGACAACGCAAAATATGAGCGTTATACCAGAAACGGCTTTGAGGTCATAAGCATGGATGAGCTGCTGAAGTATATCGACCGCCCCCGTGCGGAGGTGGCGGATGGCGAGATCGCGGCAGTATTCACCTCCCGTGCTCCCGGCGTCATCAGGCTCACATTTGAAAACGGCTATGAGTTCGCCATCGTCACGCCGGGCGACGTCAATTTTGACGGCGAGATGAACGCCAACGACTGGGCGACGGTCATGCGCTGGTGCATGGAGGCTCCGGCGAGTTGGGACATGACAGACCCTCCGGGCTTCACTGTCAACGGCACGGAGTATGATCTCTGGGCGCTGTTGGCGGACATGACAAGCGTGCGCACCGATGGCGCACGCGGCGAGCTGGTCGACAACATCGACTGGATGACGATGATGTTTATCTTATTGCAGGCGTGGAAAAACTAATTTTGAAGAACTCCCGGGCTGCCGCATTTGCGGCAGCCTTTTTTCGTTTTGCGGCGGCGTTTGGCAAAAAAACGGCTTTTTATGCGATTTACCAAGGAAAATCATTGATTATTCCGCGCAGTTGCAATATAATGAAGAAGCGTATGTAGTGATATCAAAAAATTTGTCAATAAAAAGGGAGGCAATTATGGATTTCAAGCTTTCACCGGAGCATGAGATGCTGCGGACGCTGTACCGCAGCTTCGCTGAAAAAGAGGTCAAGCCCCTCGCGCAGGAAACCGACGAGAAGGAAAAGTTCCCCGCCGCCACCGTCAAGAAGATGGCAAAATGCGGCTTTATGGGCATACCCTTCCCGCGGGAGCTGGACGGGCAGGGCTGCGACACGCTGGCTTACGTCCTCTGCGTGGAGGAGCTGAGCCGCGTCTGCGCCACCACCGGCGTCATTCTCTCGGCGCACACCTCGCTGGGCGCGCAGCCGATCATGAGCTATGGCACGCCGGAGCAGAAGGAAAAGTACCTGCGCCCGCTGGCGCGCGGGACCAAGCTGGGCGCTTTCGGCTTGACCGAGCCGAACGCCGGCACCGACCCCGCCGGTCAGCAGACCCGCGCCGAAAAGACGGAGGGCGGCTATATCCTCAACGGCACCAAGATATTCATCACCAACGGCGGCAAGGCGGACGTATACATCATCATGGCGATGACCGACCGCAGCCTCGGCAACAAGGGCATCAGCGCCTTTATCGTCGAGAAGGACTTCCCCGGCTTTTCCATCGGAACCAAGGAGAAGAAGATGGGCATCCGCGGCAGCGCCACCTGCGAGCTGATCTTCCGCGACTGCTTCGTGCCGCAGGAGAACCTGCTGGGGCGCGAGGGCGAGGGCTTTAAGATCGCCATGGCGACGCTGGATGGCGGACGCATCGGCATCGCCGCGCAGGCGCTGGGCATCGCGCAGGGCGCCTTTGACGAGACGGTGGCGTACGTCAAGGAGCGCCGTCAGTTCGGCAGACCCATCATGGCGTTCCAGAACACGCAGTTCAAGCTTGCGGACATGAAGTGCCGCATCGAGGCGGCGCGTCTGCTGGTCTACAAGGCGGCGCAGGCAAAGGACACGCAGAAGAGATTTTCCGTCGAGGCGGCGATGGCAAAGCTGATGGCGGCAGAGACCGCGATGAGCGTCACCACCGAATGCCTGCAGCTCTTCGGCGGCTACGGCTATATCCGCGATTATCCGATCGAGCGCATGATGCGCGACGCCAAGATAACCGAAATCTACGAGGGCACCAGCGAGGTACAGCGCATGGTCATCTCGGCGGCACTGTAAGGAGGCGTATTTATATGAATATAGTAGTTTGCATAAAGCAGGTGCCAGATACCTCGGAGGTGCGCCTCGACCCCAAGACCAACACCCTGATCCGCGACGGCGTGCCCTCCATCATCAATCCCGACGACAAGGCGGGGCTGGAGGCGGCGCTGCGCATACGCGACCGCATGGGCAAGAAGTGCCGCGTGGTGGTGCTTTCCATGGGCCCCGCGCAGGCTGATCTGGCGCTCAAGGAGGCGCTCGCCATGGGCGCCGATAAGGCGATATTGCTCAGCGACCGCGCCTTCGGCGGTGCGGACACTTGGGCGACCAGCACTACGCTGGCGGCGGCGCTGCACAAGATACCCTTCGACCTCATCATCACCGGCCGTCAGGCGATAGACGGCGATACCGCGCAGGTGGGGCCGCAGATCGCGGAGCATCTGGGACTGCCGCATGTCAGCTATGCCTCCCGCGTGGAGATCATCGGCGACAGCGTGGCGGTGCACCGCCAGTTTGATGACCGCTATCATTCCATCTCCGTCAAGATGCCCTGCCTCATCACCGCCCTTTCCGACATTGCGGCTCCGCGCTATATGACGCCGGGCGGCGTGTTCAGCGCCTTCCGCGAGAGCACGGTCGAGGTGTGGACGCTGGCGGACATCGAGGTGGACAAGGCGAATATCGGGCTTTCCGGCTCGCCCACGCGCGTTATCCGCTCCTACACCCGTCAGGGCAGAGGCGCGGGCGAAAAGGTGGAGCTTTCCCCGGCGGAGAGCGCGGAGTTCGTCATCGGCAAGCTGCGCGAGCGCCACGTGCTGTAAAGGAGGGTCAGGATTATGTTTGAAAATGATATCATGGTATTTATCGAGCAGACCGACCGCGAGATCGCGCCCGTGTCGCTCGAGCTGCTCGGCAAGGCGCGCGAGCTGGCGAAGCCGCTCGGCTGCAAGGTGCTGGGCGTGGTGCTGGGCAGCCATGTCGAGCCGCTGTGCCGCACCGTCTGCGCCTGCGGCGCCGACGCCGCCATACTGTACGAGCATCAGCTTCTGCAGCCGTACATGACGGAGCCTTATGCCCACGCGATGAATGCGATAATCGGAAAATACAAGCCGCAGATCGTTCTGTTCGGCGCCACACCGATCGGGCGCGACCTCGCGCCGCGTCTCTCCGCCCGCGTCCACACGGGACTGACCGCGGACTGCACGGGGCTGGAGATCGACCCCGAAACGAAAAACCTGATGATGACGCGCCCCGCCTTCGGCGGCAATATCATGGCGACCATCATCTGCCCGGAGCACCGTCCGCAGATGGCGACAGTGCGCCCCGGCGTCATGCCCCGTCCGCAGGAGGACGCCAAGGCGAAGGTCAACATCGTCCGTCCCGACATGCGACTGCCCTCGAAGTGCAGGAACGTGCGCATCATCGATGTGGTCAAGACCGTGTCCGAGCGTGCGCGCATCGAGGACGCCAAGATCATCGTTTCCGGCGGACGCGGCACGGAGGGCAAGCGCGGCTTTGACCTGCTGCGTGAGCTTGCCGCCGAGCTGGGCGGCACGGTGGCGGCGTCGCGCGCGGCGGTGGACGCCGGCTGGATCGACAAGGACCGGCAGGTAGGACAGACCGGCAAGACCGTGCGCCCCACGCTGTATATTGCCTGCGGCATTTCCGGCGCGGTGCAGCATCTGGCGGGAATGGACGGCTCGGAGATCATCGTGGCGATAAACAAGGATCCCAACGCGCCGATCTTTGAGACGGCGGATTACGGCATCGTTGGCGATCTGTTCCAAGTCGTGCCGGAGCTGGTGCGGCAGCTTAAAGCGGAAAACGGAAAGTAAAAATATGGCACGGCTCCGGCACGACTGCGAGCGGGAGCGAG
>JAFTDT010000080.1 GCA_017453985.1 Clostridia bacterium
ATGATAGTTCTCTTCACACAGGATACCGTTATATTTCTCTGCAAGCAGTTTTACCATGGTTGATTTGCCTGCATAGGCCGTACCAGTAATAAAATACGCGTTGTCAAATCTCATGTCTTACTCCACATTCTTCGGCTCATACGGCACGGAAATAAAGTCTTTCTTTTGGTGGTACAAGCAGCACACCGTCTCAACATTCGCCGTGCGTGGGAACATGTCAAACGCCCGCAGGTGCGTTATGCGGTAGCTCTCCGCCAGCAAGCGAGCGTCGCGGGCGAGGCTGGCGCTGTCGCAGGAAACGCAGACGATGCGCTCCGGCGCCATCTTCAAGAGCGCCGCCACGGTCTGCGCGTCCATGCCGCGCCGCGGCGGGTCGCAGATCACCGTCTGCGGCGCAAAGCCGCGCCGCGCAAGCTCCTGCGCCGCCTCGCCGGCGTCCGAGCAGATGAACTCCGCGTTTTCCGCGCCGTTTATCTCCGCGTTGCGCCGCGCGTCGCGCACGGCGTCCGGCACGATCTCCGCGCCGATGATATGCCCGCACTCCGCGCCCGCCGTCAGCGTTATCGTCCCCACGCCGCAGTAGAGGTCGAGCATGCGCTCGGAGCCGCGGCACAGCTCTGCCACGTGCGTGTAAAGCCGCTCGGTTTGCGCGCGGTTGACCTGATAAAAGGACAGCGGCGAAAGCTCGAAGCGCCGTCCCAGCAGCTCGTCCGTCAGCTTGTCCTCGCCCCAGAGCGTTTCGCACCGCTCGCCTAAAATGCGGTTGCCCGCCGCGGCGTTGAGGTTCAGCACCGCGCCGCAGAGCGTCCGGCAGCGCGCCCGCAGCGCCTGCACCAGCTTGTCCGTATGCGGCGGGCGCGCCGTCGCCACCAAACAGAAATGCACGCCGCCGCTGCCGCTTCTTATGTATACCGTGCGTAATAATCCATTGTGTTTTTCCTCATCGTATACGGAAATGCCGTATTTATCCGCCCAATCGCACACCGCCTGCGCCAGCTCCGCCACCTGCGGCTGCTGGATAAGGCAGCCCTCCAGCGGCTCCAGCTCGTGACTGCGGCTGCGGTAAAAGCCCCAGCGCGTCCGCCCGCCGATGCGCCGCAGGGGAAGCTGCGCCTTGTTGCGGTAGGCGTGCATGTCGCCCGCCACGATCTCCGGCAGGGGCAGGTCAAAGCCGCCGATGCGCCGCAGCGCGTCGGCTACCCTCTGCTGCTTCAGCCGCAGCTCCTCCTCATATGACATGTGCCAGAAGTCGCAGCCGCCGCATTTGCCGAAATGCGGGCAGGGCGGCTCGCGCCGCTCCGGCGAGGACGTGATGAGCCGCTCGACGCGCCCGTAGGCGTGGCTGCGCTGCACCTTGGTGACGCGCACCTCGCACTCGTCCCCGCGCACGCTGCGCGGCACGAACACCGCCATGCCATCCGCGCGGCACACGCCTGCGCCCTCCGAGGTATAGCCCTCGATGCGGGCGCGGAAAATCTCATTCTTGTTCATTGCAGCGAGATCACGTCCGCCAACTCCGCCAGCGGCAGGTCGAAAAAGCGAGGACCTCCGATGCCAGCCATGAGATCATATCTCTGCCAGAACACCGTCAGCACGTCGTCCGTAAGGAAGAAGTTACGCTCGTCAAATATATCCATCAAGTATTCTCGCGCGCCATCGAAATAAAAATCAGAGCCAATCTCCTCCGTTTGCCTGTCCATTTCCGCCAGCACCGCCTCGCGTATGAGCGCCAAATACTCCTCGCGCGGAATGATGAAAAGCTCGTCCAGCGTGATAATCGAGCCGTCGCGGGTGCGGAAGGTTTCGCCGGTAAGGTTCCAATGCGGGTGCGCGCCGCCAATGTCATGAATTACGGTGCGCAGTACGGAAAACACCTTTTCATCGTTGCGCTCGACGGAAAACTCCGTATTCAGAGAGTACGGACGCATCGAACTGTCGTATCCCATAATAAGAGCGTCCTCCTTCAGCTCGTCCGCAAAGGCGCGCAGCTCCTCTATTCTGTCATCATAATACCTGTCCATCAGCTCGCCCGCGCCTCGCGGCACGCAGATGCAGACCGTCACCAGCGTCGCGCCGTCCTCCGATTTCAGCTCGTCGCGCACCGTGCGCCCGCCCCAGCGTATTCCTCCCTCCGTCTGCGGCTCGACGTCTATCATTGAGATCACGTCCGCCAGCTCGCTCAGCGGCAGGTTGAAGATCTGCACGCCCACGGCGTGCGGCGCGAGGTCGTAGGTCTGCCAGAACACCGCCAGCGCGTCGTCCGTGAGGAAGAAGTTGCCGGCGTTGAAGCTCTCCATCAGGTTCTCTCTCGCGTCATCGTAGTAAAGCTCCATGCCCTCCTCCTCTGTCCGCTTGTCCATCTCCGCCAGCACCATCGTGCGGATGCGTTCCATATATTCCTCGCGCGGAACGCTGAAAAGATAGTCCAGCGTAACAAGCGCGCCGTCTGCCGTGCGGAAGGTCTCGGCGGCAAGGACGTAGTTGGGGTGAGTGCCGCCGGTGTATTCGAGCGAGGTGCGCAGCACGGAGAATATCTCCCCGTCGTTGCGCTGCACGGAAAAATCCGCGTCCAGCTCATACGCCGTCCAGACCCATTCACCGTCGCCGCTCTCCTTGATGCGCTCGTACTGCTCGCGGGCGTCCGGCTCCAGACTGCGCATATAGGCAAGCTGCTCCGCGATCTTGCCGTCGTAGTATTTATCCACCAGCTCGCCCGCGCCCTGCGGCACGCTGATGCGGATATTCAGCAGCTCTGCGCCGTCCTCTGTTTTTATCTCCTCGGTCTCCGTGCGCATGCTCCAGCTTATTGGCGCGCTTTCCTTCGGAGACGGCTCCGGCTCCGTGCCGCCAGAAGGCGCGGTCGTCTGCCCGCCGTCCGCGGGGGTCTCCGTACCGCCGTTTTCCGGCGGCGTCGGCTCCTGCGGCTCTGTTTTGCTGCAAGCCGCCAGCAGCATCAGCAGCGCCAGTGTCAGCGCGAATATTCTCCTCTTTTTCATAATTTCTGTCCTCCTATAAACTCTCTCAGCACCGAATCGGGCGGCGCCACACCCTCCGGCAGAGCGTCCGCCTGCCGCAGCATCGGCACGATATCCTCCACATAGCAGTCCTCCATGAAGTCCTGCGGAACCTGCTCCAGCTCCGGCAGCACCAGCCCGCGGTACAGGCATATTTCATAAGGGAAGAAGGTGTCGAAGGATATGTCCGCGCTCTCCTTGTTGGGGTTGATATACATGCGCTCGCCGCGCTCCACGCTGCGCAGGCGGGCGATGGTGTCGCGGTAGCTCTGCCCGCGCGTGCGCTCGTCCCTGATCAGCCGCCGCATGAGGCGGATGCGCGAGGGGTGCAGGGTATAGCCGTTTTTGTCGCGCAGGCGGGTGCGCACGCTGACGTATATGCGGGTGGAAAGCTCCAGCGTGTCTCCGAAAATGGCGGGGTCAAGCGCGTGAATGCCCTCCATGATGATGAACTCGCCCGGCTTGCGATGCACCGGCGTGGAGCCGTCGTTGCGGCGCTGATTGACGAAGTCGAAGGAGGGCATGTCGATGGGCTTGCCCTCCGAAAGCAGACGCAGATGCTCCGTCAGCAGCTCGGCGTCGATGAACTCCGGCGATTCGAGGTCGATGACGCCCTCCTCGTCGTAAGGCACCACGCCGTCCGCACGGCGGTAGTAATAATTGTCGAGGGAAAAGACGTGCGCCTCGTGCCCCATATTGCGGAGCTGCGCGCCCAGCCGCAGCGCCGTGGTGGTCTTGCCGCTGCCGGAGGGTCCCGCGATCAGCACGATTGGCCGCTCTGCGCCGCGGCTGACCACCTGCTCCGCCGCCGCGACTATCTTGCGGTTGTAGTCGCGCTCGCACCGCTCGGCAAAGTTATAGCCCGCCGCTGCCGCCGCGTTTATCTCCTCGATTTCCATATAATTGATGTTTTTGGTTTCTTGCTGCTTCATGGTTCCTCCGAAATGCTTCCTTGATAATTATATATTATGCCCGCGCGCGGGGATATTCACTGCCTTTTGTCATACAGATTTACGTCAAGCTGATTGAACGGTATGTCGATGCCCGCCTTCTCCAGCGCCAGCATGCCCTCCTCCAGCAGCACGCAGCAGGCGTCGGCAAAGTCCGCCGCATTGACGTAGGCGCGCACCACGATATCCACCGACGACGCCGAAAGCGCCATGACGCGCACATACGGCTCGCCCTCCGTCCTGCCGGAGTCCCTGACCGTGTCGGCAAGCACCTGCTTTGCCTTGGCGATGTCACACCCGTAAGGCACGGGGAACACAAGCTGCGTGCGCCGCCGCTCCTCGCCGGTGTGGTTGGTCATGATGCCGCTCGTCACCGTGCCGTTGGGTATGTATACAAGACTGTTTTCCAGCGTGTTGACCGCCGTGTGGATCAGCCCGATGCGCTGCACCGTGCCGCGCACGCCGCTAAGCTCCACGAAGTCGCCCGCGCGGATCTGCCTGCCGACCAGCAGCAGTATGCCGCCGGCGAGGTTTTTAATGAGATCCTGAAGCGAGAGCGAGAGCGCCAGCCCCGCCGTTCCGAGCAGCGTCACCAGCGAGGTGGTGGGTATGCCCAGCCGCTGCGCGCAGGAGATGATGAGGATAAAGGTCAGCGCCACCCGCGCCGCCGTGAGCAGAAATCCGCGCACGCTGCCGTCCAGCTTGCCGGTGCGCTTGAGCATTTTGTCCAGCAGGCGGCAGAGGTATTTTATCACTGCCCAGCCGACAAGGAATATCACCAGCGTGATGAGTATGTCCGCGGCGGACACTCCGCCCAAGGTAAAATTTAGCTTTTCCAGCATATCCGTCTCCCCTTTTTTGGGTTTATTTATGTAATGTATTATTACCGCTTTTGCGTGCGCCCGCTCGCCGGTCGGGGGTTCATCTCCCGCCGTCCGACGGCTGCGGCGTGCCTCCGCCTCGCACCGTAGGGCGGGGGTTTATCTCCCGCCGTCTGACGGCAGCGGCGTGCCTCCGTCTCGCACCGCAGGGCGGGGGTTTATCTCCCGCCGTCTGACGGCTGCGATGTGCCTCCGTCTCGCACCGCAGGGCGGGGGTTTATCTCCCGCCGTCTGACGGCTGCGATGTGCCTCCGTCTCGCACCGCAGGGCGGGGGTTTATCTCCTGCCGTCTGACGGCTGCGACGTGCCTTGCTGCGGCGGGAGCAAGCCCCCGCCCTCCGCCGCCTGAAGTATGCCTTACATTTCAGTATACCACATTTGCGCCCTTACTGCAACTTTTGCAAAAATCCGACGATACCCCTTGACAATCACGCGACCATGTGTTACAATCTAATCATCATAAGCTAAGGAGGCCACCTTATGAATGATCATCTTCCCGGGACGACGGTACGGGCTGATCTCAGCAGGCGGGACGCCGCCCACGAGCTGCTCTCTCCGATGTTCCTCAGCGGCGGTCTTGTGCTGTCGCAGGTTTCCGCCCTGTCCGGGCTGGAGCCGTACACCGTGCAGAACTGGGTAAAGCGCGGCTTTCTGCCGCCGCCGGTACACAAGAAATATGACAGCAGTCAGGTCTGCCGCATATTCATCATCAATATGCTGCGTCCGGCGATGCAGATGGAGCGCATCTGCGCGCTGCTGTCCTACATCAACGGCGACCTGAGCGACACCAGCGACGATTCCATCGACGACTTCACGCTCTACGGGCACATCGTCCGTCAGATCGGCGGCAGCGGCGGTCCGCTGCTCCCCGACGACTGGCGCGAGCCGTTTCCCGGCGCGGCGGAGCGTATCCGGCAGGTGATGGAGATAATCGTGACGGCTTATCGGGCGTCCGAGCTGCAGCGGCGCGCCGACGAGCTATGCCGGGAGATAGGGATTTAGGACAAGACCGACAAGGAGGTAATGAACATGCTTACATGGTGGGAGGGGCTGAGCGCGCTGGGGCGCGTGTTTGCCTGCGCCGCCGTACCCGCCACGGTCCTGCTGCTGATCCAGCTTGCGCTGATGCTGTTCGGCGCGGGAGACGCGGACGAAGGCGACGGCGCGGACCTCGCAGACCTTGACGGCGACGGCATTCCCGACGCTTTTGAGGCGGACGGATTTCCCGACCTTGACGGCAACGGCATTCCCGACTATCTGGAGACGGATGGCGGCGCGGCGGAGCCGGCACACGGGGGCGGGCTGCACCTCTTCACGCTGCGCGGCGTGACGGCGTTTTTCGCCGTGGGAGGCTGGAGCGGTCTCGCCGCGCTGGCGGGCGGGCTGTCCCCCGCGGCGTCCGCCGCCATAGCCTACATCGCGGGCGTCGCCGCCATGCTGCTGCTGGCGCTGCTGCTGCGCGCGGTGATGGGACTGCAGGAGAGCGGCACGCTCGACCTGCGCGGAGCCGTCGGACTGCGCGGCACGGCATATATCCCGGTGCCGCCTGCCGGCGAGGGCGTCGGCAAGATCACGCTGCTTTTGCAGGGGCGGCTGACGGAGTGCGAGGCGGTCTCCGACGGAGAACGCATCCCCTCCGGCGCCGGAGTCACGGTCACCGGCATGTACTCGCCCGACACGCTTACCGTACATTGTGAAATGGAGGAATAACACATGAAGAACATTCTGATCAAAGGCGCGGCGTTCCCCTTTGAGGGGCTGATGCTTGCCGTTGTGGTCGCCGTGCTGGCGCTGATGCTGGTGCTGCTCATCGTCCGCCGCTATAAAAAGTGCCCGTCCGACAAGGTGATGGTCATCTACGGTAAGGTCGGCAGCAACAGCGACGGCAGCCAGCGTTCGGCAAGATGCATACACGGCGGCGCGGCATTCATCTGGCCGGTGATACAGTCGTATGAGTTTCTCGACCTCACGCCGCTGTCCATTCCCGTCGATCTGGAGAACGCGCTTTCGCGGCAGAATATCCGCATCAACGTGCCGTCGCGCTTCACTGTCGGCATTTCCACCGAGCCGGGCGTGATGCAGAACGCCGCCGAGCGTCTGCTGGGGCTGAAGCTGCCGGAGATACAGGAGCTTGCCAAGGATATCATCTTCGGTCAGCTCCGTCTGGTCATCGCCACCATGGACATCGAGGAGATCAACACCGACCGCGACAAGTTCCTTGAGGCGGTGTCCCGCAACGTGGAGGGCGAGCTGAAGAAGATCGGTCTGCGCCTCATCAACGTCAACGTGACGGATATCAGCGACGAGTCCGGCTATATAGCCGCGCTGGGCAAGGAGGCGGCGGCAAAGGCGATCAACGACGCCAAGCGCACCGTCGCTGAGAAGGAGCGCGACGGCTCCATCGGTGAGGCGAACGCCCGCAAGGACCAGCGCGTGCAGGTCTCGCAGGCGGATTCCGCCGCCATTCAGGGCGAAAACACCGCGCAGGTGGAGATCGCCATGTCCAACGCCGCCAGGCGCGAAAAGGAGGCGGAGGCGCTGCGCATAGCGACCGCCGCCGAGAAGATCCAGACTGCCCGCGCGCTGGAGGAGGCGTATGCCGCCGAGCAGAAGGCAGAGCAGGCGCGTTTTGCCAGAGAAAAGGCGACTCAGGAGGCGGACGTCATCGTGCGCTCCGAGATCGACAAGCGCCGTCTGGAGCTGGAGGCGGAGGCATATGCCGAGCAGCTTCGCCGCAAGGCGGAGGGCGAGGCGGACGCCATTCGCGCCCGCATGGAGGCGGAGGCGGAGGGCATGCAGGCGATGCTGACCAAGCAGGCGGAGGGTCTGCGCGAGATCGTCAGCGCCGCCGGCGGCGACCCCAACGCCGCGCTGCGGCTGATGCTCGCCGACAAGATGGAGGAGCTGATGCGCATTCAGGTGGAGGCGATCAAGAATATCCGCATAGACAAGGTCACCGTCTGGGACGGCGGCGACGGCAAGAGCGGCAAGACCGCCACGGCGGGCTTCCTCTCCGGTTTGGCAAAGAGCATCCCGCCGATGAACGAGCTGTTCGATATGGCGGGCATGGAGCTGCCGGGCTATCTCGGCGGCAAGGCGCAGGAGCCGGCGCAGATCACGGAGCCGGCGGCAGCCGCCGCGGAGAAGGCGGAGCCGACCGCGACGGAGGCGGAGGGCGACGGAGACGCCGCCTGACGGCAAATCACAAAAAAACAGCGCCGGGGCAGGATAACCTGCCCCGGCGCTTTGCGTGCAGACAAATACGGCAGACGGCAAATCGGACGCCGCGACTCTGTCGGCCGCTCCTGCCCTTAAAAAAAACGCTTGCAAAGCGCGCTGCATAGTAGTACAATGTAGTGCATATTTAATCATAAAAGGGAGCTGAGGAGAAATGGGCAGGCTGATACTGCCGGCGGGCTATACGCCGCGGCTGGACGTGCGCGAGGTGCAGCGGGGGATCAAGGTGATAAAGGACAATTTCGAGCGATATCTCGCCATCGCGCTCAATTTAGAGCGCGTATCGGCGCCTCTTTTCGTCACCGAGGGCAGCGGACTCAACGACGACCTCAGCGGCGTGGAGCGCCCCGTGAGCTTTGACATACGCGATATCGGCGGCAGCGTGCAGATCGTGCATTCCCTCGCCAAGTGGAAGCGCTGGGCGCTGGGGCAATACGGCTTTGAGGTCGGGCGCGGCATCTACACGGACATGAACGCCATCCGCCGCGACGAGGAGCTGGACAACCTGCATTCCGTCTATGTAGACCAGTGGGACTGGGAGAGGGTCATCACGGCGGAGCAGCGCACGGAGGAATATCTGCGCGAGACGGTGCGCGCCATCTACGGCGCGATCAAGCAGACCGCCCGCACCGCCTGCTATGAGTTCCCCAAGGTGGATTTTCCGCTGGCGGACGAGATATTTTTCATCACCGCGCAGGAGCTGGAGGACATGTATCCGCGCCTGACGCCCAAGGAGCGCGAGAACGCGATATGCCGCGAAAAACGCTCGGTTTTTCTGATGCAGATCGGCGGTGCGCTGCGCGGCGGCAAGCCGCACGACGGGCGCGCGCCGGACTATGACGACTGGACGCTCAACGGCGATCTGCTGGTGTGGAACGACGTGCTGGGGCTGGCGTTCGAGCTTTCGAGCATGGGCATTCGCGTGGACGCGGACGCTCTGCGGCGGCAGCTCCGCGCCGCCGGGCGCGAGGACAAGGCGGAGCTGCCCTTCCACCGCGCGCTGCTGGCGGGCAGGCTGCCGTATACCGTGGGCGGCGGGATCGGGCAGTCGCGGCTGTGCATGCTGATGCTGCGGCAGGCGCACATCGGAGAGGCACAGGCGGCGGTATGGCCGGAGGAAATGCGCGAGGCCTGCCGCCGCCACGGGATATATCTGCTGTAAGCCGGAACGAAAAAGGCTCGCCGAGGCGAGCAGGGCAGCGGAAACGCTCACCGTCAGCAAAAAAAGCACGCCCGCAGGCGTGCTTTTTTAATCAATCTTATATAAGACTGATCAGCCGGTACAGCCAATGGGCGCTGATGCCGGCGACGAGTCCGCCGATGGTGTGCGACATTATCGCCTTGCCGGTCAGCTTGCTGCATTCGAGGCTGCTCATCATCGCCACGTGCGTGCTGAGATAGCCGCTCCAGCACATGCACATCGCCGTGAACACCGCCACGTCCTGCCCGCCGGCAAGTCCGGTGCCGAGCAGAGAGGGTACCAGACCCATCGCCGCGCCCGCGCTGCCCAGCGCGGTGATCGGTACCGCCACGCCCTCCGGACTGGAGAAGCCGAACAGCGGCTTGAGGATAAAGCCCAGCTTGTCGCCCAGCCACGGCAGGAGCTGTATGCCCTCGTACGCCGCGCCGGTGTAGACTCCGCCCTCGCCGGGACCATTGGTAAGAATCATCACCAGCGAGCAGATTATCAGCACACCGGGAATTATGTCAAAGCCGAGCGTGACGCCCGTCTTGCCGCCGTCTAAGATGGCGTTGATGCAGCGCATGCCGACGTTGCCCTCGCGCACGACGCGGTAGTTGTGCGCCACATCGCCCGCGCCCTCCGGCACCGGCTCCACCGGCTCCTCCGCCGCCTCGCCGTAAAACCTCCGCGTGCTGCGTATCATCAGCCGCGTGCTGACGATGCTGCCGATGACTGCGCCGAGGTTGCCGATCAGCGCCGCCTTGCCAAAGCCGACCACGCCGCCGCCGCTGAGACCCGCCATGAAGGTGGTCACCACCAGTCCCATGCCGAAGGAGGTGCCGAGGTTGGTCAGCGCGGGGAGCTGATAGCGCCGAAAGAAGCGGCGGAAGTTCTTGTCAGCCGCCAGCGCCAGCACTGCCGGATTGTCCGAAAGATAGGTCGCCATAATGCCCAGCGACGCTGCGCCCGGCAGCCCGAACAGCGGCTTCATCAGCGGGGAGAGCAGCCGGTTTATCAGCGCGATGACGCCGAACTCGGACAAAAGCGCCGAAAGCGCGCCCGCCACGACGGCGACCGCCATTATGTAAAACACCGTGCCTGTCAGCAGGTCAAACGCCGTGTTCATCAGCGTGTTTATCAGATTCACCATGCCCATGCGCGAGCCGAGCAGCCCGAATATCAGCCCGAACACCGCCAGAAAGATGAACGGCTCCCAGCCGATGGCGCGCTTGGCGCCGACCGGACGCGGGAGATGCTCACGTCTTTTCATCAAAAAGCACCGCCTTTTAGGATTTCACAATATCTCCGCAGATAGTTTAGCATCAAAACCTCGGCGGCGGTTGCCGGAAAAGCGCATGTTATTTGACCGTTCCTCGCATTTTGGGCAAAAAAAGCGTGTATCGGGCAAAAAAGCCCCGCCGCGCGTTCGGCGCGGCGGACGGTGCGGGAAAGATTACAAATCCTTTTTGGCAAATATCCGCCCGGATACCGCCAGCGACAAAAGCATGACCGCGCCGGCCGCGCCGAGCAAAATCGGCGCCAAAGCGGCGGGCGGCTCCTGCGCGAGCGTCAAAGCCCGCTCTATATCGATGCGGAGGAGGCGACCTGCGGCGAGAGGTCCAAAGGAGCAGAGCAGAATGACGCAGACAAACATTATTCTTGCTTTTGCGGCTCCGTACTTAAGCACGATGGGGGTATTTATGCCGTGCAAAAGCGCGCCTATGAACAGAACGAGCGCGACCTCGACAAGGCTCAGCGGCTCAAGCCCCGAATAAAGCAGCGCGGCGAGCGAATACACGGCAATGCTGCTGAGGCAGAACAGAAGATAGCTTATGTATTTAGCCGCGACAAAGCTCCCGCGGGCATACGGCGCGGCGCAGATGAGAGCCGCCGCCTTGGGGCTTTTTTCTTCTGCCGCCGCCGCGTTCTGCATAAACGAAATGCCCGACAGAGCGCCCATGTAAATGAACGCAAACGCGCTCATGCTCTTCCCCTGCGCCTCTATCATCAGGGTCATGAGCAGCGGGCAGGCGACGCAAATGCCCCATAGGGCAAGCACGCTTTTCTTCATCAGCAGAAAATCCTTTTTCACAAGCTCAGCGATTTTCATCATTGCCACCTCCGATGTATGCAAGCATGATATCCTCAAGGCTCGCTCTTTCGAGCAAAGCCTCCGGCATTTTCTTTTTCAGCTCCTCCGCGCGGTCGGTAAGCCCCGTAAAGCCAAAGGGCGAAACCTTGAGGCTCCTTATTAGACTCCTTGTATCCTCGTTCAGCTGCGCGGCGTTTCCCTTGACGGTGCGGAAGGCGTCGAGCAGCTCGTCGCGGCTGCGCTGAAATACGATCTTGCCGCTGTCGATGAGAATGAGCATGTCCGCGACCTTGTCCAGATCGGAAATAATGTGTGAGGAGAAGAACACGCCCCTGCCGCCGTTTTTCATATAATCCATGATGATCTCTAAAAATTGGCTGCGCACAAGCGGGTCAAGCCCGCTCGTCGGCTCGTCCATGATCAGCAGCTCCGCCCGGTGCGAGAGCGCCAGCACAAGGGCAAACTTCATCTTCATGCCGCTTGAGAGCGTGGATATCTTCTGCTTCGGGTCAAGCCCGAAGCGATCCATATAGGCGCGGTAGTCGCTGTCGCTCCATTGGGAATAGGCGGGCGCGATGATGCTTTTCATCTCCTTCATGCTCAGCTCGTCGTAAAAATAGCTGCCGTCCATGACGATGCCGATGCGGTCGCGGATCGCCCGCCCGTGCCTGTCCGCGTCCAAGCCGAAGACCTTTATTTTTCCGGCGTCCTTGCGCGCAAGCCCCAAAATGGCGCGTATCGTGGTGGTCTTGCCCGCGCCGTTGGCGCCGATAAAGCCCGTGACGCAGCCCTCCGGCAGCGAAAAGGAGAGGTTATCGACCGCAAACGACGGATAACGCTTCGCCAGCCCGCTCACCTCAAGAATATTGTCCATGCTTATTCCTCCTCGTACAAAATATCCAGCATTGCGTGCAGCTCGTCCTTTGCGATTTCAAACAGCCTTGCGTTATGAACGGCGCTTTGCAGGTCCTGCTCGATGACGCGGCGCTTGGACTCGCGCAGCAGCTCGAGATTGCCCATGGTCACGAAGGTGCCCCTGCCCGCCTGCGTGACGGCAAAGCCCTCCTTTTCCAGCTCCTCATAGACGCGGCGTATCGTCAGCACGCTCACCCGAATGTCGTTTGCAAAGGTGCGGATAGAGGGCAGAAGCTCCCCGTCCGCAAGCTCGCCCTTCAAAACGGCGTCCTTGATCTGCTCCTTGATCTGCATGTACAGAGGAACGTCCGATGAATTGGACACGATTATGTTCATGCGCCGCTCTCTCCTTCTAACTGTGTATGTCTGATAAGCACAGTATACACGAGCATCACGGATTTGTCAACAGGCAAGGCGAAAAATAAAAAAATCCCCCGTAAAACGGGGGATTGCGCCTTTGCCTGAGCCGCCTCACAGCAGCTCGCGTATTTTTTCCTCGATCTTTTCCGGCGTGACGGTGGACTCAAAACGCTCAACGACGTTCCCCTCGCGGTCTACCAGAAACTTGGTGAAGTTCCACTTGATGTCGCTGGAGGTCTTCCAGTTGGGGTCCATCTTGCTGACGATGGGTATCAGTATTTTCGCCTTCAGCCCGTCAAAGCCGCCGAAGCCCTTCTGCTCTTTGAGCCAGCGGAACAGCTCGGACTGATTTTCGCCGTTGACGTCGATTTTCTTGAACTGCTCGAACTGCGTGTTGTACTTCAGCGTGCAGAACTCATGAATTTCCTCGTCCGTGCCGGGCGCCTGCGCGCCGAACTGGTTGCAGGGGAAGTCCAGCACCTCCAGCCCCTTGTCGTGATATTGCTCATAGAGCTTCTCCAGCCCCTCATACTGCGGGGTAAAGCCGCAGCCGGTGGCGGTGTTGACGATGAGCAGCACCTTGCCGGCGTAACGCTCCAGACGAACGTCCTCGTTCTTGGCGTTCTTCACGGTGATGTCATAAATTCCCATTTTTGCGCCTCCCTTTCGGTTTCATTTAAGACTATTATATTTGATGCAATCATTTTATACTATTTTCATGCGTTTGTCAAGCGCGCAGCTATGTATGTCTTATATTTCCCCGCCCGCAGAGAAATATAACGGCGGGAGCAGGCCCCGTTCTGCGCGCAGACAGCAAAGCCGGAGGAGCATCGCTCCTCCGGCTTGATTTATATGCAGTTTTCTTACTATTTCCACGCCTGCAGAGTAAGCTGCATGATAGTGATCCAGTCAACGGCATTGACCGCCGCGCCCCAATTTGCGCTGTTCTTGCTGTTATCGGTTTCCGTGTCTGTCATGTCCGCCAGCAGCACCCAAAGATTGTACTGCGTGTCGTCCACATTGATTGTGAAGCCCTCATCATCGGGAGAGGTGTATTCTCCGCCAGAAGCCACCAGCGTCCAGCGCATGATGGTTATCCAGTCGAGAGCGTTCATAGTTCCGTCCAAATTGACGTCGCCGGGGGTGGCGAGGAGGTATTCATTGCCCTCCAGCGTGAGGCGCACTGCGCCGGGGGCGAGAGAGGTGAAGTCGACCTTTACGACGCCTGCCTGCTGAGTGGCGAGAATTCGCATGACGGGTACGGTCTTGTCGCCTGAGGTATGGCTCAGCGTCATCGTATTGCCGGATATGCTCCCAGTCAGCCTCTCAAAGACTATGCTTCCACCTGCATTCCGCGC
>JAFTDT010000081.1 GCA_017453985.1 Clostridia bacterium
CGCAGGTGAAGGTACCGCGCAGCTTGTTGACGATGATGGTGGAAAGCGCCTCGCCCTCCACGTCCTCAGCGATTATCAGCAGCTTTTTGCCGCTCTGCACGATCTGCTCCAGCAGGGGCAGGATATCCTGAATGGTGGATATCTTCTTATCGGTGATGAGAATATAAGCGTCGTCGATGACAGCTTCCATCTTCTCGGTGTCGGTTATCATGTAGGGCGTGATATAGCCGCGGTCAAACTGCATGCCCTCGACCACCTCGCTGTAAGTCTCGGCAGTCTTGGACTCCTCGACGGTGATGACGCCGTCGGCAGTGACCTTCTCCATCGCCTCCGCGATGAGCGTGCCTATCGACTCGTCGCCGGAGGACACCGCCGCGACTCTGGCGATGTCGCTGCTGCCGTTTATCTTCTTGGAGTTCTTTTTTATCTCCGCCACGGCGACGTCCACCGCCTTGGCGATGCCCTTCTTGACCACCATCGGGTTAGCCCCGGCGGTGACGTTCTTCAGACCCTCTCTGACAAAAGCCTGCGCCAGCAGAGTCGCGGTGGTGGTGCCGTCGCCCGCCAGATCGTTGGTCTTGGTGGCGACCTCCTTGACGAGCTGCGCGCCCATGTTCTCAAAGGCATTATCCAGCTCGATATCGCGCGCGATGGTCACGCCGTCGTTGGTGATGAGCGGCGCACCGTATTTCTTATCCAGAACGACGTTGCGTCCCTTGGGACCCAGCGTTACCTTGACCGTATCGGCAAGCTGATTTACGCCGCGCTCCAGAGCGCGTCTTGCCTCTTCGCCGTAAAGAATTTCCTTAGACATGATTATCTACCTCCACTCGATTATTCTACAACGGCAAGGATATCGGCCTGCTTGACGATGATAAGCTCCTCGCCGTCTACCTTGACCTCTGTCCCGCTGTATTTGCTGGTGATGACCTTGTCACCCACCTTAACATACATCTTGCTCTTCTTCTCGCCGCTGTCCGCGCCGGGGCCCACCGCGACGACCTCTGCGATCTGCGGCATTTCCTTGGCGCTGCCGGTGAGGATGATACCGCTCTTGGTAGTCTCCTCCATCTCGACCATCTTGACCACGACTCTGTCCTGCAACGGTAATATTTTCATGATTGCATTCCTCCTTGGTTTTCTCTTAGCACTCTTTGTATCCGAGTGCTAACCCTTTATATATAATACCATATTCCGCCTATATTTCAATAGGCTGGGGCACAAAATAATAAACAAAATATCAATGGAATTTTTAGCTGTTTTGCACAATTTTTAGCAGTCTTTGCTGCCGCTCATATTCCTGCCGGAACTATAAAGCGCAGCTTTTTGGCGGCGACGCGCATGGATATCCGTCCGGCGCGAAGTATCTCACCGTCGAAGTTTATCGCCATCGGGCTGTCCGCGCAAACCGTCAATTCCCTTGCCCTAATATGCTTGATATACTGAGGCAGCTCCTTATAGCCTCCGCGTTTGTAGGCGCCGATCACCTTTGCCGCGCTCAGGCGGCTCATCGCCTTCACCAGCAGCACGTCCATCAGTCCGTCGCAAATATCTGCATCGGGCACGGGATTGAAGCCTCCTCCATAGTATTGCCCGTTTGCCGCCACTATCATGCAATATTTTCCGGAAAGATCAACGCCGTCCACCTCTATATTATACCGGCGGTGCATCCCGCGAATGATATGCTCCAGCGCGGAAAGCATATATGCCCCGTGCCCGTTTACAAGCGGAAGCCGCTTGTACTTGGCGCCGCCCTCCGCCACGCGGGCGTCAAGCCCTACGCTGAGTATGTTTACGGACGTGCCGTACTCCGACTCGATAAAATCTATCTCGCGCTCGCTCCCCTCCAGCAGCCTGCCAATGTCGGCAAAGGCGGAGGCATCCGCGCCGAACAGACGGATAAAATCGTTGCCGCTGCCGCTCGGATAGCTTGTCACCGCCGCATTTTCGCACCGCGCCGCGCCGTTGACGACCTCGTTGAGCGTACCGTCTCCGCCGCAGGCATATATTCTAACCGTTTTTTCAGGATATCTGCGGCATTGCTCCGCGGCTATCTCCCGCGCGTGACCGGGGCGCTCCGTAAGGAATATTTCATATTCCTCTCCGCGCTTTCCTGCCGCCTGCCGTATCATCTCCTTCAGCTCGGCGCTCCTGTCCGACTTTCCCGCCGCCGGATTGATGATGAACACATGTCTCACGTTTTCCACTTATCCGTCCCCCGCAAGTCTTTATATAATACTGTACTGTGCCCGCCGGAAAATCATTCCTCCAGCGGCACGGCTTTCACGTCCGGCTCCGGTAATACATATGCAGATCGCACCTTATCATGCCGTTGTACAGCTTGCGGCGCTTGTCCGCCGCTCTGCCGAATGCCGTTTCAAAATCCGTGTCCGCGGTGAGCACATACGCCTTCAGCTCCGGCTGCGGCAGCAGCCGCTCCCCCAGCCGTCGATAAATATCCCGCGCCTGCTCGATATCCAGCAGCCGCACGCCATAGGGCGGGTTGCTCATCACGACCCCCGCCGCCGGATAGTCTATCTCCAGCGCGTCGCGGCAGGATATCTCGATGCAGTCGCGCACGCCCGCTGCCTCGGCGTTTTTCTCCGCAATCCGCACCATTTCCGGATCGATGTCGGAGGCGTATATCGGCAGCTTCTCGTGCCGGGCGGCGTCCTCCGCCTCCTGCCGCGCCATGCAGAAGGCGGCGCGGTATTCGTCGCTCCACTGCTCCGCGTCAAAGCCGCGCTGCGCGCCCGGCCGCAGGTTCAGCGCCGCCAGCGCCGCCTCTATCGCTATCGTGCCGCTGCCGCAGAAGGGGTCGAAAAACGCCTCGCGCCCGCGGTACCTCGCCAGCTTCACCATCGACGCCGCCAATGTCTCTCGCAGACCCGCCTCACCCTGCTCCTGCTTATAGCCGCGCTTGTACAGCGGCGCGCCGGTCGTGTCCAGATATATCTCCGCGCCGTCGTTCAGAATGGCGAACTGGATCTGTCTGCGACTGCCGCTCTCCTCCAGCCATTCACCGCCGTAGACCTCCTTAAGCCGTTCGGCGGCCGCCTTTTTGATTATCCTCTGGCAGTCCGGCACGCTGTGCAGCCTTGAGCCGATGCAGTGTCCCTTGACCGGAAAGGCATCCTTTCTGCCGATATATTCCTCCCACGGCAGAGCGCGCACATGCTGAAACAGCTCCTCAAAGCTGTATGCGCGGAACTCCGCGACCCTGAGCAGTACTCTTTCTCCGCAGCGCAGCGAGATATTTGCCCGTGCGCAGTCCTCTGCTCCGCCGCTGAACAGCACGCCTCCGTTGCGGGCTGACACGTCTCTGAAGCCGCCGAAGCGCAGCTCGTCCGCGACCAGCCCCTCTACGCCCATCAGACACGGTACCACAAACTGTTCCATATCGTGACCCTCCGCATAAACAAGGGCGGACTCGCGTCCGCCCGCAGAATATCTCTATATCAGTTGGCGATAAGCATGCCGTAGCCGCCGTCGTTTCTCCTGTAAACGACGCAGTGCTTGCCGCCGCGCTCGCTGTTTTCAAAGAAGAAGAAGCTGTGCCCCAGCAGGTTCATCTGCAGTATCGCGTCCTCAGCGGTCATCGGCTTGACATCCAGCACCTTCTCGCGCAGGATCTCAAAAGCCTCCTCCCTGTCGCTGTAATCCGTCATGATCGGCATCGCCTTGGCAAAGCTGTCCTGACGCAGCCGCTTGGATATCTTGGTCTTGTTCTTCTGTATCTGCCTGTCTATTGCCGCCACGGCGCCGTCGATCGAAGCATACATATCCGTCGTCTTATCCTGCGCGCGGAAATACATGCCGCGGCTCGTCACCGTTATTTCAGCCGTCTGCATGCCTCTCTCGTTGGAAAAAGTGACCTGCGCCGAGCAGTCGTCGCCGAAATACTTGCTCAGCTTGCCGCATTTCTTTTCCGCATACTCCTTGAGAACATCGGAGACCGTCATTTTTCTCTCGGTAAAATTGATAGTCATTGATCTGACCCTCCTCTTTTGTTTTTGCCGTGTACAAAGCGGCTGCCGACCGTCCCGTGATGCGCCGGCTCTGCCCGCGGGATATCTCCGCCAAGCTGCCGGAAGCCTGCGCTCGCCGCCGCTTCGCGGATATCCTTAAATATATTATAACATAGAGCTAAATATAAAATCAACGAATAAATGATATATAGTCCAAAATTATCCTGTATCGGAAAAAAGAGGGGCATGAAGCCCCTCTTAGTATGTCATATTCTGCGTAAAAGCTGAGGTGCGCTTGCCGTGCGCCTTACCGCACCTGTTCGGGAGCGGTCTTGAGCGTGTAATAAAACTCCGTGCCGGAGCTTGCCGGCTTTGCGCCGCTGAGGAACAGCCGCAGGCAGTCGTAGGCGACCGATGCAAAGCCGCTGCTTCTCGTGCTTACGGCATATGCCGAAAGCACCGTATCCGGACAATCTCCGCTGCGGGCGTCGTAGTGCAGCGAGCGGTACACCGTCCCGCCGTCCGCCTCCACGGTATAAAACGCTGCCTCGTCCTCCGTGCGGGCAAAGGCGCGGCACTCGCACACCAAAGTCCCGGCGGGCACGTCAAACGCAGCCAGAGCCTGCGCCTTGCCGTCCGCAAATCCCAAGACCTCCTTTTGCCCCGCCTCGTTGTCCGCCATGGAATACGTCACGCCGGAAACGGTTTGGAAAATCCCGTTTTTAAAGCCTCTCTCTGCCAGCGCGGCGGCAACATATTCCACTGTAAAGACGTCCCGCAGCAGCCCGAAATCGAGCGGGGCGCCTGCCAGCTCCAGCTCTGTCTCCGCTCTTTTATATTCCTCGCTCCTTGTCAGCCGCACCTCGCGGCTGCCGTCCCGCAGCTCCAGCCGCACCGCGTCCTCCGCGCCCAGCGCAGCGGTAATGGCGTCCAGCCGTGCGCGCTCGGCGGCGTCACTGAGCGGGTCGCTCTCTGCCGGAGACATGAGGTAGACAAGCCCCTCCCACTCACGGTAAAGCTCGCCGGAAAACACGGAATAGCCCGCGCCCTCCGCCGTATAGGCATGCGCCGTTTTCAACGCCTCATACAGCTCCTCCGAAACGCCGAGCCATTTCCCCTCGCTCTGATTGAGCGAGGCGAGGTTCACATAGCCCTCATAGGTGTTCTCGGGGTCAAAGAGCTTGTACATGCGCTCCAGCTCAATGCTGTAAGCGGCGGCTATCTCCCGCTCCATCTGGCGTATCTCGTTGGAGCCGCCCGCAAAATAATAGAGAAACTCCATGCCGCCGCTGTAAAATGTGCCGTCCTCCGAGGGGTTCGGCGTTATCTCGTACCAGCCTTCGTCACGCTTGTTAAGAGAGACAATGCCGGCGGTGAAGGCACCGACGGCAATTGTAATAGCAATAACGAAAGCCACTATGCGAAGCACGGGGGTCTTCGCATCCTGTGATTTTTCATTAACCTTCATTGCTGAATCTGATCTTTTTATACTTCTCGATCTCGTCCGGCGCGCCGAAAACCATGTGACCGTTGCCGATGTCCACCAGCTCGGGCTGACGGCTCTCGGTATAATTGTGCGAGGACGGGTCGTATACAAAGAGCTTCTTATCCTTCTCTATCTTGGGGTCGGGCACGGGGATAGCCGACATGAGCGAGCGCGTATACGGATGCAGCGGATACTGGAACAGCTCCTCACTCTCCGCGATCTCCATGATGCGTCCCTTGTAGATGACCACGATGCGGTCGGAGATAAAGCGCACGATGGAGAGGTCGTGGGCGATGAAGAGATATGTCAGCCCGCGCTCACGCTGGAACTTCTTGAGCAGGTTGAGCACCTGCGCGCGTATCGACACGTCCAGCGCGGATATCGGCTCGTCGGCGATGATGAACTCCGGCTCCATGACGATGGCGCGGGCGATGCCGACTCTCTGCCGCTGACCGCCGGAAAACTCGTGCGGATAGCGGGTCAGATGCTCGGGCAGCAGACCGACATCCTGGATGACTCTCTCGACCTTTGCCATCCTGTCCTTCTCATCCTTGTACAGATGGAAGTTGTAGAGTCCCTCGGATATGATATACTCGATGGTGGCTCTCTCGTTAAGCGACGCGGCGGGATCCTGGAAAATCATCTGGATCTTGCGGATGACGTCGCGGTCGTCCTTGCGGGAGAGCTTGCCGGAAATCTTCTTGCCTTCGTAATATATCTCGCCGTTGGAGCAGGGATTTATGCGGATGATGGCTCTGCCGATGGTGGTCTTGCCGGAGCCGGACTCACCGACCAGCGAGATGGTCTCGCCCTTGTAGATGTCAAAGCTGACATTCTCAACCGCCTTGAAGGCCTTTTTTCCGCGTCCGAAGACTACGTCCAGATTACGGATAGAAAGTAATACGTTTTTATTTTCCATATCGACGCCTCCTTATCATTCCGCACTGACGTTGTAATGCGACTTCGCCATCTTCTCATGCAGCCCTTGGATATTCTCGGGTGCATCCGTCTTGGGCGCCCTCGGATCCAGCAGCCACGTCTTGGCGTAGTGCGTATCGGTTATCTTGAACATCGGCGGCTCCTCCTCGAGGTCTATCGCCATGGCGTACTTGTTGCGCGGGGCAAAGGCGTCGCCCTTTATCTTGTTGTACAGAGAGGGCGGCGTACCCGCTATCGCAAACAAGTCCTGACCCTTTTCGGTCAGCTGCGGCAGAGAGGAGAGCAGCGCCCATGTATACGGGTGACGCGGGTCGTAGAATATCTCCTCGACCGTGCCCAGCTCCACTATCTGCCCGCCGTAGAGCACGGCGACGCGCTCCGCAACATTGGCAACGACGCCGAGGTCGTGCGTGATGTATACGGTGGTGAAGCCCAGCTCCTTCTGCAAATCCTTTATCAGCCTGAGTATCTGCGCCTGAATGGTAACATCCAGCGCAGTCGTCGGCTCGTCGCATATCAGTATCTTCGGCTGGCAGGACAGCGCGATAGCGATAACTATGCGCTGGCGCATACCGCCGGAATACTCGAAGGGATAGTCGTCAAAGCGCTTCTCCGGCTCGGGGATGCCGACCTTCGCCATTATGTCGATGGTGCGCTCCCGCGCCTCCGCCTGCGAGCACTGCTGATGCTTGAGGATAACGGTCATTATCTGCTTACCGATGGTAATGACCGGGTTGAGCGAGGTCATCGGGTCCTGGAAAACGGTGGCGATGCGCTTACCGCGGATGCGCTGCCAGTCGTTGGTATACTTGACCTTAGCGCAGTCGATGATGGCATAGCCCTTCAGCACCTCGTTTTTCTCGTCATACTCGCGGAACTCCACGCGGAACGCCGCGACGTCGAATATCTTGCTCAGCGTGTCGCTGTCATTAAGATCCTCACCGATGGACATGGCGGTTTTGAACGCCTTGTTCAGACGGCGCTCGAACTTTATCCTTTCCTTCCAAGGATAACGGTTGATGGAGAGCAATATCTCGTAAGCTATCTCCTTATTGCGCTCCAGCACCTTGTCGCTGAGACCGTAAGGATTGCCGGGCTTATCCTCCTTGGCGATCTTCTCGGCGCGCGCCTTCTCCAGCGCGGCTATCTTCGCCTTGTTGCTTTCCACAAGCTGCGGATTTGCCTTATACGCCTCCGCGCGCTTCTTTATCACATCCGCGCGCTCCTGCGCCAAGGCTTCCTTCTGCTCGGTGAGCTTCTTTATCTCCGCCTCAACGCGGTCTATCTCCTTGTGATCCTCCGCGTTGCGCCTATCCAGCGTCTGCATATAGTTATTTTTGTCAACTATATCATCCGCCAGCTTCTTGAGTCCGGAGGCGTAGTTCTCCTCCTCCTCCTCGGTCAGCGTCTGCTGGCTCTTTATCTCCTGCTCGAGCTGCTTCATCTCCACGTATTCCTTGGCGCCGCGCTCCAGCACGGAATGCTCGTTGAGCATCTTGTTAAATCGCGCCAGCCTGCGCTTTGCGCTCGGGGTCATCTTGACCTCGGTCGCGCTTATCTCGTCATCAGAGAAGATGATGGAGCCGTTGGATATCATGCCGTTGGACTCAAGCATGCCCGCAAAGGTTTTGGTCAGCACGGACTTGCCGGAGCCGGACTCGCCCACTATAGCAAGATTCTCGTTCTCGTAAATGTCGAGCGATACGCGGCGGATAGCCGTCAGTATGCGTCCGCGGACATTGAACTTTACCTCCACATCCTTGAGGGAGAGCAGTACTTTTCTGTCATTAATGTTTTCCATAGTTCCGCCTCCTTACATATGGGTCCTGGGATCGGACGCATCCGCCAGATTCTGCCCGAGCATGTACAGGATGATGGTGATGAACGCCGAAACGAACACCGGCGGCCAGAACTCCCACGGGAAGGTTCTGAACGCCATCTGACCCTGCTGGATCATACGGCCCAGCGAGGGAACCTCGGCGGAAAGACCGACGCCGATGAAGCTCAGGAAAACCTCCATGGAGATGTAGGAGGGCAGCTCGGTGGCGAGCAGCGTGGATATAACGGAAATCATGAAGGGCAGAATGTTCTTGGACACCACGCGGGTTATCGGGGTGCCGAGACACTTGGACGCCAGCGAATAGTCGCGGTCGCGGATTATCATGACCTGCGTGCGGAAGAAGTAGGCGATGCCGAGCCAGCCGGTGATGGTCAGCGCGAACACGAACGAGCTGAAGCCCGAGCCGATGATGTAGACCAGCACCGATATCAGCAGGATATACGGCACGTTTGCGATGATCTGATATATCACCAGCATCACCTGGTCAAACTTCTTTGAATAACCCCATACGGCGCCGATGAGGATACCGACCGTCATGTTGATGGCGGCGCATATCACGGCGAGGGTGATGGAGGTCTTTGCCGAGGAGAATATGCCGTACAAAATGGAGTTTCCGAGGCTTCCCGTACCGAGAAGGTACTTGAAGGAGAAGCCGCCGGTCTTTTCCATCGCTTTTGCCGGGCTGAGGTTGAACATGGTCGCCTCGGTCACGTTCTCCTTGTAATCATAGGGCGCGAATATCGGCACTACGAAAGAGGACACCAGCATCAAAACCAACAAAATCAGCAGTATGGTATTGGTCTTTTTGCGGAAGAACACGCGGAACACGGAGCGCCAGTAGGAATAACGCGGCGCTATTATGCGCTCGGAATCTATCGCGTCGTTGGAAATGAAGCGGAAGCCGGACTCGTCCTTTACGGGGACCAATTTTTCATTGTCGTTCATTATCTTCCGCCTCCTTTGTCCTTATTCAGCGAAATTCTGGGATCGTATTTTGCCAGCAGCAGGTCGCCCAGGATGATGGCAAGGATCGACAGTGTGGTATAAAACACCGTACAGGCGATGATAACGCCGTTGTCGTGCGCGTTTATCGCGTTGGTCAGCAGGTTACCGACGCCGGGAACGGCGTAGACGCGCTCGGTGATGATGGCGCCGGTGAGACATCCGAGTATGGACGCCGGTATGCCGTGCACCAGATAGATCATCGCGTTTTTGGAGATGTGCGTGCCGAATATCTCACGCTCCGAGAGACCCTGAGAACGCGCGAACTTGACATAGTCGGAGTTCATCTGGTCTATCATATAGCGGCGCATCCACTTCATCAAGGACGCTATATGCGGCAGAGCCAGCGAGATGGTCGGCAGGATATACGCCAAAATCGGCACCGTTGCGGTGGCGAATTTATAAGGCAATTTGAACACCGTGGTTCCGATGGCGGCGAAGATGAATATATACGCCAGCGACGGCACCGCCATGATGAAGATGATGTAGGCGTTGCCTATCTTGTCGATAAGCTTATCCTTATGCCGTGCCATCAGTATACCTATCGGCAAGCCGAGCAGATAGGATATTATCGTGGCGATGATACCGATGACGAAGGAGTTCTCTATCATGGAGAGCGCCTTGATGCGGTAATCACCGACGGTATATCTGTCCGGAAAACGCTCCTTGTCAAAATCCGTCAGCTCGGAAGGATTGTAACGCAGAGTGTGGAAGTCAACAGCGGTCTCCTCCAGCCTGCCCGTGCCTACCAGACTGGGATATTCCTGCATGCTCGAATAGGGCGTGCCGACAGGCGTGGTGATGACCTTGGTTATCTCCTGACCTCTGTACGCCGTGAAGGAGGTACCGAGGTTCAGGTGAATGAAGTTCTGGTGAATGAAGGGGAAACGACCGTCGAAATAGAGCAGATATTTATGAAGCGTACCGGAGCCTCTTATGCAGAACAGCCCGTTGTACGGATCCTTCTCAAAGCGGATGAAACGCTCTGTCAGGTTCTCGTCCTGCACCTGATTTTTGGTCTCAACGGTGAACAGGTTCTTCATATAGTCCACCATGCGCAGCAGCGGATTTTTTTCCTTTACCGCCAGCAAATATGCTCTGCCGCCGGGCTTCTGCCTGCCGTTCTTGAAGGTCACGGGAGAAAGGTAACGGATGGTGTAGCCCTCTTTCTCATATTCCTCCTTAAACTGCTGTACCCTGGGATTGGAGAGATACTCGTCAGCCTTCTGGATGATTTTGCCGTCCGCGATAAAGTCAGGGTCTTTGGTATATTCATCTCCCAGCTCAGCCCGATATGTCCTGCCGAGGTAGTCGCTGAAATTGACGAAGGTCAAATACCCGTACTTCTGATACATGGTGTACTCGTAATAGATCTTCTCATTCTCGTTGCGCTTGTTCCAGGTATCATCCGTTTGGAAGATGACCTTTCTGTCCGTCAGGTTGTATACCAGCAGCATGACCACCATGACGACCACAAGCAGCGAGAAAAGGGAGAAAAGTATGCGTTTGAGCATGTACTTTTTCATAAGCGTGATAATAGTAAAGCCTTGCTTTAACTATATTCTCCTTTCTCAAGATGATAAGGTGTCGTTCCCCATGTTTTTCTCTATAAAAAACTTAACTGTGCCCGGCATTCTCCCGTGCTGAACACAGGTAAATCTTCCGTTGCCGCAGCGGGGTTTCCTCTCCCGTTTTTCACCGCGTCCGCACATGTGCGAAGCGGCTCACAGCGAATTCAGATATTACGCACGGGAGGGCACGAAAGCCCTCCCGTGCGTTCAGACTTAAAACGTCTACTTCGCTATGTAGAAATCAGAACAGGCCGATGACCTTGGTCATGTAGCCGGCGCCGAGTCCGAGGAAGGTATCCAGATAGGTGCAGGGATCACCGAAGTCGGGGCCCCAACCGGAACCGTAGAACATATCGAAGTTGCCCGCCTGGCCGTTGTCAGCGCGGTAGCCGCTCGCATAGTAGTCCTCGGTGGTGGTAGCCTCAACGAGGTTGACCTGTACGTTCTCAGAGCCGAGAGTATCCTCGATAACAGCCTTGTAGGCAGCCGCCTGAGCGGTGTTACCCTCAGAGGTGGAGAGATACACTACGTCGATCTGGATGGGGTAGGAAACGGTGTCGCCCAGCTCAGCCTTGGCAGCCTCGAGGTACTGCTTGGCAGCCTCAGGAGCAAACCAGCCGTTGGTGCCGTCCTTGATGTTGATGTCCTTATCCAGCTTTGCCAGATAGTGCGCGACCAGGTCGCCGTACATCGTACCGGCAGCAAAGCTCTCGCCGCCGACGGTGACGTCGTTCTCAAGCTGTACGAACTCCGGATGGGTGTACATGTTCCTCAGGTTGGTGAGCTTCAGCTCCTCGCCGCGGGTGGTGGCGTTCTGCGTGCCCTTATCAAAGGCGTGCATCATAGCCTTGCGGAAGTTCTTGTTGCCCAGCGCGTTGGCGGTGCTGATCTTGGCAGCCTCGTCCTTCGGGGAAGCGCAGTTGCCGTTCTCCAGCACGAAGGTGCCGCGGTTGAGATTCAGTCCACCGAAGTAAGAGGTGGAGGTGGTGTCGGAAACGTAAGCATACTTGTCAAAGTTGCCGTCAGCCTGAGCCTTGGCAAGCAGACCGGAAGCCGCGCCCAGCGTAACGTCGGCGTAGGTGCCGTTCAGCGTGTCGTTGTAGATAGCATCCGGGTTGGAGCCGTCGTCATAGATCCACTTGATGGAGTTCAGAGTGGTGGTCTCGGCGTTCCAATAGTTCGGGTTCTTCACAACGAGGATCTGAGAATCCTTGTTGAGCTGCTGGAGCAGGTAAGGTCCGCAGTAAACCTGGGAAGCGACGTTGGTCGCCTGACCAAAGCTGTAACCGCTGGCGCCCTCAGCCGTGGCAGCTGCAAACTCCTCGATGCCGTAAACGCCGCCCTGCGCACGATAGAAGCTGTCGCAGATGGGCAGGAACACGGAGTAGGACAGCATGGTGAGGAAGTAGGAGGTGGGCTGCACCAGAGTTACCGTGAGGGTATAATCATCGGTAGCCTTGTATCCCACGTCGTCCCAAGAGCCGCCGCCCAGATACTCATCGACGCCGACTATAACGCCCTCGACCAGCCACTCAAGACCGGCAGCGGCGTCCAGCATGTGATGGAAGCCCGCCTCAAAGTCACGAGCAGTCAGCTCGGCATACTCTCTGCCCTCGGATGTATACCATTTCACGCCCTGACGGATGTGGAAGGTATAGGTCAGACCGTCGTCAGAGATATCCCAGGAGGTAGCCAGCGCGGGCTGCATCTGACCAAGTCTGTTGTACTCGACCAGACCCTCAACGGTCTGCACGGTGATCTCCGTATCCGCCTGAGAAGAAGTGTTCAGCCAGTCGATGGTGACCGGAGCGGTGGAGAAGGTGGTGGTGTAGTCGGTAGCAATGGTGTGACCCATAGCCGTCATCATGGCAGCGGGGTCATACTCGCCCTCGCCCAGAACAGCCTTGGACCAAGCGTCGAGCATCTGATCTCTCTCGGCGGGGGTCAGGAAATCGTCGCCGGAGATGACCCTGGTGTGCCATCTGTCATCGTCGTTGCCCCACTGGACATACGGGATGCTTCTCGGAGCGACTCTGCTGATGGTGTAAGCGCCGCCCTGAGTCGTGGTCGGGATCATGACCGCAGCGTCGAGCAGATAAGCCTCAGCCTGCGCGTAGAGAACAAATCTCTCGTCGTTGTTGTCGGCAGCCTTGGCTTCAGCCATCAGTCTCTCGTAATCGCTGAGGGCCAGCTCATAGACTTCCTCGTCGTCCTGACGGACATAGTTGCCAGAGCCGTCGTCCCAGCTCATAGCGGGCTCGGTCGGCTCGGGATCGGGAGTTGTTGTCTGACCGGGATCGTTGGTCTGACCGGGATCGTTGGTCTCGGTCTTGGTGCAACCGGCAGCCAGCGAGAAGATCAGCGCGAAAGCCAGAAACAGTGCGACAATTTTTTCGATTTTCTTGCTCATGTCATTTTTCCTCCTATAATTTTTTTAATGCTGTACATTTAATAGATTTATACAGCACCGCATTCTTAATACAAGTTTTTCATATTAAGAGCTATCTCATATTATCATATAAATTAAAAATTGGCAAGAGTTTTTTAACATCTTGCCGGGCTCTGCGGTGTCACCTTTTTGTAACTTTTCACGGAAAAGCTGTCCAATGCATGCATTTTTGTTGACAATTTTTATAGATATTTTAAGTTTCCTTTACATTCTCTTTTCAGCTTTTTCAACAGCGATTTTGACGCAAAGAATAAATAATATTCACTTTGAGAATATTATCCCTCCCTTTTCCGCGCTTTTCCGCCGCGATGAAAAAGCGCGGAAGCAACTCGCAAAAGTGGCAAGATACGGCTTCTCTGCGGCACGAGCATGCCCTGCGGCAGTCATTCGTCTCCGCTTAAAAAGCGCAGTTTTTTGTTGAACACAACAATATGGTATAAAAATGCGTTTTTGCCATAAGTCAAAATATACAAAAACCTTGCCATTTTTGCGCCGCTCGGCAAAAACGGCTGTTTTCGTCGATTTCCCTAAAAAAATGCGCTTGAAATTGTATGCTTTTACCCACCCTTGCGTCATGCCCAAGGGTTTTGGCTCTCCGGCACACGAATGCCTACCAGCAAAAACTGCTCCCACAGATACCATCTGCCGTCCTTTGCCTTACGCAGCGTGACATGCCGCGGGCTGTCCGCGCCGCCAGAGCGGATATACAGCTTTGCGTATCCCTCATCCTGATATGAATAGGGGTTATCCTCCACGGAAAGCGTGTACGGCAGGGAGGGCTGATAGTCGTTCTGCGGCACGGCGCCGTTGAAATAGGAGCGCGGAACATAATCCGAGTCCATAAAGCGGTCGCGGATAAACTGCTTTTCCATCGGGCTCATGGGGCGCGGTCCGCGCAGATACTCCAGCATCGCCAGCGACGCCTCCCTGTCCTGCGGATAACGGCAGAGCGCCAGCACCGTCAGCGCCGCCGTATCAAACGGGTCGGCAAGCGTCCCCTGCGGCAGCGCCGCCAGCTCCTCTGCCGTTGCGGGCAGCTTTTCGAACACGATATCCTTTTTCATACAGTATTCCTCCAAATATTATTTTTATCAGCGTTTCCGCCACACCTTATTATATAATAAGCTGTTTATCCCACCGAGCCGTCATAGCCCACGACGCATCCGCCGTCATAGTCGGTGAAGTCGTATACATACTTCAGATTGCTGACGGTCTGCACTCTGCCATCCTGCAGGCTCACAAAGGGCGTCCATTCCAGCACCTCTCCGTCCGGCTGCGTTATCACAAGCTGCGTATCCGGCATGATGTCGCTGCGGTTGCAGCGGAGCAGGAAGGGCGCGCCGTCGGCGCTGAGGTACAGTAGCTGACCGCGCTCGCCCTGAAAATCGTTTGACTCATCTATTATCCACTCGTAGACCTCCACCTTGGCGTTCGGGTCGGTCGGCACGATCATATAGAGCTGCTCGCCCAAATAACCTTCGGCAAAATGGTCGTAGGGCAGCGAGGTCATGAAGGGGAAGTTCTCATAGCACAGGCTGGCGGTGAGCAGCCCCTCGTAATAATGCGTGTCGGTATATAAATTGCCGGCGTTGGGGCGCACATAGCCGATGAGCTGCACGCCGCACATGCAGTTTTCATCCACCAGCACCTGCCGCTGGACTACGCCGGGGTTCCACGAGCCGGCAGGCTGCCACTGCGACATGCCGCCCATCTGCCAGTCCTCCTCCAGCACCTCGTATATCGGCGCGTCTCCGACGTACCACATGCCGTCGCCGACGCTTATCTCCATCCGCACGGTCTCGCCGTCCTCCGTAATGAGGTCGAGGCAGCTCTCACCGTCCGTGCGCCAAAACCGCAGCCGCGCATCCTCGTCCAGCGTCACGCTGCCGCTCGGCTCGCCCGCCTCGTTTATCAGCGGCAGCTCCATGCGGCGCGTCAGCCTGTTTTCGCTTTCGCCGCGGAACTGCATATATTTTTCCAGGCTCTCCGGTACGCCGCCGCTGCCGACGCGATATGAGCGGAAGCAGTCCTCAAAAATAAAGCTCAGTCCGGTCGTATTCAGCGTAAAGCGGGCGGCGTCCGTCGGACGCAGCACCGCGGGGTACTCCTGTCCGTCCCATTCGCTGCCGTAAGAACGCCAGCCGAGGTCGTACTTGCCCACCTCGCGCACCTTGCCTCCCGTGACATCATAGACGGAAAGCATGCTGTAATCGTTGTCATAAGTCTTGCTGACGTAAAGATATTTTTTCTCGCCGCAGTCCACGAAAACCGGCTCCATATAATAGCTGACGACCTCGCCCTCGTGCTCCTCGCCGTTGATGATGATGTTCTGATTTTCATACATATACATGTCGTCAATATATCTGCCGCTGACGATCAGCTCATCGAGCGCGCCGTCGTTGTCCAAATCGCAGAAGAGCTTGTCACCGAGACACATCTGCACCATATATCCCGTCTGCTCCGGACGGTAATCCTGCACGAACAAATCGGGATATTCGTCAAAGGATATCGTCACCGTCTGCGCGCCGTAGGCGTACGGCGCGATATCGTAGGGGTTGAAGAACAGCGTCACTCCGCTGTAATCCAGCACCCAGCTTTGGTATTCTTTTGCCTCGGCAAAATAATTGTCGATGGCGTATTCATCGTAAGGCTCCAGGTCCTGCCAGTATTTGGCGAGCTGCTCCTTCGCCGCCTCCGCCAAAGCGTCCCAGTCCTTGATCACATCCTCCAGCGCCAGCTCCCTGCCCGTGGCGGCGTCATAGCTCTCGCCCCAGTACGAATAGCTGCCATGCACGCCGCCGCCGTAATAATTCCATAAGTACAGCATGCTCAGCACCTTTTTGTCGGCGCGGCGGATATATGCCTCCTGCGAGACCTCATAAGACGCAAAAAATTCTCCGCCTCCGTATTCCTCCGCGTCCCGCAGATCGCTCTCCGCCATGGTGCACAGCTCGCTGAAGGTATCGAGGATGGCGTCCCGCTTTTCACGCCCGCGAGTCTCCACTGCGGCGGCAAGCTGCGGATATTTTTCCACACTGCTTTCGCCCAGCAGCACGACCGGATAGGTGCAGCTCGCCAGCATGCCCAGCTCGTCGTCCCACTCGTAATCGTACACCGCGCCGACGCTCAGCTCCAGAAAGGCGCTTTCCTCCGGCGGCGTATCCTCGCCGCCCTCCGTATTGCCGCCCTCGCCGCCGGAAGGCTTCTCAGGCAGGCTGCCGCCCGGCTCCCCGCCGGGATCTCCGTTGCTGTTTATCGGCTCCGGCTTTTCGGTACGGTCGCACGCTGCGAGGCTGAAAATAAACAGCAGGCACAGCAAGACGGCAAAAAATCTCTTTCTCAAGGCGAATATCCCCCTAACGATCATTTATCTATGTATTGCACGGGGCAGAACATATTTATATTATTTTAGCATAAATCAGCGCGGCTTTCAAGCATTATCCCAGCACCACGTCCAGCGCCATCATCACGGTAAAGCCCGCGGCAAACAGCACCACGCCTATGTCAGAATGCTCGCCCGCGGACATCTCCGGTATCAGCTCCTCCACCACGACGTATATCATCGCTCCGGCGGCAAAGCTCAGCAGATACGGCATCGCCGGCACCACCAGCCTCGCCGCCAGCACGGTGAGCAGCGCGCCCAGCGGCTCCACCGCGCCGGACAGGACGCCGCTCAGAAACGCGCCGGCACGGCTCTTGCCCTCCGCCCGCAGCGGCATGGAGATTATCGCCCCCTCCGGAAAGTTCTGTATCGCTATGCCCAGCGCCAGCGCCAAGGCTCCGCCGGCGCTTATCTCCGCGTTTCCGGCACGCCAGCCGGCATACACCACGCCGACCGCCATGCCCTCCGGTATATTGTGCAGCGTCACCGCCAGCACCATCATCGTCGTCCGCGCCAGACGGCTGCGCGGACCCTCCGCGCTTTGCGAATGCATATGCAGATGCGGTATAAGGTGATCCAGCAGCAGGAGAAACAGCACCCCCGCCCAAAAGCCGACTGCCGCCGGCAGAAAGGCAAGACTGCCCATGTGCTCCGACTGCTCCATCGCCGGGATCAGCAGGCTCCAGACGGACGCCGCGACCATCACACCCGCGGCAAATCCGGTCAGCGCTCGCTGCACGCCGCGCCCCAGCTCTTTTTTCATAAAAAACACGCACGCCGCGCCTGCCGATGTGCCGACGAACGGAATGAGAATGCCGCGCAAAAGCTCCATTTCCATTATACACCCCTCCTTTTAAGCATGTGTTTGTTAGTTAGTCTAAGCTAACTCATATATATTATAATATGCCTCCACTCTTTCGTCAATGCCTGCCGGCGCTTCCCTGCCGATAAAAAAACAGAGCCGCGGGACATGCCCGCCGCTCTGCCTGTACGCTCAGTTTATCCGCCGCTTTGCCGCCAGTCCCGTCGGCGTGACGGCAAGCCCGCCCTCCGCAGTCTCCTTGAGGCAGGGCGGCATGTTCATGCCGATCTGGAACATGGCGTCTATGACCTCGTCCGGCGGGATAAAGCTCTCTATCCCAGCCATCGCCATGTCCGCCGCCGCCATTGCCAGCACCGCATATATGCCGTTGCGCTTGATGCACGGCACCTCCACCAGCCCCGCCACGGGGTCGCAGACCAGTCCGAGGCTGTTCTTGAGCGCGAGCGCCGCCGCGTTCACGCACTGGCGCGGCGTGCAGCCCATCGCCTCGCACAGCGCCGCCGCAGCCATCGCCGCCGCGCTGCCGCACTCCGCCTGACAGCCGCCGCTCGCCCCGGATATCGAGGCGCGCGAGGCGATCACCGCGCCGATGCCGGAGGCTGTGATGAGTGCGTTTATGATATCTCTCTCCGCCAGTCCGTATTCCTCCTGTGCCGCGATAAGCACGCCGGGCAATATCCCCGCCGCGCCCGCCGTCGGCGCCGCCACGATGACGCCCATCGCCGCATTATAGCCGCCGGTCGCCAGCGCATAAGCCATCGCCTTTGCCGAAGCGGCGCCGAGCACGTTTTTCCTGTTGCGGATATGGTTGTAATATCGCGCCGCGTCGCCGCCGGTAAGCCCGCTTATCGACTTCATATCAGAGGATATGCCGCTGACGGCGGCAGTCTTCATCACACGGTACGCCTCCTCCACGCGCCCGCGTATCTCATCCGCAGTCATGCCGGAGTCCTTCTGCTCCTCGCTCAGCACGACCTGCCATATCGGCTGACTGTTCTTTGCCGCCTCGTCCAAAATATGATCTATGCTGTTGATGTCCATAGCTTGCTCCCTCCGTCAAAACCGCGGTATGCTGACCACATCCGAAACGCCCTTGATCTCTCTTATCTGCGCGCCGGTGTCTGCGTCTACCGGCACATCTGTCTCCACCACGGTCACGGCGTTGCCGTCGCGCTTGGCACGGGATAGGCGCAGATTGCCGATATTATATCCGTTGGAGGCAAAGACTCTCGTCATCTCCGCCAGTATGCCCGGCGTGTCGCGGTGCATGATGACCATGGTATCCAGCAGACAGACGGCGTCCACCTGAAAATCGTTTATCCCCGCAATGCGGATCGAGCCGCCGCCGGTCGATTCGCCCTTGACCTTCACCTTTCTGTCGCCTGCCGCCGCCTCTATCACCACCGTGTTTGGGTGATAACGTATGTCCTCGGCGGTACGTATGCCGTATACCATGCCGCGGAACTCTGCAATGCGCAGGCTCTCCTTGATCTTTTCGTTGTCGGTATCGAAGCCAAGCAGCCCGCCGACCACCGCCTTATCGGTGCCGTGCCCCTTGTAGGTATCGGCAAAGGAGCCGTAAAAGGTGATCAGCGCGCGGCGCACCTCGCCGCCGAGCAGCGTGCGGCACACCAGCCCGATCCGCACCGCGCCCGCAGTGTGCGAGGAGGACGGCCCTACCGTCACCGGTCCCAGTATATCAAACATATTGACGCTCATAATTCATCACCAATCACGGGAATATCCCGCGTATGCGCTTTGCCGTGCAGACCCTGTCCAGCGCGATGACATACGCCGCCATGCGCAGCGTCAGCTCCTTGCCGTGAGAAAGCGACCACACCTCGTCGAACGCCTTGAGTATGATGCTCTTCAGCATACGGTCTACCTCATATTCGTCCCACATCAGCGACTGCACGTTCTGCACGCGCTCGAAATAAGACACGATGACGCCGCCGAGCGTGGCGACGATGTCCGGTATGACCATGATCTTTTTCTTTTCCAGCGCCTCGTCCGCCTCGTGCGAGATCTGGCTGCTGCCGCTCTCCAGCAGCAGCCGCGCCTTTATGGAGGACACGTTGCCGCTGTTTATCACGGTGGTGGCGGCGCAGACCGCAAGTATCGTGCAGTCGCAGCCGATCACCTCATCATGCGTCACGTGCGCGACCTCCGGCGCGGAATAGTCCGCCATGTGTCCGCCCTCTGCGGCATAGCTTATCAGCGCGGGGATATCCAGCCCGTCCGCGCAGAATACGCCGCCGGTAGAGTCGCTGACCGCCACGATCTTTATTCCATCCTCGTAAAAGGCGCGCGCCACCGAGCGCCCCACCTTTCCGAAGCCTGCCAGCGCCGCGGTATTCAGCTCACCCGCGCGCTTGACGCGCTTGAGCACGTCCGCCATGATAAACGCCGCTCCGCGCCCCGTCGCCTCCTCCTGTCCGCGCGAGCCTCCCAGCTCCAGCGGCTTGCCGGTGACGATGCCGGGCACCGCGTGCCCCGCCATCATGCTGTACGTATCCATTATCCAGCCCATTATCTCGCTGTCCGTACCGACGTCCGGCGAGGTGATATCCACGTCCTTGCCGATCAGCGGCAGGATCATCGCCGTATAGCGGCGGGTGAGTTTTTTCAGCTCCTCGTGCGAGAGCCTTTTACGATCGACCGTCACGCCGCCCTTGGAGCCGCCGAAGGGCAGGTTTGCCAGCGCGCATTTCAGCGTCATCAGCCCGGAAAGCCCGCGCATCTCCTGATGGTCAACGCCCTCGTGAAAACGGACGCCGCCGAAATACGGTCCGAAAAGGCTGGAATGCTGCACGCGGTAGCCGCGGAATATCGTCACCGTGCCGTTGTCCATCTCCACGGGTATGGACACCACCAGCTCGCGCTCCGGATATTTGGCAAACTCATATTCCGTGCGGCTCAGCCCCAATATCTCCGCCGCTTTGTCGATCCGCTGGGTAAAGCTGTCGTATACGTTTATGCCCACGCCTACGCCTCCTTTGTTTATTTTGCTGTGTTTTTACGGACGTTTTTGTGCGTATTTTATAATTTTCCGCTTTTTGCCCGTTTCTATCTGATCTGGGTTTTATTATATACAATTCCAAGAAAAAAGGCAACAAAATCTATTTTGTTGCCTTTTCATAATTTTTGGTTGTTCTTTTTGTATATTTCGCCTATCAATTGAGGAAATCCTTCAGCTTTTTGCTGCGGCTGGGGTGGCGGAGCTTGCGCAGCGCCTTTGCCTCGATCTGACGTATGCGCTCGCGCGTTACGTTGAACTCCTTGCCGACCTCCTCCAGCGTCCGCGTCCTGCCGTCCTCGATGCCAAAGCGCAGGCGCAGCACCTTTTCCTCGCGCGGGGTCAGCGTCTTCAGCACGTCCACAAGCTGCTCCTTGAGCAGGGTGAAGGAC
This sequence comes from Clostridia bacterium, assembly GCA_017453985.1. GTDB lineage: Bacteria > Bacillota > Clostridia > Oscillospirales > Butyricicoccaceae > RGIG3726. The sequence goes on from JAFTDT010000081.1 coordinate 20,869, forward strand.
GCCATCTCCGCCGGCTCCGGCGCCTCGTCGTCCGGGATAAAGTCGCCCAGGTGGCTGTCCTCCTCCTCGCCTATCGGCGTTTCCAGCGATACCGGCTCCTGCGCTATCTTGAGGATATCGCGCACCTTCTGCACGGGCATGTTCATCTCCGCCGCTATCTCCTCCGGGCTGGGATCATGTCCCAGCTCCTGCAGGAGCTGACGCGAGATGCGTATGACCTTGTTTATCGTTTCGACCATATGCACGGGGATCCTTATCGTCCGCGCCTGATCGGCTATGGCGCG
>JAFTDT010000082.1 GCA_017453985.1 Clostridia bacterium
CACTTGACTATGAAGTTTTTTTACAGTATAATACTTTCAACTCGGACGGTATATGGAAAAATATACCCTGCAAGGCGTCCCGCGGGCGGGTCGGCCGGACGGACATGGTCTCCCATGGCCTGATAAGATTTTCTTATCAGGCTGTTTATTTATAGGATGGAGGAAGAAATATGAAAATTTACGAGGAACTTCAGGCACGCGGACTTATCGCGCAGGTGACCGACGAGCCGCAGATAAAAGAGCTCATCAACAACGGCGGCGCGCGCTTTTATATCGGCTTTGACCCCACGGCGGATTCGCTGCACGTAGGGCACTTTATGGCGCTCTGCCTGATGAAGCGGCTGCAGATGGCGGGCAACAAGCCCGTGGTGCTGCTCGGCGGCGGCACCGGCTTTGTCGGTGACCCCTCCGGCCGCACCGACATGCGCAGCATGATGACGCCGGAGACGATACGCCACAACTGCGAATGCTTCCGTAAGCAGATGGAGCGATTCATCGAGTTCGGCGACGACGCCGCCATCGTCGTCAACAACGCGGACTGGCTGCTGGAGCTGAAGTATGTGGAGCTGCTGCGCGAGGTCGGAGCGCACTTTTCCGTCAACAATATGCTGCGCGCCGAGTGCTACAAGCAGCGCATGGAGCGTGGACTGAGCTTCTTTGAGTTCAATTACATGATAATGCAGGCTTACGACTTCTATTACCTGCACGAGCATTACGGCTGCAACATGCAGTTCGGCGGCGACGACCAGTGGAGCAATATGCTCGCCGGCACCGACCTCATCCGCCGCAAGACCGGCGACGACGCCTATGCCATGACCATCACCCTGCTGCTGAACAGCGAGGGCAGCAAAATGGGCAAGACCGCCCGCGGCGCGGTATGGCTCGACCCGGAAAAGACCTCGCCCTTTGAGTTCTACCAGTACTGGCGCAACGTCTCCGACACTGACGTGATGAAGTGCATCCGCATGCTCACCTTCATCTCTCTTGAGGAGATTGAGGAAATGGAGCATTGGGAGGACAGCCGCATCAACGAGAAGAAGGAAAAGCTGGCGCTGGAGCTGACCACGCTCGTCCACGGCAGAGCAGAGGCGGAAAAGGCGCGCGACGCCTCGCACGCCCTGTTTGCCGGCGGCGGTGACGACAGCAGCATGCCCACCACAGAGCTCGATCGCTCGGCGGTGCCGGATGGCGGCATCGGAATAATCGACCTCATGCTCGCATGCAAGCTGGCGCCCAGCCGCGGCGAGGCGCGCAGACTTATCGAGCAGGGCGGCGTTTCCGTAGACGGCGAAAAGGTGGAGAGCTTTGACCGCTCCGTTTCCGCCGAGGCGCTGGCTGCCGGTGTGAAAATACGCAAGGGCAAGAAGGTATACCACCGCGCAATACTGAAATAAGCAGATAATCTAAAAAGGCGATACCGTAAAGGTATCGCCTTTTGTCATGCCGTTATGCATTTATTTCCCGTGAGTCTCGATCATCTCCGCAAGCTCGCGCAGCAGCTCTCCGGCGTCTGCGCCGGTTTTGCGCGCCACGTCCGCCACCGTCGCCCTCTTCAGCAGAAGCTTTGCTCCCGGCAGGGCGAGCAGCCGCCGCGCCCGCGAGCTGCGCGCCGCCACCTCGTCCATGAGCCACGGATACTTTTCCATCAGCTCCGCGACCCTCGTATTCTCCGCTATCTTCATTCTGCGCTCCTTTCCGAGCGCGGCGCGCCTATTCGAGGATATTTCCATCCACCGAGACGGTCACCACCTGCCAGGGGATAAACTTTCCGCTCTCCCGCAGGGCAGTCTCCGCCGCACGCTGCAATCCGCCGCAGCACGGCACCTCCATGCGCACGACAGTCACGCTCTTGATATCGTTGTTTCTTATTATCTCCGTAAGCTTTTCGGCATAATCCACGCCGTCCAGCTTTGGACAGCCGATCAGCGTCACCTTTCCGCGCATGAACTCCTCATGCATGCGCGCATAGGCATACGCGGTGCAGTCTGCGGCGATGAGCAGCTTTGCTCCGTCGAAAAACGGCGCCGATGCCGGTACCAGCTTGATTTGGCACGGCCACTGACGAAGCTGCGAAACCGCGCCCGCCGCTTCCGCGCCCGCCGCTTCCGTGCGCGGCGTCTCCGCGCGCTCCATCTGCCGCATAGCCGAGCCGGGGCAGCCTCCTCCGTGCGCATGAGCGCCATGCTTTGCCGCTCGCACCGCCGCTTCGTCATACTCCGGAGCCTCGCGCTCCTCAAAGCTTATCGCGTCCACCGGACATGCCGGCAGACAGTCGCCCAGTCCGTCGCAGAAATGCTCACGCATCAGCTTTGCCTTGCCGTTCACCATCTCGATCGCGCCCTCGTGGCAGGCGTCCGCGCAGGCGCCGCAGCCGATGCACTTTTCTTCGTCTATACGGATTATTTTTCTTTTCATAATTCATGCCTCCCTTTCTGTCATCATTATAGCACCGGCGGAAGGATATTTCCGTTGTTTTTGCAACGTTAAATTACAACCGATCTGCCCGTGCGCAGAAAATGGACGATCCTTTCCCGCACGGGAAGTCCGAAGATCTTCTCCGCCGCCCGCGCGTATATCTCAAGCTGCAAACGGTGCTTTTCCGCCTGCTCTTGCTCCTCTCCCGCCGCGACGGAGTCGCTCTTGAAATCTATCACTCTCATGCCGTCCGACGCGAAAAGCAGCATGTCTATGGCGCCGTTCATAAGTATTCTGTCCTCCGCGCCGCCGCTTTGCCGCAGCTCGTCCGGCGTGAAGAACACGCCGAACTGATACTCGCGCAGCACTCTGTCCGCCTCGCGCATGCGCTGTCCCGCGTATGACCCGGCAAAGCCGTGCACCATCCGCGCCGCGCCCTCCGGCGGCTCCAGTCCGATGCGCTCTGCTATCTGCCGCACCTCCGCCGCAGCGCCCTCCGGCGTGCCGCATTTTTCAAACTCCGCCATGCTCAGTATCCTGTGGATATCCGTGCCCGCTTCACGCGCGCGTCTGCCCGCCGGACGCAGCTCCACCTCGCGGAACATGCGCACGGTGATGCTTCCCGGCACGCCCTCCGCCTCGCCCGCCTCCGGATATTCTCCGCGTATGCCGGTGGGAGTGAGCTTGGACGGCAGGCGTGCCGCCGCCGCATATTCGTACTGCCAGTCTATCAGCCCAAGCTCCTCCCCGCCGTCCGTTTCGGCAGCGATCTCCTGCTGCGGCGGCGCGTTTTTCCGTCCGACGCCATCCGCACGTACAATTCTGCATATCAGACTGCTGCCGTCTGCGCTCTCCTCCCCGCGCAGCTCTCCCGCCTCCGCATGCTCCGTCAGCGCCGCGCATATCCACGCCATAGCGTTGTTTTGCTCCGCCAGATATTCCGTTTCCATGCCGCCGCGCGCCTGTCCTGATATGGCGGCAAGGCGCACCTGCGGATCCCGTACCGCCATCGTCAGCACCAGCTTGTCCCGCGCGCGGGTCAGCGCCACATACAGCTTGCGCATCTCCTCGCTGAGCAGCTCGCGCCGCATGCGCAGGGTGACCGCGCGCTGGAACTGACTGCGGCATTCCGTCCGCGCGGCGCTGTCGCGGCATTTGAAGGCGACTCCCAGCTCCTTATGGAACAGCACGGGGCGCGTCAGATCGTCGATATTGAACCGCTTTGCCAAATCAGGCACAAACACGACCGGAAACTCCAGCCCCTTGGACTTATGTATGCTCATGATCCTCACCGCGTCGCCGCTCTCCGGCGACTCCGGATATTCGTCCAGCTCTGCTTTTTTGTCCATATAACGCAGAAAGGCGTAAAGCCCGCCCGTGTGCGAGGCGGAAAAGTCCGCCGCCATCACGCGCAGCTTTTCCAGATTTTCGCGGCGTTTTCCGCCCCTGTCCAGCGCAGAAAACACTCCCGGCGCGCCGCTCTCGGCATAGATAAAGCGCAAAAGCTGCTCCGGCGTCATATCATACGAGGCGCGCGTATATTTTTCCAGATCCGCCAGCAGCCTTTTTACATGCTCGTTTTCCGCACACGCCAGCAGCGCGTCGTAATAGTCGCCCTCCCGCCGCGCCAACCGTATCTCCGCCAGCTCGTCCGGCGTGAAGAAATACAGAGGCGACCGCATGACCGATATCAGCGGTATGTCCTGCCGCCGATTGTCGATGATCCGCAGCAGCGACATCATCACCGATATCTCCACGCTGGAATAGAACTCGTCCCGTCCCGCGCCCGATGACGGTATGCCGAGCCGCGCCAGCTCGCGCCCGTAAAGGTACGCCTTGTTGGCGTATGAGCTGAGCAATATGGCGACGTCTCCGGGACGCACGGGGCGGCTCTCTCCGTCCGCTCCGCTGATGCGTTCACCGTCCAGCATGCGGCTTATTCGCGCGGCGACGAAGCGCGCCTCCGCCGAAGCCTTTTCCTCCTGCCCGTCCTCGCTGTCGCCGTCTATCACATACACCTCCACCGGCTCCGCGCCCGCCGCGGCTCTGCCCGCCCGCAGACTCTGTCTCTCGTCATAGTCCACCTCGCCGAGCTGCGCCGACATTATCCGCGAAAACACGAAATTGCACAGCTCCAGCACCTCGGGGCGCGAGCGGAAATTGCGGCTCAGCTCCATGCTCTTTTCCTCGCCGCTCTCGCCGAACCTGCTGCCTGCAAGGTATCTGCGCATGAATATGCTCGGCTCCGCCAGCCGGAAGCGGTAGATGCTCTGCTTCACGTCCCCGACGAAGAACATGCTGCCGCGCTCCGGTCTAAGCATGCGGAAGATGCTCTCCTGCACCTCGTTGGTGTCCTGATATTCGTCGATCAGTATCTCGCGAAAGCGGCTGCCGAGGCGCTCCGCCAGCGCGCTGCGCCCTCCGCTGCCGTCGCTGAGCAGCCTATATGCAAAATGCTCTAAATCGGAAAAATCCAGCAGCTTTTTCCGCAGTTTTTCCTCCGCATATCGCCGGTCTATTTCCGATATCAGGCGGCAGAAGGCGCGCGTCGCGCCCAGCGTCCGCCGGTTTTCCTCCGCGAGCCGCGGCGCGTCCACCGCCAGATATTCACGCCGCAGACGCTCTACCCTTTCGCAGAACAGCTCCTTTTCCGCCTTCATCTCCTCAAGGAATTCCTTGTCCTCACATCTGGCGGCGCGCAGCTTGGGGCGAACGAAGCTATGCAGCAGCTCATACGCCGCCTGCCATCCCTCGTCCAGCGCGCGCAGCAGCGCGTCCGCAAACTCCATGCAATATCCAAACGCCTCGCCGTATTTGTCCGCCGCCTCGCTCACCGTCTGCAGCCGGTCATATGCCGCGCGAACGCGCCTGCCGGCAAACTCCGCCGTCCCGCGCGCAGCATGCAGCACCTCCGCGCACCAACGGCTCGTGCGCGGGTCAAAGCTCTCCGCCTCCTCCGCGGCGCGCCGCAGCCAGCTTTCCGGCTCCGGATGGCTCCGCAGGCGCTCATACACGTCCAGCAGCGCGGCGCAGAGCTGCGAGTCTCCCCGTTCCTCATTGACCGTGCGGCACAGCTCCGCAAAATCACCGTCGTCTTCCCGGCTGTAAGCCTCCTCCAGCGCCTCGTCCAGCGCGCGCTGCATAAGCTGACCGCTCTCGATATGATCCGCCAGCGCAAAATCCGAAGGAATGCCGCAAAGCTCGGCGTTTTCCCGCAGCAGCCGCTGGCAGAAGGCATGCACCGTCTGTATGCGGCTGTCTCCGATCAGCGCCATCTGGCGGCGCAGATGCGTGTTGCCCGGCTCCGCTGCCAGCCGCTCTGCAATGCTGCGCGATATCCTCTCCTTCATCTCCGCCGCCGCGGCGTTGGTGAAGGTGACGACCAGCAGCTCATCTATCCCGCAGGGCGCTTCGCTGTCGCAGATAAGCCCAAGGACGCGCTCTGCCAGCACGGCGGTCTTGCCGCTGCCCGCCGCCGCCGAAACGATCAGCGACCGCTCGCGGCTGTCTATCGCCAGTCTTTGCTCCGGCGTGAACTCAAGCATTTTCCTCTTCCTCCTCCAGCATGCGATGCACCTCCGCGCTGCTCAGCGGCGGCAGGTATCTTGGCTTGTCCTTTTCCATGTTTTCGTCAAAATGACACGCCGCACGGTAGTCGCACCAGCGGCACACCGTAAAGTCGCGCCCGGTCCTGTATGGATTTGCCTCTATATCTCCGGCGGCGAGGCGCTCTGCAATGCCGCGCAGTATGCGCTCGGTCTTATCTATTATTCTTCCGAACTGCGCCGCGTCCGCCACCGCCGATGAGGCGCTGAACTCTCCGTCGCGCTTTACGCTCACCGGCAGAAAGCGGTATCCGCTTTCGCTCGGGCGCTCCATCGCGTCGAGCAGCCCGCGGTCGGCAGGCAGCAGCCCCATGCGCCGCAGGCTCTTGTCTATCTCCGCCTGCACCGCCTCCGGTGAAGCGCCCGGCGGAGCCTCCACAAAGGGATTTACCGCCGGTATGTACAGCGCCCCGCACGGCTCCGGCACGGCTCCGCTCTCTGCGGCAAGGCGCTCTCCCGCCCCGCGGCGCAGCAGCATGAGATAAAGAAACATCTGCAAATTCAGCCCGTACACCACGTCTGACAGGCGAAAGCTCTTGCTGCCGGTCTTGTAGTCCGCCACCTTGAGATACAGCCTGCCTTCATGCAGATATCCGTCCACGCGGTCTATCTTGCCGCTAACGGAAAGGGTGATCTCGCCGTGGCGTATCCTGAGCGGCGGCATGTCGCCGCCCGCGCCGAAGCTCATCTCGAAATACGCCGGACGGAAATCCCCCGCATTTATCTCATCACAGGCGTTTCGCACCACGAAGACGGCGTTTTCGCTCAAAGCGCGCATATTTGCCCGCAGCCTGCCCGTCAGCTCGCTGCGTGGGAAGGTTTTTTCCATATACTCCCGCGCATATTTTTTTGCCGCCGCTTCCGGCTCCGCGCCGCTGCGGAATACGTCCGCCACCGCATTCTCCACTACGTAATGGATAAAGCTGCCTATCTGCGGCGCGCCGAAGTCGCCGCGGCGGCGCGCCGCAGCCTTCAGCCCGTATTGCATGAAGTAAGAAAAGCGGCAGCTGTTCACCTTCTCCAGCCGCGAGGCGGTCATACGCAGCTCGCTGCCGTAAAGCCGGCGTATTATCTCCGGATCGCGTATCGGCCCGCGCGGCGCGGCGGCGTATTCGCGCAGAGCGCCGAAATAATCTGCCATTCCGCGCCGGTCGCGGAAATGCGCCAGCGCGGCGGCGCTGCCGCTCTCTCCGCCGCCGGCGGATACGCATGCGCTCTCAAAGGCTGGCATGCGCGCCGTCAGACGCAGACGCCGCAGCAGCGCATCGCCGGACTCCGCACGCACACCGGGGAATATGTCCGGCACGCGGCGCACGAAATAGCTGCAGCGGCTCTCCTCGCCGGAGCTGAGGCGCAGCGGATAAATAAAATACAGCCGCTCTGCCGGCGAGGATACAGCCCGGTATATGTAGCTGAAGCGCTGCCATGCGCGCTGCTCCGCCGTCTGCGTCAGCTCTATGCCCTCCGTTTCCAGCGCGATGCGCTCCGGCTCGCTCAGCAGCCCCGCCCCCGCTGGCGTGCCGGGAAACAGTCCCTCGCGCGCGCCGATCACGATAAGATGCTTTATCCCGCGCGGTACAAAGCTCTCAAAGCCGGTCGCCGTCACGCTGTCCAGCGACATCGGTATGGTGGATATGTCATATTGCGAAAGCGTGAGCGTGAAAAGCTCCAGAAACTCGCCCGCGTCCATGGGGACGTCTTCCATCACGCCCGCAAACTGTTCCGCCGCCCCCATGACGATGTTGAAAAGCTGGGCGTATTCGCCCGCCTCGCGGGCGCGTCCCTCCGCGCGCAGCCGCGCAACAGCGTCCCGCAGTCTTCCCTCATAATCCGTACGCCGCAGATGCTCCGCCAACGCACGGGCACGCTCGCCGCCGGTGCGGCAGCCCGCCATCAGCGCCGCCAGCGCCGCCAGCTCGTCCGCGACCTGCGCACGCGCGGCGTTTATCTCCTCCAGCCTCTCCTCCTCGTCCTCTGCCGCGGCGTCATAGCCCGTTGTGGGACGGGTGAAGGGGCTGTGCCAGCGGCTGCCCGCGATCCTCCAGAGAGATACATAATTTTCCAGCCGGTCGCGCACCGCCGCCTCCATGGGAAAAAGCCCGCTTTTCAGATACTCGAACACGCTGCGCTCGCTCAGTCCGTCATGCAGCGCCTCCAGCGCCCCCGTCGCCGCCCGCACCGCCGGCTTGGCGCAGGCATCCGCCTTTTCCCCGATATACAGCGGTATTTCATAACGCTCGAACTGATTTTCCAGCCTGCCCGCATACTCCGTCATATCCGCGCACAGCACCGCGATCTCTCGCAGGCGCACGCCATTCTCCGCCGCCAGCCTGCGCGCCGTCGCCGCCGCCAGCTCGCATTCCGCGTCGGGATCGTATGCGCTGTATATCTCTATCGCACCGCAGTCCCCCTCGTATTTATCGCAGGAGAAGTCAAAAAAACGCTCGCCCAGCGCCGCCGGAGCCGAAAGCTCCCCGCCGCGCTCCAGCTCCTCCTCCCGCACCTGCACGCCGCAGCGATCCGCCATGCGGCGCAGACGCTGCACGGCGGTGTGCTGCTCGGCAAAAAGCTGGCGGTCTTCCGTCATCATCAGCGCCGCCGTCATGCCGGCGCAGCTTTGCAGTATCAGCTCCAGCGCCCTGTATTTCTGCGCCGTAAAGCCGCTGAAATCATCGACGAACACCTCCGCATCCGCGAAGACGCCGGAGGCGGGGATATATTCGCACGCCTTATCCAGCCGCTCGCCGGGGTCAAGTGCGCCGCGCTCGCATTCTGCACAGTAGACGGCGTATATCACGGCAATATCCCGCAGCTTGTCCGGCATCTCGCCCTCCTCCGCCGCATGCATGAGCTGCTCCGGCGTGATAAGGCACGCCTTCAGCTCGGAGACAGTCTCCAGCAGCCGGCGGATAAAGTCCGCGTGCAGCGTCCGCTGACGGTAATGCCGCAGCCCTGTCCGCACGCTCTGCAGCGCACGGTACATTGCCAGCGCCCTGCCGCCCTCGTCCATAAAACGCGCGCCGCAGGTGCGCAGCAGCTCCTCCGTCAGCTTGCTGAAGGTCGTGACGGAGGCATGCGCCGTACCCGCGTTGCCGCAGGTCTCGATCAGCCGCCGCTCTGTCAGGTGGGAGATGCTCTCAGGCACGATGAGCATGCTGCGCCTGCCCTGCTCCGCCAGCCGCCGCATCTGCCCGAAAATATATTCGCTTTTCCCGCTGCCCGCGGGTCCCTTGATGATTTTCAGCATGGCATATTCCCTTTTTTTCAAACTTTTTATTACAGTATAACATTATTTTTGCACTTATACCATTGCACACAGGAAAAAAATATAATATACTGTTTTTGTTTGAAATAAAAGGAAAAGGAACAGATATGAACGAGAAAGCTTTTGAGAGCCTTGCGCTCTCCCCCGAAACCCTCCGCGCCATACAGGACGCGGGGTATACCGAAATGACCGACATACAGCAGAAGGTCATACCCGTCATCATGGAGGGGCGCGACGTGATCGGTCAGGCGAGCACCGGCACCGGCAAGACCGCCGCCTTCGGCATTCCGTGCCTTGAACGCATCGAGATGAAGGAGGAGGAGCCGGAGCCGCAGATGCTGGTGCTGTGCCCCACGCGCGAGCTTGCCATGCAGGTCTGCGACGAGCTGCGCAAGTTCTCCAAATACCGCGAGGGCATGCGGATAGTGCCGGTCTACGGCGGTCAGAATATCGAAAACCAGATCCGCGCGCTCAAGGCAGGCGCCACCGTCGTCGTCGGCACGCCGGGGCGCGTCATCGACCACATCAGCCGCCGCACGCTGAAGCTCGGAGGCGTGCGCTTCGTCGTGCTGGACGAGGCGGACGAGATGCTGGATATGGGATTTTTGGACGATATCCGCCGCATACTTTTCGCCATGCCGCAGCCAAAGCAGACCATGCTGTTTTCCGCCACCATGCCCTCGCCCATACTGCGCATCACGCAGCGGTTCCTCACCGATCCGGTGCACGTCAAGGGCGACGACGGGCAGGTAGCCTTTGACCTCATCGCGCAGTATTACTGCGAGGTGCCGAAAAATAAAAAGGCGGCGTCCATCAGACTGCTGTTCGAGCAGCAGGGCGCGTCGCGCGGACTGGTGTTCTGCAACACCAAGTCCATGGTGGACAGACTGACGCGCGAGCTGCGGCGCACCGGACTGGCCGCCGACTGCCTGCACGGAGACATGCGGCAGAACGCACGCACGGAGATAATGCGCCGCTTTAAGTCCGGCGAGCTTAATATCCTCATCGCCACCGACGTCGCCGCCCGCGGCATCGACGCCAGCGGCGTGGATATCATCATAAACTACGACATACCGCAGGATATGGAATACTACGTCCACCGCATCGGGCGTACCGGGCGCGCCGGACACACCGGCACCGCCTTTACGCTCATTGCCGGCAGCGGCGAGCTGTTTGACCTGCGCGATATCGAGGATACCACTGGCATACAGCTCCGTCCCTACTATCTCGGAGGGATCGACGAGGCGGAGGAGGACGGCTTTTCCTCCCGCGACAGCGAGCGCGCGCCGCGCCGCGAGGGACGCGAGGGCGGCAGGCGCGGCGCCGGCAGAGGCGCGCGTCCAAGCGCCGGCAGCGCCGTGATATCCGTGGACGTGGGGCGCAACCACGACGTCAGCGAGAAGAACATCGTCGCCTCGCTGATGAAGCACGCGCGGGTAAAGCGCAGCGATATCCGCTCCGTCACCGTGCGTGACGACGACTCGCTGATAGAGCTTGATCCGGAGACCGCGCGCCTCGTCATGCGCAGCATGAAGGACGCGACCGTGAGCGATTTTCTCGTCACCTTCAAGGCGGTTTCCGGTCCCTCCGGAGACAGCGGCGGCAGAGGCGGCAGCTCCTCCGGCGGCGGCCGCGGCGGGCAGCGCAGACGACGCAGACGCAGATAAAGCAAATAACGCGGCAAGGCACGCCTGCGGCAGTATGTCGGGCGTGCCTTGTGCGGCGCGATAAAGTTGGTGCAGAAATGAGAATGAGAAAAAAGAAAAATCAGGATACGCGCTTTGCCGCCTGCGCGCCGGTGCTTCTCTCCGAGCCGCAGGCGCACAAGGGGCGCTGGCAGGAGCTGACGGGCGGGCGTCCGCTGCATCTGGAGATCGGCTGCGGCAAGGGCAAGTTCATCACCGAGACTGCCGTGCAGAACCCGGATATATATTACGTGGCGGTGGAGCGCGTGGAGGGCGCGCTGCTGATGGCGATGGAAAAGGCGATGCGGCTGGAGCTGGGCAACCTGCGCTTTATCTCCATGGACGCCGCGGCGCTGGCTGAGGTCTTTGCCGCCGGCGAGGCCGAGCGCATCTACCTCAATTTTTCCGACCCATGGCCGCCCAAAAAGCAGTGGAAGCGCCGCCTGACTCACCGCAACATGCTGGCGGTTTACGAGCGGTTTTTGACGCCCGGCGGCGAGATACACATGAAGACCGACAACCGCGGGCTTTTTGAGTTCTCGCTCTGCGAGCTTTCCCAATGCGGCTATGTGCTTTACGACGTAACCTTTAATCTGCATTCCCTCGATATCCCCAATATCACCACGGAATATGAGGAGCAGTTCGCCGCGCGCGGCATGCCGATATACCGCTGTGTCGCCCGTCGGGAAATGCGCGGCAGGCTTTCGGAATGACAATATCTTAAAGCAATGCCTCGGAAAACCCTTCCGAGGCATTTTTTGTTGCGCAAAAGAAAATTTTCCGCAGGCGGTATTGTTTTTTTATCTCCGCTATGGTAATATATATCAAAATAATTTTTCCCAAAGCGCAAAATCTATCAGAAATTAATTTACAAACATAATCAATGGTAATTTTTTCTGGAAACAGGCGTCATGTCGGAGGTAAGGATATGAAAAGGAAAACAGCGATAGCCATGCTCGCCGTCGTCTCTGTTCTGCTGCTGTACCTATGCGGTCACAGCGACGACATACGATGGACAAGCGACGAGGCGGGACTGCGCGCAAGCTGCGAGGGCAGGGAGTTCGTCTTTGATCTGTCGTGGGAGCGCGAGAGCGCCGAGCCGGTTGTGCGCTCCGTAAGCGGCTTTCTGCAGGTCTTCGATCTTGCCGAGGAGCGGGCGGTGCAGGTGTGCGGCAAGGACGCGGAAGCCCCAGCAGAGGGCTTAACGCTGCGGCTTGATGCCGGAGAAGCGCCGGTGCTGACGGACTATTGGCAGCTTTACCAAAGCATAAATGAAGATATTCCCGACTACGGCGTGGCATACGCCGCCGTCGCCGCCGTGTGCGAGGCGCGGGAGCTGTGCCCCGTGGAAGCCGGGCATACGGACGCGGAGCTGGCGCAATGGCTCTGCGAGGACGAGCGCATGTACATGCTCGACCTCACCCTGCCGCTGCTGGAGGAGCATTTTGTGGACGCGGAAAATGCCGCCCTTGCGCGGGAAACGGCGGCAGCCATCGGACGCTTTGCCCTGCGCGAGCGGGGCGAGGAGGAGCTGCTGCGGCTGACTGAGACAGACGATGCGGAAAAGACGCAGCTCAAGAATGATTGGCTGCGCTCCGCCGGAGCGAGCGGCACATACGAGCCGCTTGCCCTGCTGCAATACGAATACGGCGAGTACAGCGAGGACTATCCCTACCTGCTGCGCTGCGGGGATGCGGTGTGGTACTTTGCCGCCGAGGACGTGCGCGAGGAGGGCTATGATGAGTTTATTCGGCAGTTTCTGCGCTTGGAGGCGCTGCGCCCGCTCGACTTTGCCGATGCGCGCGAGGCGCTGCGCGGATATATCGAGGAGGATATCCCGCCGGTGGATATTTATACCTCTTTTGTTGAGCCTCCGGAAGATGACTTTGTCAGCGGTTATTATCTCCGAACCGAAAACTGCATTAAAATATACGATGATTGGGAAAGCGTGAGCTGGGCACTGCTACATGAATATATTCACTATCTGCGTGAAGCACATAGCTTGCTGCATGATAATCTCTATACCAATGCATTGGATGTAGAAGCCGTAACAGAAGCAATTGCTACCTTTGAATGTGAAAACAGAATGGCTTCATCAATTTTCGTTGATGAAGACGGCATCTTTCAGCAACCCGAAGCTTTTGAATTTTTCAGTAGCACAAGCCTTTGGGACGAGGAAAATCTCCGTATGGATTTTCCCACCTTGTATACCCTAATATCTCTACTCTGTTATTTTGATTATAATGCTGATCTTTTCTATCCATATCGTTCAATCGGTCAGACCATAATCAACGATTCGTCTGAACGCAACGGCGCCATGGTCAATCTGTCATACCAAGAAGGCGCTGTCTTTGTGTGGTATATGTTTGAAAAATACGGACGCGACGAGGTATTGTCATGCTCTCATCATCAAGTGACCGGGCTTTGGGCATTGTGGGACAAGCCATTTGCAGAGGAATACGAGGAATTCGGCAAATGGCTTTACAATACCACCGGCGCGTGGTTCATGGAGCAGGCTGAAATAAACGGCTGGTGGCTGACGGAATAATCCCTTATCACAATAGAAATACGCAGGGCGAGGCAATTTGCCTCGCCCTTTATTTTTTAAATTTTCAAGCCTCAACGGAAGAAGCTGCCGAGGCTCGAAAGCCTGTCGGTCAGCGCCCCCAGCCGGTCAGTGACGCCGTTGAGCGTCTCCAGCGTCTTGTTGAGGCTGGTCATCAGGTCGTTCATCTTCTCCGGGTCAAGCTCGGACATGTTTGCCAGCGCGCGGTCTATGCTCTGCTCGTTCTCCGTGAGCATGCCGTCCATGCTGGTGACAAAAGCGTTCAGCCCCTCCGGATCGAGGCGCGAGACATTCTCCACCACGCCCGCAATCGCCTCCGAGTTTTCCTCCAGCATGGTGTTGACCGTTGCCGTCAGCTCGCTCACCTCGCCCGAAAGCGTGGTAAGCTGCGCAGCGGCGCGGCGGTTCGCCGGTACGATGAAGCAGACCCCCACCGTCACTACCGCAGCTACCAGCAAAATCAGCAGGCTCCTGATTCTTGCGTGCAGCAGGGTTTTTTTCTGCGTTTCCAGCAGCTCGCGCAAAATATCGTTGTTTTCCATCTTCCAGCCTCCCGTAATGCATGACCTCCGGCGATGCCGGAGGTCATATTTATAAAATCTCGCAAATATCCGTAAGGGAAATGTTTAATCAATCGTTTTTTCGGGAGCACGTATCCCGAAAAAACACATTGCCGCGGAGCGGCTGTGCGACCGCAGGGAGTGCGGCAAGCGCAGCGCAAAGCTCAAATCGAAGCCCAGCGAAGCGGGTTCGATTTGATATCTTCATGACCTCCGGCGATGCCGGAGGTCATGCGAATCAGTATGAAAATCCTGTTATTTCTTCATGTAGGGGTAGGTCACATCCGCCGTTGGGACAAAGTTCTCCTTGATGGTGCTCAGACTGGTCCAGCGGTAAAGGTTGACCGCGCTGCCCGCCTTGTCATTGGTGCCGGAGGCGCGGGCGCCGCCGAAGGGCTGCTGCCCGACCACCGCGCCGGTGGGCTTGTCATTGATATAGAAGTTGCCCGCCGCGTTGCGCAGCATCTTCTCCATATGGACTATCGCCTCGCGGTCCTGCGCGAAGATGGCTCCCGTCAGCCCATAGGGAGAGGCGGTGTCGCATATCTTCAGCGTCTCGTCCAGCTTCTTGTCCTCATAAACGTACACGGACAGCACCGGTCCGAAAATCTCCTCTACCATGCTGCGGTAATCGGGCTTTTTCGCCTCGATGACGGTGGGGTACACAAAGTAGCCCTTGGAGCCGTCGTAACCTCCGCAGACCAGCTCCGCGTCCGGAGAAGCCTTGGCTTCTTCTATGTAGGACACAATGTTGTCAAACGACGCCTTGTCGATGACCGCGCCCATGAAGGTGTCAAACTCGCGCACGTCGCCGACCTTGAGTCCCTTGATGTGGTCGAGCATGAGCTTCTTGACCTTTTTCCACAGACTCTTGGGGATAAAGGCGCGGGACGCTGCCGAGCACTTCTGCCCCTGATACTCAAAGGCGCCGCGTACCAGCGCCGCCGCCAGCGGCTCCGGCTGCGCGGAGGGATGCGCGAAAACGAAGTCCTTGCCGCCTGTCTCGCCGACGAGACGCGGATACGTCTTGTAGGTGTGGATATTCTTGCCGACCTGCGCCCACACGTCCTGGAACACCTTGGTGGAGCCGGTGAAGTGGAAGCCCGCCATCTGCGGATGGGCAACCACGATGCGGCTGACGTCGGAGCCGCGGCTGGGCACGAAGTTGACAACGCCAGCGGGCAGACCCGCCTCCATCAGCAGCTTCATGCAGTAGTAATTGGACAGCACGGCGGTGGAGCCGGGCTTCCACACGGCGGTATTGCCCATTATCGCGGGCGCGGTGGGCAGGTTGGCGCCGATGGATGTGAAGTTGAAGGGCGTTATCGCCAGGATAAAGCCCTCCAGCGGGCGGTATTCCTGACGGTCCCAGATGCCCTTGACGCTGTTGGGCTGCTGGGCATATATCTCCGCCGCATAAGAGGCGTTGAAGCGGAAGAAGTCAGCCAGCTCGCAGGCAGAGTCTATCTCCGCCTGGAAAGCCGTCTTGCCCTGACCGAGCATGGTAGCGGCGTTGACTACGCTGCGCCACGGTCCCGCCAGCAGATCCGCCGCCTTGAGGAAGATGGCGATGCGATGCTCCCAAGGCATGTCCTCCCACGCCTGCTTTGCCGCCAGCGCGCTGTCCACGGCAAGCTGCAGCTCCTTCTCTCCGGCGAGGCAGCACTCCGCCAGGATATGTCCGTGGTCGCAGGGCATGCGCACCTCTATCTTTTTATCGGTAAAAATCTCCTTGCCGCCGATCACCAGCGGTATGGTTATCTTCGTTTCGCTCTGCCGCTTCAGCTCCGACTCCAGCGCCGCCCTCTCCGGGCTGCCGGGCATGTAGCCGAGTATCGGCTCGTTATAAGCCTTCGGTACACTGAAAAACGCATTTGCCATTTTAATTTCCTCCTTTTTATTAAAAAAACACACCCTGTGCCATTGTAAACTATACTCTGTTATGATATCATATATCATAATATATTGTTTTACTTTTTGGCGCTAATTTTTTGCCGAAAATCACTGTTTAAGGAGGCGGAACAGTGAACCGGTTCGATTGTCATGTTCTGGAAAGCGCGCCGTCGCAGGACGAGCACACTCATGAATACGGGCAGCTTATCCTGCCGCTTGTAAAGCCTCTGATACTGCGCTGCGGCGGGCAGGAATACTATATCTCCCCCAGCCATCTCGGCTTTGTCCCGCCCATGCTGCC
Organism: Clostridia bacterium; assembly: GCA_017453985.1. GTDB lineage: Bacteria > Bacillota > Clostridia > Oscillospirales > Butyricicoccaceae > RGIG3726. The sequence goes on from JAFTDT010000082.1 coordinate 16,291, forward strand.
GCACAGCTGCGTCTGCCCCAGTCAGGTGGTGACGATAAACATACCGGGACATATGATAAAGCCCGCCGACGTGGAAATACTTTCGCAGCAGAAGGTGCTGCCCATCGAGGGCACGCTCGTCCCGCTGATAGATCTGATAAAGGACGAGATCAGGCACAATCCCGACAGCTATTCCGTCCGCTATCTGTACTATTATCTCTATGACAAGCTGGTGGAAAACAACGGCATCAAGTCCCTGCGCTATATCCGCGACCATTTCAGCGAGCCGGTCAGAGTCGCGCACCTTGCCCGGCTGGAAAACTACAATATCTCCTATTTCAACAACTGGTTTAAGCGGCAGACCGGCTTTTCTCCCTTCAATTACATCCGCCATCTGCGGATAGAAAAGGCGAAGGAGCTGCTGCTGACCACGCATTACAGCCTGATAAACATCGCCATGCAGGTCGGCTACAACAGCAATTCCTCCTTTACCCGCGCCTTTAAGGAGTCGGTCGGCATGTCGCCAAATCAGTGGAAGCAGATGAATCTGCCGTCGGTAAAGCGGTAAAGATATACCAAAAAGGCGACCGGAGCATTAGACCGGCGTTCATAAAGCAGACAGCCCCCAAAATAAGCTTGCTTTAATCCGAAATATTTAGACAAGTAAACAGACGCAGAAGCGGCGGCAGTTACCGACAAGGTGGCTGCCGCTTTCTCATGCGGGAAAGGAGGACACATGAGCAGAGAGCCCTTTTTGAACAGCCCGGACTTTCCCATGAGGCGTTTTGTCAAGTACTTTTTCTGATTTATTGACGCGCTTCCTATATTGAGTGATAGAAATATTCACCTCTTTGTGCTATACTTTATTTTGACTATCTTTAAAGTAGGTGTTAATGTGAAGACAAAAGTAATGCGCTCCATTCTTCTGCTGTTCCTTCTTTGTAGTATTGTGGAGTATTTTGAATTTCTGCTCATCAGAACAGACCAGACATTTTTGGCGGAAAATGTACTGTGCAAATTGTTTATCCTTCTACTAATTTTTCTTGTACTTAGGCGTCGACAGGAGTCTTTACAGAGTATTGGTTTTAGAAAAGATGGATTTTTCAAAGGCGCACTTCTAGGTCTTTCACTGGGTATTAGTTCCTTCGCAATTTCTTATGCTGTGGAATACATTGTGCTGCGCAGCATGGGACAAACACCTTCCCTAAAATTCTTTATCTCAAATTTTGCACTCCAAAATCAAAATATCACAGGGGTGTCCCTAACAGCTATCGGGATCTGCATTGTCGGCAATGTGCTAAATGTGCTGGCAGAGGAGGGTTTGTTCCGAGGGTTGTTCTTGAATTTAGGAAAAACCGCATTCGCCCAACGAAGCAACAACTTGCTCCAATCTCTACTTTTTGGTGTCTGGCACATCGTTATGGTGGTAGGCTGGGTGATTGATGGCAGTATGAGCGTTCCGGCAGCTATCGCCATGGCGGTGGGCTATGTGTTGCTTGCGGGAATTCTGGGGTACGAATGGGGCTTGTGCGTGCAGCTTACCGGAACCTTATGGGCAGGCATATTTGAACATTTTTTTAATAACTTTCTGACAAACTCGTTGCACATGGTCACAGCATCGGGTATTGACGAATTACAGATTTTGCGCATCGTGTTGTCTAATATTCTTTCATTAACTTTTGTATTACTGCTGACAAAACGAGACAAGACAAAAGTGGCGGCTCAGTAGAAATCGGTTATCTTCACCGCCTTTCTTTTATCGTTCAAGTTCATGCTTTCTCGTCGGCTGCTCTCTGCCGTTTTCTTCTCTCAAGATACTGTAAACATTTCTGCGTATTTGCTCCACTTCCTTAAGCTCGCCGCTTGCGGTAAAACTCATTCATTCCGCTGCCCCTCCTGTTCCCGCAAAGTTTTGCAGCTTTGCGGAGACCCCATGAGGAGCTGTGCGCTCTGCCGTAAAAGCCCACCTGCAGCCGGCTTGAAAAAATAGAACGGCATGACCGAAGCCATGCCGTCCCTGTAAAAATGCACTATTACTTTCTTGCGACCTCCGTCTTTTCCGGTCGTCTTTGTTTTTATATCAGCCTATGTTCGGGTCGGGGTCAGCCTCCGGCGCCTGTGAGGGGTCCGGCTCCACGTTCGGATCGGGAGCAGGCTCCGGAGTCGGCTCCGGCTCAGGCTCGGGCGTCGGTTCCGGTGCGGGTTCGGGCGTCGGAGTCGGCTCAGGAGCGGGAGTCGGAGTCGGCTCCGGCGTAGGCGTCGGGTCGGGAGCAGGCTCCGGAGTCGGGTCGGTATTCACCGCCGGCTCCTCCGTACCGGGATTGTGCAGTATCACCTTGTCAAACTTTTTATAAGTGCTGCTGTTCTCAAAGGTGCGCGAGACCTCCTTGCCGTCCACATAGACCACGCGCCATGACTCCGTCTTATAACCGGTATAGCCGTTGCTCTTGACCTTCTGGCTGCCGACGGGCAGGGTCGGGTCTACCTGATACACGATCTCAAAGGGCGTGTGCGAAAGCTGCTTGGTCTCTATCTTGACCTCCTTGTTCGGCACCGTCTGCGTGCCCACCAGCTTGACCGTCAGGGTGTTGGCAGTGGACGAAGTCTCTATCCTGATCGGAAAATCCGTGTTGTTTCTAAACTTGAAGTCCTTAGAGCCCCACGCCACGGTGGCGTCCTCGCCCAAAGGCACATACGTCACCATGCGGCTGTGGGCGGAACGCTCCACTATCTCCAAATCGGCGCGCAGAACGCTGTAATACATGGTCGAGCTGACCTGACACACGCCGCCGCCGACGCTCTCCTCCGTCTCGCTGCCAACGTAGATGGTGGCGTCCATAAAGCCGCGCTCGTAGGTGCGCTTGCCGACTCTCTCGTTATACGAAAAGGTGTCGCCGGGGTATACTATCGCGCCGTCGCAGAGCTTGGTCGCCAACAGCACATTGGTCGTTCTGCCGACAAGGTTCTTGTTGAAGTCGGTGGTGCACTTGCCGAGAACATCGCGGAACAGCATCGACTTATACTGCTCGGTAGTGTATTTCGGCTGCGTGATCCGCAGCGGTATCTCCACATACCGGTCGTCCGTATTCGCCAGCGCCGCCTTGGCGTCAGCGATATCGAGCGTTACGCCCACCTCCGCCGGCAGCACGTTCTCTCCTGTCGGGTCGTCGGGATCCAGCCGCGGCTCCTTCATCTCCTTGTCAAGCTGCGACTTTATCAGCAAAACGTCGAGCACATCCGGCTCCTTGACCGTGATCGGGAACTCCGCCCTGCTGAAATCGCCGCTGATCAGCCTGTTGCTGATGAAATTTGCCAGCTCCGTGCGATCCACGCTCACGCCGGTCTGTCCGCGGTCGATAATCACCTTGTCGTCCTCCACACGGTATGAGGACTGGAACATCTCCTGCTCCTGCTGCTTGGCGATGGTCTCCGCCTTTGCCCGCACGCTGGAATCATTCACGGCGTAGGCAGGATTTATCTCCGCGCCCTTAGTCATCGCACGCAGCACCGACGACAAACGCTCTGCAAAGCCGCCCTGTCTGCCGTAAAGATAGGCGTTCTCCGCCGTCTGTCTCGCGTCGTACTTGATATCCTCTCCCGTCAGCTCCACATCATACGTCCTGTCACCCATCGCCAGCTCCAAATGCTTGGTCTCAAAGCCGATCGCCTCGCTGTCATTCAGGGCAGCCAGCGCCTCGGCGCGGGTCATGCCCGACAGATCCAGCTCGCCGGCACGGACGCCGGAATATATATCCTGATAGAGATATGTTCCGTATACCGCCGCACCCGCCGCGCCGACGACCAGCAGCGCCGCCAGCGCCAGCACGACCGCCGCCGCCCGCGAGCCGCGGTGTTTTTTCGCCGGCTTGCTCCTCTGCGTGCTGCCCTTCTGCGGCTTGCTTTCCAGATGTCTCGGCGCCGCAGTGTTTTTTCTTGCCTCGCTCAAATCTTTTTGCCTCCTGTCCGATGCCTGCGTGCAGGCATAACGATACAACTGCATTATACTGCAAATTCTTGTTTAATACAATTAAAAAACGGTTACAGTTTTGACCGTTTTTATCTTATTTTGTTCCATTTTTCTGCGCAGTCAGGAAAAAGGCGCGCACAAGGCGCGCCTCAGACTGCCAAAAAACTATCTCTCTCAATTCTCCGGAACGTACATATCCTGTCTTCGCATCTCCTCATGCAGCTTTGCTATACTTATATCGCGCGTTTTTACGCCGTCCGCTATGGCTATCGCCGCCGCGATGCCTGCTGCCTGACCCATGATGACGCAATGCGGTATAACATTGGCAGAGTCGTTTGCCTTTGCCGTTGAGGAATATGCCCTGCCGGTGACCAGCAGGTTTTCCGCCTGCTTCGGCACCATCGTGCGGTACGGCACATATGCCGGCGCATGCAGACGGTCGGTATATCTGCCCGTGACCATCACCACATCCTCATGATGCACCGGAGCCTCGAACTCCTCCGACGTCAGCGTGTATTCGCAGAGTATGCGTCTGCCGCCGCGCGTGCCGCTCTGCGGCGCCATGTCAAGCAGATATGCATTTTCCATGCCGGGGACCTGACGAACATATTTCAGATAATCCTCCATGCACAGCCTCATATCGCGGTCGTGCTTCGTCAGGTCGGCAATTTTCATGCAGGAGCCGAGCCACGCTGTATTTATCCACGCCTGGTCGTTGCGCGCCATGGCATTAGGCCCGAATGCCCCGTGCATCGCCTTGAAGCCGCGGTTCAATTTGTTCAGCTCCTCCGCGGACAGGTCAGCCTTGAAATCCGCGTATTTGCGGAAATCCACGCCTCCGAGACGGAAGCAGCTCGCCAGATTTGAGCTGCGTATGGCAGGATCCCAGTCGTCCTCGTAATCGCAGCCGGCAAAGGCGGCGATATCTCCGTCGCCGGTGGCGTCTATGACCACCTTTGCCATGATGGCACGCCGCCCCTCCTTGCTCTCTATCACCACGCCGCGTATTGTATCTCCGTCCATCACGGCGTCCACGCCCCAGCACTGCATATATGGTATTATACGCCCGTTTTCATCCTCTATCATCTCGTCGAGCACTACCTTGAGCATGTCCGGGTCAGCGTCAATGCTGTTGGACACCATGCCACTTATGATAAAGCCGAAATATGACTTCCAATGATGTATGCGCTGCGGGTCGCGGCTGCCCACGTCCTCCTCCGGAGGCTGGATAAGACTGTCGCCGCCGTGCGCCTTGAGGCGCTCCACCCATTCCTTTTGTATACCATATATGCGCCAGATATCCGGCTCATAGCCCAGCGACGGAATGTATACCACATATCCGCCGGTCGGCATGCCGCCGAGGTGATTAAATCGCTCCACAAGCCCCACTCGTCCGACGCCGGCGCGTGAAGCCGCCATGGCGGCGCTGTGTCCGGCGGGACCTGATCCAACTACCAGCACCTCCACCTCATCATATACCTGCGTTTCCCTCGCAGGCTCGTGTATCGTCCTCATTGAAGTTGCCCCTCTCTTCTGCCAAAACGGCGCATATGAACAAGCCATATGCGCCGTCATGTGATTTATTATTTATCCGCGTGGATACAGGAAACGAAGTGATCGGGGGATATCTCGCGGAACTCGATGTCGTGCCCCACGCACTCGTCCGTCGCCAGCGGGCAGCGCG
>JAFTDT010000083.1 GCA_017453985.1 Clostridia bacterium
CGTGCGGCGCATGGCGCCGAGCACGACAAACATTGCGTCCGCCTCCATATGCACCTCCAGCAGCCGTTTGGTTATCACGCCGAGGCGTTCCTTTTCTTTTTCAGTCAGCATGCCGATCCCCTCCGTTTATATTATACACGATGTCCGGCGCATATTCAATCCCGCGCCGGACATCAGGCTGTCAAAGAGGCTCGGTCATGCCGTCATCTCTCGCTGACATACGGCTCCTCGTCTCGGAATATCAGCTCGTCTATGTCCGCATATTCAAACCTCATATTATCTTTCATCTTCATATTCATTCTCCCTTTTCAGTTTAACAAGGTCAGTATATGCGGATTTCTTTCAATGTGTGTACGGTTTTCTTAATTTTCTTTTTTTCACTTGATATTGCATTTTTCATATGCGATAATTTTCACGACTGCAAGACCCCGACCGCGAAAGGAGAAATCATGAGAACCGCGAAAACGCTTGTTTTGTTGTTTTTTATAATATGCTGCGCCGCGCTGGGCGCGTGCAGCCTTAACAACGGCTATGCCGTGCCGCTGGAGGAATATATCGTCTGCCTCGACCCAGGGCACGGCTTGCAGGACGTGGGAGCGAAGCTGGGCGAGCGGTATGAAAAGGACGACGTGCTGCGGCTGGCGCTCGCCGTGCGCGATATCCTCACGGAGCGCGGTATAAGGGTGCTGATGACCCGCGAGGACGACGCTTATCCCTCGCTGGAGGAACGGTGCGAGCTTGCCAACCGCGCCGGAGCGACCGTATACGTTTCAATCCATCGCAACAGCGGCGGCGCAAAGGGCGTCGAGGTCTGGGCGCGCGCGGAAAAGCCCGCCGACGACGTGCGGCTGGCGAAAAAAATCCATTCCGCGCTGACGGACAAGCCCATTACCGCCGACCGCGGGGTGAAATACGGCACCGCGGCAAATCCCCTCTCCGACTACGCGGTGAACCGCGGCACGGTCATGCCGTCCTGCATCGTGGAGGTGGGCTTTATCGACTCGGAGGAGGACAACGAATATTTCGACCTCTATTTTGACGACTACGCCGCCGCCATCGCCGAGGGGATATTGGATTACGCGGAGATAGAGTATTGAGGCAGAGGCAATAATATAACAAATACAAAAACAGACCTCCCGAGCCAAAACATAGGGCTGCCGAAAGGTCTGTTTTTTTAAAATTTTATCCCTAAGCAAATCATCGCCTTTGATGAAGCTGAATTACACCACAAAATACGGCGCGGCGCTCCATGAAGCGTTTTGTCAAGTGCTTTTTCTATTTTATTGATGGTTTGCCTGTTGAACGGTAGAATTGTTCATATTTTTTTGCTATACTATTTTAGCCAATAGGCGAACTGTAACTTTTACGAGGAGACACCTTAATGATAGGAGTATATTTAAGCGGAACTGGAAATACGAAGCACTGTGTTGAAAAGCTGGTGAGTTTTATAGATAGCACGGCTCAGTGCTTTCCTTTAGAGAATCCGCAAATTGAACACTTAATAGAGGAGCAAAACGCAATTGTTTTGGGTTATCCCACACAGTTTTCCAACGCTCCCTTTATGGTACGCGATTTTATTACAAGAAACAGCTCTATATGGAAAGGAAAAAAAGTGTTTTGCGTTAATACAATGGGGCTTTTCAGCGGTGATGGAACAGGATGTACAGCAAGAATCTTAAAAAAGTATGGCGCAGAAATTCTGGGCGGGCTGCAAGTAAAAATGCCGGATTCTGTTTGTGACAGTAAGCTGTTAAAAAAAGGCATTGTTGAGAACAGGCAAATTGTTCAAAACGCAGATAAACGTATTGAGCAAGCTTCAGAAGAAATCAGGCGTGGAAAATATCCCCATGAGGGATTGTCGTTTATAGCACATATCAAGGGGCTACTAGGACAAAGACTATGGTTTTATCGTAAAACGGTTGGATACACTGATAAGCTGAAAATAAGTGATGCCTGTATTGGTTGCGGTTTGTGCATTAAAGAATGTCCAATGGGAAATATCCAAATGAAGAATCAGGCTGCGGTTTCTGGAAATAAATGTACAATGTGTTATCGCTGTATAAGTTTATGCCCGCAAAAAGCAATCACCTTGCTTGGAGAACAGGTGATTGAACAATGTCGATTCGAGAAATACATATGATTCAAGGGGTGATTTAGTTTTTGGTGAATATATTAACAAAATCTGGCTGGTTTTGCTTGTTGATTGCTGTAATTGGCGAAATGCTTGTTCCGTTTCTTCTCGCGCCGTTTTACCAAGGGTATTCTCACACAACAATGGCAATCAGCGCATTGGGAAACAGCAGCAGTCCCGTTCGCATTCCATTTAATTTATGGATGTTGGTTGCAGGCATTTTGTTTCTGCTATCCACTCCCTCCATCTATAATCTGTATAGTGAAACATCTAAGACATTAAGCATTATCACTGTATCACTCATAGGTATATTTGCTGTCGGGGCTTGTATCTTCACATGTTTTTTCAGTGTCGGCGAAACAAAAGATGTTGTCACAACCGCTTCAAAAATACATGGTGCGGGCTCTGCAATTGGCTTTATGCTTATGCTGTTGACGCCATTGTTTATAGCGATATTGTCTTTCATGTCAGAAAATAGAATTGCCGGAGTGATTGCGATTATCTCCTTTGTGTTGGCATTGATATTCTTTGTACTATTTATAATGGCAGATAAGCCACAATTCCAAAACACAGTGATTGCGAAAGAGGGACTATGGCAACGCCTGAATCTTGCGTTCATGTACTTGCCACTTGCTTTTGTCGCAATAACAAGAATATAGTGCTATCCTCTACGGCATACCACAAGCAAGAATAGGCTGGCGGGAAAGAAGTGCCTCATCCCGCAGCCTTTCTTTCATCGTTCAAAATCATGCTTTCTCGTCGGCTGCTCTCTGCCGTTTTCTTCCCTCATGATACTGTACACATTCCTGCGAATTTGCTCAACTTCCTTGACCTCATCTTTCAGCGCGTAATACTGGTGGGTTAGCTGTTTTTTCTCACCGTTCAGCTTATCGCGCTCCGATTTCCATGCCTTTAAGGGAATACCTGTCTTACCGTTCATCACGGCGTTCAGATAGCGTTCTGCGGCTTCATAGTGGGTCAGCTCCATGCGGTGACTTTCGTAAAAGGCTTCCTGCTTTTTCGGCTTCTGCTGTTTGTATTTCCTGAAAATATCGCGGTACTGGAAATACTTCTCGGCATTTGAAATATGCTCGTCAAGGTTTTTCAATCGCCTGTCTGTGGATTTCAGCTTTTCGGATATGCTGCGCTGCTCAGTCTGCCCCCTCATCTGCCGAAATAGGCGTCGATGCCGTCGGCGACGCCTGCGGCGAGCTTTGCCTGATAATCCTCCGTCGCCATCAGGCGGTCCTCCCTCTCGTTGGTCATAAAGCCCATCTCCACGATGGTGACCGGCATTTCCGCCCAGTTTACGCCCGACATCGTATCGGTCTCCCATACGCTGCGCTTTTTGGCGCCGGTCGCAGCGACCAATCCGTCCAAAACATTGTCCGAGAGGCGGCGGCTGTCCTTATAAAGCCGGGCGCAGTACGGATTGTCCGGCGTCATGCAGATGGTCAGCGCGCCCTCCACGTCGGGGTCGTCGTCGCCGTTGGCGTGGATACGCACCAGAATATCCGCGCCGGCGTCCGCCGCCAGCTTGGCGCGCTCGGCATTTGAGATATCCACGTCATGCTCCGTGCGCGTCATAAAAACGCGGTAGCCGCGCGCCTCCAGCTCGTCGCGCAGCAGAAGGCTTACAATGAGATTCAACTCATATTCGGCAAGCCCGCTGTACTTCCCCGCCGTGCCGCTGGCGACCTTTGCCTTGGTCTGCGAAGCGCCCGGTCCTATCGGCTCCTGCGCATAATTGCCCTTGCGCTGATGCCCCGGGTCGATGGCAACGCAGGGCGCGGCGCCCGGCTCCGGCTTGGGTTCCGGCTTGGGTTCCGGCTCAGGCTCAGGCTCAGGTTCTGGTTCAGGTTCAGTCTCAGGTTCAGTCTCAGGTTCTGGTTCTGGTTTCGGCTGAGGCTCAGGCTCAGGCTCCGACTCAGGCTCAGGCTCAGGTTCAGGCTCGTCAGTCTGTACCGGCTCGTCCGTCTGTACCGGTTCTTCGCCCTCTCGTGCAGGCTCGTCCTCCTGCGTCGGTCTGTCCGTTATGACCTCCGCCGTTTCTTCCCCGCCGGACGCCTCCGGCAGCTCCGCCTCCTGCGGTGCGCGCTCGGCGCACGCCGCCAACAAAAGCACGGCAAGCAGCAGAAAAGCCGCCGCCTTCACAAACCTGTATTTCAACAGACACGCCTCCGTTTTTCATATGCTCACATGCCGCCGCGCCGCCTTCCCGCGGCAAAGCAGCGCTTTTATTTTACCACAAGCGCTTTGATTATTGCAAGAAAAAGCGTCCTCGCTGATTTTTGCCCCTGCCCTATTGTAAAATCCTGCGGAAATTGCTATAATAAATTATTATGCAATATATTCGAGGAGTGAAGCAAAATGGACAAGGGCAAATATTATTTATCCACCGCCATCGCCTATACCTCCGGCAAGCCGCACATCGGCAACACCTATGAGATCGTGCTGGCGGACGCGATATGCCGCTTTAAGCGCCTGAACGGATACGACGTGTATTTCCAGACCGGCACCGACGAGCACGGCATAAAGATACAGGAAAAGGCGGAGGAGGCGGGCGTCAGTCCGCAGGAGTTCGTGGACGGCGTCGCCGGTGAGATACGCCGCATCTGGGACATCATGAACACCTCCTACGACGCTTTTGTCCGCACGACGGACAAGCGCCACGAGCGGCAGGTGCAGAAGATATTCAAAAAGCTCTACGACCAGGGCGATATATACAAGGGGCGCTATGAGGGCTGGTACTGCGTGCCGGACGAGTCCTTCTTCACCGAAAGCCAGCTTGTGGACGGCAAATGTCCCGACTGCGGGCGCGAGGTCATCCGCGCCTCGGAGGAGGCTTATTTCTTCAAGCTCTCCAAGTATGCCGACAGGCTGATGAAGCACATCGAGGACAACCCCGACTTTATCCAGCCGGAGTCGCGCAAGAACGAGATGATAAACAATTTTCTGAAGCCCGGTCTGCAGGATCTCTGCGTGTCCCGCACCTCCTTCAGCTGGGGCGTTCCGGTGGACTTTGACCCGTCGCATGTCGTCTATGTCTGGATAGACGCGCTGAGCAACTACATCACCCTGCCCGGCTATGACGTGGACGGCGACTGCGGCGAGATATTCAACAAATACTGGCCGGCGGACGTGCATCTTATCGGCAAGGATATCCTGCGCTTTCACACCATATACTGGCCGATCATGCTGATGGCGCTCGGTCTGCCGCTGCCGAAGAAGGTTTTCGGACACCCGTGGCTGCTCGTCGGCGACGGCAAGATGAGAAAGAGTCGCGGCAACGTGATATACGCCGACCATCTGGTTGATTTGTTCGGCGTAGACGCCGTGCGCTATTATCTGCTGCACGAGATGCCCTTTGCCAGCGACGGCACGCTCACCTACGAGCTGCTGATAGAGCGCATCAATTCCGACCTTGCGAACATACTCGGCAACCTCGTCAACCGCACCATCGCCATGTGTCAGAAATATTCCGGCGGCGTGCTGAGCGACCGCAAGGCGCACGAGCCGATAGACGACGAGCTTATCTCGCTCTGTCTGGCGACTCCGGCGAAGGTGGAGGCGAAGATGGACGAGCTGCGCGTCGCGGACGCGATAGACGAGATATTCACCCTCCTGCGCCGCGCCAACAAATATATCGACGAAACGATGCCGTGGGTGCTGGGCAAGGACGAGAGCCGCCGCGAGCGACTGGACACCGTGCTTTACAATCTGCTGGAAACGATACGCTTCTGCGCGGAGCTGCTCTCCCCCTTCCTGCCGGAGACCTCCGAAAAAATATTCCGCCAGCTCGGCGTTTCCCCTGCCGGCTGGGACAGCCTCGCCGCCTTCGGCGCGCTGCCCGCCGGACATAAGGTGGGACAGGCGGAAATACTTTTCGCCCGCCTCGACATGGAAAAGAAGCTGGAGGAAATCGCCGCCTACAACGCGGCGCACAGCGACGAGCCGAAAAAGCCGGCGCTGCCGGAGTTTGAAAAGCTGCCGGAGATAGTCTACGACGACTTTGCCAAGGTGGAGCTGACCGTGGGCAAGGTGCTGGTTTGCGAGAACGTGCCGAAAAGCTCCAAGCTGCTGCGCTTTGAGCTGGATATGGGTACGGAGCGCCGTCAGGTGCTGTCCGGCATCGCCAAATGGTACAAGCCGGAGGACCTTGTGGGGCACAACGTCATCGTCGTCACCAACCTCGCCCCGCGCAAGATGATGGGGCTGGAGAGCCACGGCATGATACTCTCCGCCACCTGCGGCGAGGAGGATGTGCGCGTGATGCTTGCCGACCACGCCGTACCGGGCGCGAGGCTTTCATGAGGATATTCGATTCGCACGCGCACTATGACGACGCGCGCTTCCGCGACGACGCGGACGCGGTGCTGCAGGACATGGCGCGCCATGGCGTGGAGCATATAATCAACGTGGGATGCAGCGTGCCGTCCTCGCGCAAGAGCATCGCGCTGGCGGAAAAATATCCCTTTGTTTACGCCTCCGTGGGCATACATCCGCACGACACGGACGACGCCGTGCCGCAGGACCTCGCCACGCTGGAGGAGCTGCTGCGCCACCCCAAGGTCAAGGCGCTCGGTGAAATCGGGCTGGACTACCACTACCAGCCGTATTCGCGCATGACGCAGCTTGAATATTTCATCGCGCAGATGGAGCTGGCACAGCGGGCGGACGTGCCCGTGATAATCCATTCCCGCGAGGCGACGCAGGACCTGATGGACGTGCTGCGCCGCTTCCCCGTGCGCAAGCTGGTGTGCCACTGCTTCAGCGGCAGCGCGGAGACCGCCGCCGAGATAGCCGCCATGGGCTATCACCTGTCCTTCACCGGCGTGATAACATTCAGCAACGCGCGCCGCAGCCATGAGGCTATCCGCCGCGTGCCGCGGGACAGGCTGATGATAGAGACAGACTGCCCCTACATGGCGCCGGAGCCTCACCGCGGCGCGCGCTGCGACTCGCGCATGCTGAAATATACGCTGGCGGCGCTGGCGGAGATATGGGGCGTCAGCCCGGAGGAGGCGGCGGAGATAACCGCCCGCAACGCGGAGGAGTTTTTTGATATATGAGGCTGTAAAAGCGCGGCATCCTTTGTCCCGATCAAAAATTCCGGTATGTATATTTATTTTTGAAGCCAACGCTCTATCCGGCTGTTGAGAGTCTCTCTCCCCTCGTGCCGGCAGACCGTTGGCTTCGCTTTTACATGCCGCGGCGGACAGCGTGTGAGCAAACGCCCCTGCCCGCCCTGTTCGCACTTGTTTTATCCTCCGATCTGTTGTATAATGTCTGCATACTTATACAAAAAAGGAGTGTTTGCCATGCTTGCTATCAAAAACGCCAAAATATTCACCGTGACAAACGGCGTCATCGAAAAGGGCGTCGTCCTTATCGACGGCGGCAAGATCAAGTCCGTCGGCGCAAAGGTAAGCGTGCCCAAGGGCGCGGAGGTCATCGACGCCGCCGGCAAGTGGGTCACGCCCGCGCTCATCGACTGCCACGCTCATCCCAGTATGTACGAGGAGCCTCACGCGCCCAAATCGCCCGGCGACCTCAACGAGATCACCGACCCCATCACGCCGCAGCTCCGCGTGCTGGACGCCTTCAATCCCCAGCACCCCGCCTTTGGACACATGCGCCGCGCCGGATTTTCCGCCGGCTGCTCTCTGCCCGGCAGCGCCAATCTCATCGGCGGGCAGGGCATATGCTACAAAAACCACAAGGCGGCGATAGTAGACGATATGGTGATAGCGGGCAGCGAGCAGATGAAGATGGCTCTGGGCGAAAATCCGCGCCGCTGTTATTCTGAGCTTAAGCGTATGCCCTCCACTCGCATGGGCAACGGCGCGGTATTGCGCGAGGCGCTGTTCAAGGCGAAGATTTATTCCGACAAACTCCTTGAGGCGGAAAAGGATCCCTCCGTCAAGGTGGAGCGCGACTTCAAGCTGGATGCGCTTGTTCCGGTGGTGCGCGGCGAGATGCACTGCCGCATACACTGCCACCGCACGGACGACATCGTGACCGCGATACGCATATCCGAGGAGTTCGGGCTGGACTATGTGCTGGAGCACGCCACCGAGGCGATTCCGATCGCGGATTACCTCGCCGCCAAGCACGCAATCTGCGTCGTCGGTCCCATCACCATGGGACCCGTCAAGCAGGAGGTATGGCAGATAACGCCGGAAACCTGCCGCGTACTGGACGAGGCAGGCGTGACCGTGTGCATCACCCGCGACGGCAGCTCTGACGTGCGCTTTCTGCCGCACGACATCGGCTATATCATCGCCCGCCACGGACTGAAGTGGGAGACCGCGCTGAAGGCGCTGACCATCAACGCCGCCAAGGCGATGCATCTTGACGGACGCATGGGCTCCATCGAGCCGGGCAAGGACGCCGATATCGCCATTTGGAGCGGAGACCCCTTCTGCAACTACACGCTCTGCGAGGCGACCGTCATCGACGGCGTGGTGTACCGCGACTGAGCCGTGACGCACAGATTTACCGCCGTGCTGCTGCAAAGCGGCGATATGGATGCGGCGTATGTCATCGTGCCGGTGGATATCCGCGCGGTCTACGGCAAGGGGCGGCTCGCCGTCCATGCCACCTTTGACGGCGAACCTTATGACGGGCAGGTCGTGCGCATGGGCACGCCTGAATATATCATCGGCGTGCGAAAAGATATACGCCAGAGGATAGGAAAAAGCTTCGGAGAAAGTGTGGAGGTCACCATAACTCCTCGCTGAAGCCGCAAAAAC
>JAFTDT010000084.1 GCA_017453985.1 Clostridia bacterium
CCGGCGCCGGTCTCCGTGGTAACGCCGCGCAGCCCCTGATTTTTGGCGTAATACGCCTGTGCGACGGCGGAGTTGAGCTTGTGGCTGCCGGAGGTATTGTTGCCTTCGAACTTGTAATAAATTTTTGCCGGCGTGCCCAGCTTTTCCTCCAGACAGTACGCCCGCACCAGCGGGGAGGGGCGGTACATCTTGTAAAAGTCGCGTATCTCCTGCGGTATTTCTATCTCGCGGTTGTCGTTGTCCAGCTCCTGCCGCACCAGCTCCTCGCAGAACACCGCGCTCAAAGCCTCTGCCGTCATCGGCTGCAGCGTGGCGGGGTCGAGCAGGGGAGCGGGCTTGACCTTCATATCCGCTCGGACGTTGTACCACGTGCGCGGAAGCTCGCTTTCGGAAAGGTAAATTTTGTAGGGGATTTTCTCTGCCATTGTTCTTGCTCCTTTCGTTTTTTGGAGAACAAAGGCAAAATAAAAAGCCTTTGTCTCCGAAGTATGTTCTTCGGGACAAAAGCTGCAAAAGCTTCTGCGGTGCCACCCAAATTGACGGAATATCCCGCCCACTCAGCGACGTGCCATCACACGTCCTCCCGTATAACGGCGGGACTCCGTCGCGGCCTACCTCCGCCCGTGCGGCATCGGCGCGCCCTCACCGGTCCATTCGGCGTATCGCGGCTGCCGCCCTCGCACCAGTCGGCGGCTCTCTGCAAAGCTGTTGGAAACGCTTACTACTCCGGCTCATCGGTTTATGAATGCATTTTAATGCAATGGATTGCATTTGTCAAGGGTTTTATGCAAAAAAAGACGGCTGCCGATTTTGACGGCAACCGTTTTGATGCGTTCAGATAAGCTCCCTGACTGCGGAGGCAAACTCGTCCACCGCTTCCGGTGTCGTCGCCCAAGAGCAGACCAGACGCGGTGAGGAATGCTCCTCGTCCACGCGCTTGCCGGGATGCATAATGAACCGGCGGCGCAGCTCGTCCGTGACCTCGCAGCGAAAGACGGGGAAGAGCATGTTGCTCTCCACCGGAGAGGTGAACTCCACCCCCAGCGCGGCGAGGCGCTCCGAAAGGGCGAGCGCCATATCGGTGGCGTTTTTGCCCAGACGGTAGAAAAGCCCGTCGCGGAAAAGCGCGCAGAACTGCACGCCGAGTATCCAGCCCTTGGCGAGCATGGCGCCGCGCAGCTTGAGATTGCGGCGGAACTCCGTGCGCAGCTCCGGATTTTTTATCACCAGCGCCTCGCCCAGCATAGCGCCGTTTTTGGTGCCGCCGATGTAAAAGGCGTCGGTCAGCGCGGCGATATCCGCCATGGTGAGGTCGCTTTTCGGCGCGGCAAGCGCCGCACCCAGCCTCGCGCCGTCCAGATAGAGATACAGCCCGTGCTCGCGGCAGTACCGGCTCAGCGCGGTCAGCTCCGCTTTGTTGTAGACGGTGCCGGTTTCCGTGCTGTCGGACACATACACCAGCTTGGGATATGGCATATGCTCGTCGCCGAGGTGCTGACGCAGAGAGGCGTCGATCCGCTCCGGCGTCAGCTTGCCGTCCGGAGAGGGGAAGGAGAGTATCTTGTGTCCGGTCGCCTCGATAGCCGCCGCCTCATGCACCAAGATATGCCCGTGCGCCGGCGCCATCGCCGCCTGAAAGGGGCGGAGGAAGGAAGAAATGGCGGTCAGATTGGTCTGCGTGCCGCCAGAGAGGAAATGCACGTCGCAGTCCTCAAGCTTTATCTCGCGGCGGATGAGCCGCGCCGCCTCAAGACAGTATTCGTCCTCGCCGTAGCCGGTGTGATGTCCATCGCACGAGCGCATAAGCTCGGCTATGATATCGGGGTGGGCGGTCTCGCTGTAATCGTCCTTGAAGCAGTGCATGCTCACTTCACCGCATTCATGTCGGCGAATACCGTGGGATCGAGAATATCAAGCTGCAGCAGCCGCGTCGCCTCGTCAAGGTTGCGCGCCAGCAGCGCGTCCACGATAGCCTGATGGTTTATCTCCCTTTCGGGACCGCTGAAGGCTATGCGGATGGCGGTGTTGACGATGTTGACAAGAGCATCGTGAAGGAACATGTTGCCCGAGATCTCCGCCATGGCGAGGTGGAACTGCGCGCTGACGGACTTGTCGGGGTGCAGTCTGGTGTCGGTCTCGGCGGAATATTTCCGCAGGCTGAGTATCTGCTCGTCAGAGCAGTTCTCAATGATGAGGCGCAGGCTGATCTTTTCCAGCGCAAAACGCACCTCAGTGATGTCCACGAGGTCCTTCTGCGAAAGATTATAGATAAAATATCCCTTGCGCGGGTGGCTGATGAGATATTTTTCCTGACACAGGCGCTGGAGCACCTCGCGGGCGGTGCCGCGGCTCACCCCGTAGTCGGCGGCGACGTTCAGCTCGGTAAGAACGCCGTTCAGCCCGAACTCACCCTGAATTATCCGCGCCTGCAGCGCGCTGAAGATACGATCACTTGCTTTTTCTGACATAATATCATCTCCCCAATTTTATAATTCTGCATATGTCTCTGACATAGATTATTGAATAAATTATAAACCAATATGAGTAAAAAGTCAAAGGATTTATGCATAAGTTTTGTTGGCATTATTAACAAAAAAAAATCACATTATTTGTGCAAGGTTGCTATTGAACATTTTTCTTGCATAAGTTAAGATAGAATTACTGATATAATCAGAAAATAGGGACAGCCATGGCTGTCCGCAGGGTGTATTAAGGCGTATTTAAAGATAATAAAAAAATAAAATATAGAATGGATGAGGCTATGAAAGACAACAAAAGAATGAACTGGACGGCCATTTTGGCGGTCGTGCTCGTGTCCTTTCTCCGGCAGAGCACGCATGGCACGAACTCACTTTTGGCGGACATGGCGAAATCGTTTCCCGAGGTGTCCGCGTCCGGTATCCAGCTCCTGTCCTCGATAGTCGGGCTGGTGACGATACCGGCGCTGTTCCTCGCCGCGCCGCTGGTCAAGAAGATGTCGCTCAAGCGCGGTGCGCTTATCGCGGTCGGCGCGGTGACGATTACCGGCGCGCTGCCGTATTTTATCCACAGCTATCCGCTTATGCTGGCTGCGCGGCTGCTTTTCGCGGCGAGCATCGGCATCATGAACCCGATCTCCGCGTCTCTCATCACCGAGTGGTACGAGGGCGAGGATCAGAAGCGGCTGATGGGCTACCGCACGGCGATATCCTGTCTCGGCTCCGTCGTCGTTTCGCTGATCGTCGGGCAGCTTGCGGTTTATAACTGGAACACGGCGTTTCTGGCGTATCTCGTCGGCGTGCCGGTGTTTGTGTTCATAGCACTGTTTTTGCCCAACGACTCCCGCAAGGCGGAGGAAAAGATCGCGAAGGATAAATTCGTGCTGAACAAGGCTATAATAATCGAGATGGTGACGCTGTTCTTCTGGATGTATTTCTTCAGTGTCACGTCCATCAACATCTCGCAGTTTGTGGCGCAGAACAGGGAAGCCTTTGGGCTGGCGTCCGAAGCGGTGGCGAAAAACGCCTCCTACCTGTCCTCGGTCTACATGCTCTCCAGCTTCCTCACCGGACTGGTGTTTACCAAGATAACCCATGTCTGCAAGGAATATTCACAGGCGGTGGGCATACTGCTCTGCTGCGCAGGCGACCTGCTGATCGCCACGACGAACAATCTGCCTCAGATGTTCATCGGCGTGATCATGGGCGGCATAGGCTTGGGGATCGTTCCGGCGCTGTCCTTTGTCAAGGCGGGCGCTGCGGCGAGCCGCGGCAACAAGACAATGGGCATTGCGGTGGCGACGGCGGGCATGAGTCTCGGCGCGTTCCTGTCACCGAATACCATCACGCGCATCACTACGGCGTATTTTGACAATCAGCGGCGCGCCTCTTACATCATCGGCACGATAGGCTTGGCGTGCGTATTCATCGTCAAGCTGATCGAGGCGCTGAAAGAAAGCAAAAAGGCAAAGGCATAAAATAAAAATATATACAAGGAGGAAATTATGGCGACGAAACTTATGATCAAGAGCGACTGGTGCAAGGGCTGCGGATACTGCGTAAAGGCATGTCCGAGGGACGCGCTGTCGCTGGGCAGGGAGACTAACCTTGCAGGCTACAATTACGTGGTGTGCGACCACGAAAAATGCATCCAGTGCGGCATGTGCTACACTGCGTGCCCCGACTACGTCTTTACTATCGAGGAAGAAGGAGGAGCGAAATAATGGCAAAAGAACTGTTAAAGGGAAATGCTGCCGCCGGTGAAGCCGCCGTGCGTGCGGGTGCTGATTTCTTTGCGGGATATCCCATCACTCCGTCCACGGAGATTTTGGAATACCTGTCCAGCCGCATGGGCGAGCTTGGCAGGACATTCATACAGGCAGAGAGCGAGATAGCCGCGGTCAACATGGTGCTGGGAGCTTCCGCTGCCGGCGCGCGCTGCATCACCGCATCCTCCGGTACGGGCATCAGCCTCAAGATGGAGGGCTATTCCTACGCCGAGTCCATGAAGCTGCCCTTCGTCGTCGTCAACGTGCAGCGTCACGGCGTCGGTCTCGGAGGTCTGGACTCCGGACAGTCCGACTATTTCAGAGAGACAAAGGGCGGCGGTCAGGGCGACTATCGCCGCGTAGTATACGCTCCCTCCAGCATCCAGGAGCAGGTGGATATGATATACAAATCCTTTGACGTGGCGGAGAAATACCGCATCGGCGTCACCATCTTCTCCGAGGCGGTTCTCGGTCAGATGATGGAGGCGGTCGATATGCCTCCCTTCAAAAAGAGAGAGGGCGAGCTGGATTGGGGCATCGACGGCACCGGCAAGAAGGGCATCCGCAACAACAAGTGGACCATCTTCGAGCGCGTCGAGATGTATCATGAGATAGAGGAGCAGTATCAGGAGTGGGAGAACATCAATGTTGAGGACGCAGAGTATGTGTTCGTGGCGGCGGGTCTGCCGGCGCGCGTCTGCATCGACACAGTGAAAAAGCTCCGCGAAAAGGGCGAGAAGGTCGGACTCATCCGCCTCAAGACCCTGTGGCCGTATCCGGTCAAGGCGTTCAAGGAGCTGGGACCCAATCTCAAGGGACTTATCTCCGTGGAAACCAACGTACAGGGACAGATGGTCGAGGACGTTGCGCTCACCTGCAGAAAGTTCAAGATAAACGCTCCCATTTACTGCTATGCCTACGGCCCGGGCGTACCGATGGTCAAGGAGATCGTCGCCAAGTACGAAGAGGTCAAATCTGGAAAATGTGAGGAGAGGTTCTAATGGCTGCGATAAAAACATTACCTACCGGTGCTAACAAGCACACCTTCTGCCCCGGCTGCGGACATGGCATAGTAAACCGTCTCATCAGAGAGTGCATCGAGGAGCTGGGCTATCAGGACAACTACTGCTTCGCGCTGGCTGTCGGCTGCAGCTGCAACCTGCACTCCCAGAAGGGCGACTTCTTTCAGGCGGCGCACGGCAGAGCGGGCGCTGCCGCCACCGGCATCAAGCGCACCCGTCCCGATATGCTGGTAATCGCCTATCAGGGCGACGGCGACGCGGGCGTTATCGGTCTTGCCGAGACGCTCAACGCCGCTTACAGAAATGAGAATTTGTCGGTCATCATCATCAACAACACCAACTTCGGCATGACCGGCGGTCAGATGAGCTGGACGACCATGCCCGGCGAGGTCACCACGACCTCCACCGCCGGCAGAAACTGCGATTATAACGGCTATCCGCAGCATCTGCCCGAGATGATCGCCAATTCCTTCAGCCATATCGCCTATTCCGCACGCGGCTCCGTGGCGGACGTCAAGCACATCATGGAGACCAAGAAGATGATAAAGAAGGCTCTGCAGAACCAGATAGACAAGGCGGGCTATTCCATTGTGGAGGTTTTGTCTCCCTGCCCGACCAACTGGCATCTGGACCCGCTGAAGAGCTGCGATAGGATAGAAAACGAGCTGTATCCTGAATATCCGCTCGGCGAATTCAAGACAAGGGAGGACAAATAAGCTATGAAAGAGATAGTATTTGCCGGATTCGGCGGTCAGGGCGTTCTGACGGGCGGACTGATACTGGCTTATATGGCGGCGCAGAAGGACCTCAACGCCACTTGGGTTCCTTCCTACGGCGCGGAGATGCGCGGCGGTGCGGCGAAGTGCGTCGTCAAGTTCGGCGAGAGCAAGGACGAGATGATCGGCAGCCCCAGCATGGAGGAGGCGGACATCATCTTCCTGATGAACAAGCCGTCCATGACCTACCTCAAGGACTGCAAGCCCAACGCGACCGTTTTTGTCAACAGCCACGCCATTGAGGACACCAGCGCCATCCCCTCCACCATGAAGGTTATCAAGATCAACTGCGTGGAGAAGGCGATGGAGGTCAAAAATCCCAAGGGTGCCAACCTCATCATGTGCGCCGCGGCGATAAAGGAATGCAAGCTGTTCGATTTGGATTACGCCATGGACACCATGTGCAAGTTCTTTGAGGACAAGGGCAAGGGCAAGTTCAACGAAGCCAACAGGAGGGCTTTCCAGGCAGGTTACGACGCAGTATAATACAAGGAGGTCAGATATGAATTACAAAATTTCCAAGTTCTATCAGGATATGCCGACGGGCAATTTTGCTCCGGCAAAGAGGACCAGCAACTTCAAGCTGATGCAGGACCCGGCGTATTTTCCCTTCGGCGCCGGCAACCCCTCGCCGGACACCTTCCCGGTAGACAAGATTCGCGAGGTTTATAACGAGATCTTCACCACTCCCGCGCTGACCAAAGCGACGCTGAACTACGGCTTCGGCGCCGGATATGAGCCGTTCCTCAGCAACACCAAGGCGTGGCTGAACAAGCTCTACGGCTCCATGGTGACGGAGAACGACGACATGATGGCGACCGCCGGCGGCGCGGAGGCGCTGGCTTTCCCGACCATGGTGCTCACCGATCCCGGTGACGTCGCCATCGTCGAGGATCCCACCTTCAGCGCGACGCTGAGCATGTTCAAGCACAACGGACTGACCTGCGTGCCGGTACCGATGCAGACCGACGGTATGGATATCGAGAAGCTGGAGGCGGCGCTCAAGGCGAACCCGAAGGCGAAGCTGATATATGTCATCTCTACCTTCCAGAACCCCACCGGCTACACCACCAGCACGGAAAAGCGCAAGGCGATCTACGCTCTGGCGCAGAAGTACGACGTGATAATCCTTGAGGATAACCCGTACGGCGAGCTGCGTTACAGCGGCGAGGTCATCAACCCGATAAAGACGCTGGACACCGACGGCAGAGTCGTGTATTGCAGCTCTTATTCCAAGATAATGTCCCCCGGCATACGTCTCGGCTATATCATCGGCAACAAGGCGCTGATGCCGGTCGTGCAGACAGCGAGGATAAACGTACATGCCAGCATGCTGGCGCAGGTCATGGTCGGTGAGTTCATGAACAAGTACGACCTGATGGAGCATATCAAGTCCTGCTGCGATTATTACCGCGTCAAGAGAGATATCATGTACAATACTCTCAAGGAGAATATGCCGGACAGCGTCACCGTCTCCTATCCGGAGGGCGGACTGTTCCTGTGGGTAGATCTGCCCGAGGGCTGCCTCTCCGGACCGCTCAGCGAAAAGCTGCTGGAGAACAAGGTCATCGTCTTTGACGGCGCCGGCTTCCAGGTGGACAAGAGCGTGCCGTCCCACGGCATGCGCCTCAACTTCTCCATGCCGTCCGAGACTCAGATCGAAAAAGGCTGCAAACTGATGGCTGAGGTCACAAAAGCATATCTGGCAGGCAAATAAGGAATAGTTGTCGTAATATCCGCAGGCGAGCGCCTGCGGATATTTTTTCAGGATATTAAAAGCCCTTCGCTGTGGGTATGCAGCGAAGGGCTTTTTTGCAGTTACAGAGGGAGCGACAAGCTGAAATTTGCCTCTTTCATTAGCTTGTTTTTCTACAGTCTGCTTTTCTAATACTGAGCATTCCAAGAATAATCAGTATTATCGCAGCGCAATACAACACGATTGCCAGCAAATCAGGCACCTTGTGGATAAGGCGGTCAAAAGCAATGGTTCCGCCACCAAGCAGAAACCCAATAACGATCATGCCGTTCATCTGTTGTTCTCCGTTTTTATTCCCAGCAGCCGCATTTTGAATTTTCTGATTGCGGCAGCATATTTGCCGGTGAAAATAACTCCGATAATAATTGTGCCAAAGGCAAGACCAATGGCAAAACTGCTGATACCTTCGTATGGCGCAGTCCCATCGAGTCCAAGCGCAACGATTGCAAGATGTATGACAAAGCTGAGCAGTCCGACAACAAATACCCAGTGTATCCTGCGCAGCAGCCGCGCCTTTTCTTCATTGCTGTAATCTGCAACCTGCAATACGGTTTCCTTCAATTCCTGATTCATTTGCTCACTTTTCCTTTCTCCGGTTAAAATTTCCCGTAGGCCAACCTCGTATAGCTCTGACAGCTCAAGCAGAATATCCAGATCGGGCATGTTGCTACCTGTCTCCCAGCGTGAAACCGTTCTGCGCGCGACATTTATTTTCTCCGCGAGCTGTTCCTGCGTGAGATTTTTTTCTTTGCGGAGCTCCCGCAGGAAGCTTCCGATTTTCACGATATCCATGGGCTTGCGACCTCCTTTTGAAATTATCATACCGGAGATTATCCTTGCAGAACAGGACACAAAGTGAGCAAATGTCCTGTCTGCGATGATGAGACACGCCGTGTCTCACGGGTAAATTAAAGCTTCATACCGCGGCGGCGATGCAAAGCAGCCTGCATTCGCCTGTCTATCCTTCCCGCAAATGCCGGAGAACGTCTTCGTCGGACATTCCCGATTTAAGACCGCCGCCGTATTCTCTGAACAAAAACCGACTTTCGTCCGCCTCACCGCCGGTGATGTGCCGAATGAAGTCGCGGAAATAGCCTTGGAACTCCTTTATGACCTCGTCATACCGTTTGCCGGTGAAATCGGAAAGCAAATGCGGGTCGCTGTTGTCCGGAGCGGGATACCATTGCCCCTCGGTTTTGATAAATGCCTGCGTATGAGTTTGGTGAATAGCGCCGCTTTGATATTCATAGAACCAAGTTGAGACGGGTATGCCGTTATGCCTGCAATAATCCCTGATAAGCTCGCATATATCCCAGCACCACGCGCAGCTGTTCGCTGTCACCTCGGCAGGGGAGGAAAAGGCATACGGATATTTTTCAAAATCAAACTCCTCGCCGGTGTGGATGACTCCGTTTACGTCCTTATATCCATAGTCCACCGTTTTCAGATATGCCAAAAAGTCGCTCAAAGATAAGGAATAGACTGCTTTCATAAAATACCTCCGTATACGTTTATCTTTGGCTGTGCCGGTGAATAAATTATCGCTGATTTTATCTGAGAAGTCAATAATCAAACCGCACCCGCCCGCAAGCGAAAAAACAGCGCCTCCTGCCGCTTTTCGACAGAGGCGCTGCTGCATGTTTTTCGTGTTAAAAGAGGGGAGTGCGGGGCAAGAAAGCGCCGGAGCGGATTTACTGCCGCTTGTCCATTTCCCGGACGAGGTCGCCCAAAACGTCCGCCACGGATATCTTCCGCAGCTCGTTTTCCATGGAGTCCTGCACCTGTTGGATTTTGTCGTCCAAAGCGGAATGGATATTTCTGCCTATCGGACAGGCGGGATTGGGATTTTCGTGAAAATGGAACAAGCCCGTTTCGTCCACGGTATCCACCGCTTTGTAGATATCGTAAAGTGAGATATCCTCCACAGGCATGGCGAGTCTGGAGCCGCCGCTACCCTGCCGGGCGTCTATGATGCCGGCGTCCTTCAGCTTGGACAGCACCGTTCTGATGATGACCGGGTTTGCCTGTATGCTGCCGGCAAGCACGTTGCTGGTGACTCGTCTCTCGTCCTGAAAAAGCTTGATGAAGACCAAGGCGTGAACGGCGATGGTAAATCTGCTCGTTATCTGCATAATTACCGCAGCATTATTCTCCCACGACGCTTATCCTTTCTCCGATATGTCCGCCTGATTTTATCTCATCGACGATGGCGATGGCGTAATCGGCATAGGAGATAACGCTTTCTCCTTTACTGTTTAATTTCAGCTCCTCGCCGGCGAGGATATATTTTCCCGTTCTTGCTCCCTCCGGCTGAAAATCCCCCGCGGGGC
This sequence comes from Clostridia bacterium, assembly GCA_017453985.1. Taxonomy (GTDB): domain Bacteria; phylum Bacillota; class Clostridia; order Oscillospirales; family Butyricicoccaceae; genus RGIG3726. The sequence goes on from JAFTDT010000084.1 coordinate 10,131, forward strand.
TGACGTATGTCCACTTGACGCCGTCGCATCCGCGCAGCGCGTTCAGCGCAGCCTGATGGGCGTTGATGACCGGCATGACTGCCTCGGGGAAGGGAGTCTCCTCGGCTACGGTGCGGGTATGCTCCGGATTTACAAACAGACTGCCTGCGCCGCCGACGACCAGCAGCCGTGTGTCCGTACCTCTGAGCAGCTCGGCGAGATGCTTTGCCGCATCGGGTATGATGTGTGCCGTCTCAGGCGTCCAGCCTCCGACGGCGTCTACAATCACGTCGAAGCCAGCGAGGTCATCCCGTGTGAGACTCAGGATATCCTTGATGATGGTCTTTTCGGCGGCAGTCCGGTTTTCGCTTCTGACGATGGCGGTCACGTCCATGCCGCGCTCGACAGCCTCCTTCACGATGAGGCGTCCGGCTTTTCCGTTTGCTGCTGCAACTGCTACTTTCATTTTACATGTCCTCCTTTGAGTTGTCAATATGTTTATTACAACATTCAGCATGTAAAGAATAGCACATAAAAAATAAGTTGTCAATAGTTTTATTACAACTTTTTCAAAAAACAGAAAAATTCCTCGGCCGTGAGGCTGAGGAATTTTAGCGTGTCTGTCAGTTCAGCGTGATTTTCAGCGCATATTTTTCCGGGCGTTGAGGATCGTAAAAAACTGTGATATCTGAGCCGGCAGCGGGGCAGTCTGTCGCAGGGGACAGTATCCGCGAGCCGGTGTAGCTCTTGCCGTCCACCTGATAGGAAAAAACTATCCTGTGCGGAAAGGTCGCGCCGTCCATGGCGCCTCTGCGGACAGGCTTGGTATTGATCTTGATGAACCACCATGTTTTGACCGATATCACTTTTCCCGGCGTGGATATGCCCTGCTCCAAAAGCCTTGCTTCTCCAAGGCCGAGTGCGCTCATAATGCTCATAGTACATGCTGCCTCCCATCAACGGATTGATAATGCCACACCTTTTTCCAATAGAGGATATACAAAGGAACGATGCAGACGCCGCAGGAGATGATGCAGATAAGACTGCGAATTTGCTCGCTCATACGGCTCAGACAAAAGGGCAGAACGAAGCAGGCGAATGCAAATGCTGCCCCGAGCAGAATTTGCAGCGGCTTAAAGCGCGCTTTGCGCCCGTAATCCAGAGCGGCAATTCCCATAAATACGAGTCCGGTCAGCAAAGCGACGCAGAGAGATACGGAAAGAACCGATACTCCGTTTTCCCTCAGCAGGGCAGGATACGCGACCGCGGCGGCAATATGCCCGTACAGGCAAGAGGTCAGCATTCTTTTGTTTTGATACGATTTTACCGCGTTATTGCGCTCGGCTTGTTTTACCGTCTGATATTTTTCCGGCTCTATCAGCTCGGAAATGCTGATGTCAAACAGCGCCGCAAGCTCAGCGAGATTGCCGGAGGTCGGTACGCTTTGTCCGGTTTCCCACTTGGATACGGCTTGGCGGCTGACGCCGACCTGCTCCGCTACGTATTCCTGCGACAGGCGCAGCCTTTGTCTGTGCGCTTTAATGCTTTCACTCAATGACATGTGAGAGCCTCCTTTCGCCGTATATCCTATCGGAAAACACGGTTGCATGCCACCAACCATATGTCAACCTGCGGTTGCGGCGGGGGATTTGCGGGTGCCGCAACTCATAAATACCGCATCATGAGAAGAAAGTCCCCATAGCTTCCGTCGGGGTATTTATAAGCATGAGGGAGCCTGCCCGTTACTGTAAAGCCATACGCCTTGTAAAGCGCCGTGCCGGCGGCGTTTTCTTCTATCACATTCAGCTCGACCTGCTCATAATCCGCATTTTTTGCCAGAGTGAGCAGCGCGTCCATAAAACAGCGCCCAACTCCTTCCGATCACGCCAGCTTGACGCGCTCGCTCGCGGCGGATATCTGCGTAAGCTCGCCGTCCGCTATCAGATACGCCTCGCCGCGAATTTCCTCTCTGCCGTCCTCGATATAGAGATAGCTGCCGTCCGGTATGGCGTAA
>JAFTDT010000085.1 GCA_017453985.1 Clostridia bacterium
TCATCGACACCTTTGTCAACTCTCTGCACCTGTTTGACGACAGGCTCGTCATCACCTACAACTTCAAAGGCGGCACCGAAACCATTACCCTCAAGGATATCGAGGCCGCCTACGGTTCGGATTTGAACGCAATGTCTCCACAAAATGGACATTGCACGAACACCTATTTCTTTTTTAAAGGCGGCTTCGCCGTGCTGGTGTGCTGTAATGTCAACACGAAAACCGAGGGTCAAGGTTTTGCACCTTGACCCTCGGTTTTCATTTTATGCTATAAGTTCGTTTATTGAGTTTTCTCTTTGTGACCATGTAACAGGCACAATTCCATATTCTTTTAATGCATCTAAGCAAGTATCGGGTACCCGTTTCTCAACATCATTTACAAATGTATATAGTTTTGTATTCGGATTACGTGTCTGAATAGTATCGCTCCATGCAAAAATAACGCTTTGAGTGGTTGTACGTTCCAAGTTATTTATAGCTTTCACTAATCTATCAGGCGATGCCTTTGATTGCGGAATGACAAAATCATATGCGTGATCAAATCCGCTTTTACCTGTAAACTTAATATTTTTTGTGTATCGCACGTCATGGTCTCGCAGAAAACTTTCAACATCCTGCATAAAAAACGAAGCTATATTAGGTTGTGATAACACAAATAAATCATTTACGGCCAATACCGCCTGAATTAAGCTGTGTTTTTTGAACGGGTAATTAGACTGATTACACTTGCAAAACATATTACCTTTATCGTCGAGAGAAATCCCAAAACTTCTCAATATGGTTTGCAGTTCTTCCTTTCTTTTGGGTGTGTTAAAAGAAAGCCCACTCAATTCTAAATCCGATATGGTGTAACCATCGTCCGTCAATATAAAGCCGTTGTTATCTTTAACCACATAGATTTGAATATAATCATTATGTCTATCTAAAAAAGGCGAACTAATTTCAACCGCACCGCTATCTAATTGCAACGCAGTCATATTTTGTTTCAACCATGAAACATAAGTATCAATAAAAGAACTTGCATCTAACATAGCTATAAGCTCCCTTGTATATCGGGGATAGTACTAACATTACAGTAAGCGCAAAACTCAATGAAAGATGTCAGCAAATCTGAAGTATCGGAAAAGGGGCATGGGTTAAGTTCAGTAATCGGATATGCCCAACGATCACCATATCCTTCCTTATAGATGTGAATATGTGGTCCTTTTATTATGGCATCATCTGGGTTTTGATGTGGTTTGTTCTCGTCTAAGTCAAGGCGTATAAGTGCAATTGTTATGTTGTAACGCTCTTGAAATGTGCATCGAGATATTCTTATACTCCCCGCTCTATTTATGTCTAACAAAAAAGTTTCGCTGCCGTCTAATGATTGAATATTAAGTGTATTTTTTTCACTGGAGGATGGAAATGAAACATATGGCTCAACAATTCTCTTTTCCAAACCAATTAAATAATCAGCCGTGATTTGTTCCATATGCAACACCTCGCTATACAACCTCTATTTTACATGATAACACATTCTTTTATGAATTGGTAGCTTTTTTCTGTTGAAATCAATTCTAAACTTTTTGTAGAAACTTTTATCTAATATCTAAAACTCCATAGCATCTGAGGGTCAAGGTTTTGCGCCTTGACCCTCTGCTTTATTTATTGCCTTCCTCCTGTTCTTGTTGTGCCTCCAACTCCTCAAACTCGCGCTGCCCCTGTTCGCTTTCGTAATACTTCCGTATCTCTGGAACAAGGAAACGGGCAAAGGAATCTAGCCGGAAAGAAAGAAACCTAATCAAAGCGGTCTCCGTCATGACAGAGGCTTTTTTCTATTCCTCAATGCCGGAAAGCTGCCGTATCACATATCCGGCGGCGACCAGCCCCATCGCCCCGGGGACAAAGGAAAGGCTGCCGGGCGGACGGGCGTTTATCGCTGGCTCCTCTGTTGAATACACCGCCGCGACTCCGCGCTCTATCCCGCGCTCGCGCAGCTGCTTGCGCACGGCGCGCGCCAACGGACATACGCTTGTGCGGCTGACGTCGTCTATCATAAAGCTCTCCGGATGCAGCTTGTTGCCCGCGCCCATGCAGCTTATCACCGGCACGCCCGCCGCCCGCGCGCGGACTATCAGCTCCACCTTGGAGGTGACTGTGTCTATCGCGTCCACCGCAAAGTCCCAGCCCGTCATGTCCAGCGCCGTGTCTGCGCCGAAAAACACCGGCAGACACTCAAGCTCTATCTCCGGCAGTATATCGCGCAGCCGCGCGGCGACCACGTCGGTTTTTTTCATGCCCAGCGTGGAGTAAAGCGCGCAGAGCTGGCGGTTGATATTGCTCTCCTGCACCACGTCGCCATCCACCAGCGTCATCCGTCCCACGCCCGCGCGCGCCAGTGCCTCGGCGGCATAGGAGCCGACGCCGCCCAGTCCGAAAACGGCGACATGCGCCTGCCGCAGCCGCGCCAGCCCTTCCGCGCCGAGCACGCGCTCCGTGCGCTCGTGCCTGCTCATACTATCGTGCCTCCTCCCAAAACATAGCCCTCGCTGTCGTAAAATACCGCCGCCTGTCCCGGCGCTCCGGCGCGTACCGGACAGTCAAACCGTACCAATGCCCCGCCCTGCGGCAGCGGCGTTATCTCGCCGCCCGTCTCGCGCTGGCGGTAGCGCGTGCGTATCATGGCGTGCAGCGGCGCCTGCGGCGGCGCGATGCTCACCCAATTTATGCGCTCCACTTGCAGCTCCCGCGTCATCAGCTCGCTTTCCCTGCCGAGCACAACGGCGTTGCGCGCCGCGTCCTTTGACAGCACGTACAGTCTCTCCTCCGCCGCGACACCCAGCCCGCGCCGCTGCCCGACGGTGTAATGCACATGCCCGCGGTGCCGCCCCAGCACCCTGCCCGTGCTGTCGGTGAAGTCGCCCTCCGCGCACGGCACGCGCGCCGTCACGTAGGCGGCATAGTCGCCGTCCGGCAGAAAGCAGATGTCCTGACTGTCCGGCGCAGAGGCGCTTGTCAGTCCCCGACGGGCGGCGTACTCGCGCACCGCGCGCTTGTCCAGCTCTCCGAGCGGCAGCCACAGCATGGCGAGCTGCTCCTGCGAAAGCGGATACAGCACATAACTCTGGTCCTTCTCAGGAACGGCGGCGACGCGCAGGGCATGCCGCCCATCAAGCTCCCCCGTGCGGGCATAATGCCCGGTCACCAGCCTGTCAAAGCCGTTTTCCCGCGCATAATCCGCCAAAAATCCGGTCTTGACGCTGCGGTTGCAGTCTACGCAGGGATTGGGCGTGCGTCCGGCGGCATATTCCTCCACCATGCGTCCGCTGACGCAGCGGGCAAACCGCTCGCGCATATCCAGCACGCGGTGCGGCACGCCGCAGGCGGCGGCAGCCGCCGCCGCGCCGGAAACGTCGGTGTCACCGTGCATGAGCAGCGTCACGCCCTCCGCCTCATAGCCCGCCTCGCGGGCAAGCAGCACGGATACCGTGCTGTCCACGCCGCCGCTCATGGCGACAAGCGCCTTTGCCATATCATCACCTGCCGAAAAGATAATTTTTATCTTTTTAATTATACACGCGCCGCGCCGCAAGCGCAACCGCTTTGACGCTGCTTTGCATAAAAATGACCTACCCTCCGGGGTAGGTCATTTTTCAGCGTTTATTATTCGTCCTCTTCGTCCTCAAGCTCGCTGAGATCGAACTCCAGATCCTCGCCGCAGGCGGGGCACTTCATCTCGCCCTCCGCCAGCAAATCGCCGTCAAGGATAAGCTCCTCGCCGCAGGTCGGGCAGATCAGCTCGTAATACTCCTCGTCGTCGTCAAAGTCGTCCTCGTCCCAATCCTCGTCAAAGAGCACGCCGAGATCCTCGTCGATAAGCTCCAGCTCCTCGTCAATGGAATCGAGCGCGTCCTCGATCATATCCAGCTCGTCATTGATAACGTCGTTGTTCTCCTCGATATCGGAGACAGCCAGCGCCAGCGACTCCAGCGTATCGACTATCGCCTCGAAAAGGCGACCCTCGTCGGTGTCCTTGTTTATCTTCAGGCCATCCATCAGCCCGCGGAGATATGCGGTCTTTTCGGTAACGGTCATATTGCAGTCTCCTTTCATTCCTTTGATCTTTCCAGATATTCGCCGGTGCGGGTGTCTATGCGAATTTTCTCTCCCTCATTGATGAATATGGGCACGCGCACCTCGGCGCCCGTCTCCAGCTTCGCTATCTTGGTGACATTGGTAGCCGTGTCGCCCTTGACGCCCGGCTCGGTCTCGGTGATCACAAGATCCACGAACAGCGGCGGCTCGACGCCGAAGACGTTGCCCTTGTAGGACAGCACCTTGACGATCATGTTCTCGGTGACGAACTTAAAGCTGTCGCCCAGCTTGTCCCCGTTGAGCGGGAGCTGCTCGTACGTCTCGGTGTCCATGAAATAGTACAGATCTCCGTCCTGATAGAGATACTGCATGTCGCGGCGCTCTACGAATGCGTTCTCAAACTTATCGGTGGGGTTGAAGGTCCTCTCCACCACCGCGCCTGTGATGACGTTGCGGCACTTTGTGCGCACAAACGCCGCGCCCTTGCCGGGCTTTACATGCTGAAACTCGATGATCTGGAGCACCTGTCCGTCCATCTCAAAGGTCACGCCGTTTCTGAAATCGCCAGCTGATACCATAAAAATCCTCCTGTATGCTTATGTTGCTTTATTTCATCTAAAACATTATATGCTTTTTTTCGCGCTAAGTCAAGATTTAGAGTATAACAAGGTGCTTGGGCGCCAAAGTAAGATTTTCCGCGCCGTTTTCGCCCAGATATATCATGTCCTCGATCCGCACGCCGAAGCGCCCGGCGAGATATATTCCCGGCTCCATGGTGATGACCGTCCCGCGCGGAAACGGTTCCCTGCCTCGGGTGGTGGGGCTTTCGTGCACGTTCAGCCCCAGACTGTGCCCCAGCCCGTGCAGGAAGGCGGGACCGTAGCCCTCGTCCTCGATGACCGAGCGCGCCGCACGGTCCACCTCGTCCGGTATCGCACCCTCGTGCAGAGCGGCTATGCCGACGCGCTGCGCCCTTAGAACTATATCGTACACGCGCCGCATCTCGTCCGTAATATCGCCCACCGCCACGGTGCGCGTCATGTCCGAGCAATAGCCGTTCACTCTCGCGCCGAAATCCATGGTGACGAACTCGCCCTCGCGCACCTCCTTGTCGGTCGGCTTGCCGTGCGGCAGGCTCGTGTTGGCGCCGGAGACCAGTATGGTCGGAAACGCCTCGCCCTCGCTGCCGTATTTCTTCATACGGTATTCCAGCTCGGCGCGCAGCGCCGCCTCCGTCAGCCCCGGCTTGATGATATCGAGCATGTCCTCCAGCGCACGCTCTGCGATGCGCTGGGCGGCGGTGATGCATTCTATCTCCTTCCGCGTCTTTATCTGCCGCAGCGCGGCGATATCCGCGCTCACGGACACAAACTCGCAGTCCGGCATGGCGGCGCGGTAGCGTTCAAATTCCGCCACGCTCATCACGCGGTCCTCAAAGCCGATGCGTTTGGAGCCGTGCTTTTTCGCCAGCTCGGATACGTGCGGCGCATAACCCGCGCTGCGGTCAGGCGTCAGCAGCTCCAGTCCGCGCACCAGCTCCCGCGCCTTTTCTATGTATCTGCCGTCCGTCATCAAATATCCCGCGCCCGTGCGCGTAATGAAGGTCACGCCCTCAAAGGGACCGCAGCCGAGCGCCCAGCGCTCGTTCTCCCGTCCGGTTATAAGTATCGCGTCCAGCTCTTTTTCCCCTGTCAGCTTCACAATCTTTTCAAATGCCGTCATTTCCGTCCTCCGTCCTTTTTCGGCGGTCTTGCCCTGCGAAACGGGCGCTCCGCCAAAAGTCTCAGTCTGTAATACCACCTGTGATCGTCCATCGACTCCACCAGAAGCCCCGTGACGCCGCAGCGCCGCGCCAGCAGCATATCAGTGAATATCTGATCCCCCACCACCGCCGTGCAGCACGCCTCCGGCGCCAGCTCGCGCCGCACAGCGTCCAACGCGCTGCGGCGCGGCTTGCCGGCGTGCCATGTCCACGGCAGCCCGAACCGCTCCGCCACGGCGCGCACGCGCTCCGGACTGCGATTGTTGGACAGCAGGTATATCACCATGCCCGCCTCGGTCAGCTCCGCGATCCATTCCGCGATATCCGCACGCATATCCGTGCTGCCTGAGCGCATCAGCGTGCCGTCCAGATCGAGCAGCAGCGTGCGGACGCCCAGCGCGTCCAGCTCCTGCCGCGTGATGTGCGTAACGTCCGGATATGTCTTGTGCGGAAAAGGAATGTTCATGGCGCCTCCTGTTGTCATTCGTATACATAAGATTTTATCACATAACATACAATTTTAAAAGAGGTGACAGCGCAAATGAGCAATAAAATCTCTGTTTTTCCCGTCGTAGACGCAAGCGACGCTGCAAGAGCCGAGCTGCGCGTCCCCTGCGCCTGCCTTTTTTACACCGCCGTCGGCGGGGGCGGGCTGAAGCGCGCTCCCGCGCCGAGCATGCCGCGCGGCTCGCTGCTGGGACTGTACGGCAGCATCGCGGACGCCGATCCGGAGCGGCTCGCAGCGGATATCATAAGCGAGCGCAGCCGCCGCGCCTTTGGCGGCGTGCTGCTGGATCTGCCGCCGCAGAGCGGCGAGCTGCCTGCCCTGGAGGCGCTTTCGGCGGCGCTGAGCCGCGCGGGAATCACGCATTTCGTCCCCCTGAGCATGCACGCCGCCGCGCCCGGCGCCAAGCTGCTGGTGGAAAGCGCCGTCAGCGGCGGTTCGCTGGAGGAGCTGCTGCGCTCGCTCGCAGACAGGTTCGGTCCGCGCAGACTCTGCCTCGACACGGTGCGGGCGTGCAGCGACTTCATCATGCCTTCGCCCGCGGCGGAGGGACGCGAGCTTTCCGCCGCCGAGCTGCGGGAGATAATGGAGCGGCATTCGCCCGACCCGTATTTTTCGCCGGAGCTGTGCGCCAAATACTTTACCTATTTTGACGGGCAGGAGCACCATTATGTGATCTTCGACGACGAAACTACCGCCGTGAAAAAGCTTTCCGCGGCGGCGGCCGCGGGCTTTTTCTGCGCCTTTCTGCTGTACAGCGACTGGGGCGCGCGCATACCCGCCATGATAAACGGCGCGCGGGACTGATCCGCCCCACAAATTGACGGCTGCTTTTGGCAGCCGTTTTTTTGCGCCGCTGCCGGCGAAAAATGTTGACTTATGTCGGCGCAGGAGTTATAATAAATCGATTTGAAAAAGCATTCGCAGGCTCTGGAGACTCCGCAAGGTTCGCCTTCCTGCGGCTTTTTTTGAGTCACCGACCCGAATCTTTTCGTAATATAAAGCCCCGCAGAGGACTTTCTATTAAAAAATATTGATTTGGAGGAAACAAACATGCATCTCATCTACAACGTGGAAGACAAGCCTAAATTCAGCGCAAATCTGGTGTTTGCCATCCAGCAGCTCCTGTCGATAATCGCCGCGACGCTTCTCGTGCCCACGCTGGTGAACAGCATTTCCGGCACGCAGATGATGAATCAGGCGGCAGCCCTCTTCGGCGCGGGCGTCGGCACGCTGGTGTATATCGCCTTTACCCGCAGGAAAAGCCCCGTGTTCCTCGGCAGCTCCTTCGCCTTCATCACTCCGCTCGCCGGAGCGTGCGCCTTCGGATATTTCGGCATCATACTCGGCGCCGTCTTTGCCGGGCTGGTCTATGTGGTCATTGCCGTTCTCATTCATTTCGTCGGTACGAAGTGGGTTGACAAGCTTCTGCCCAAGGTAGTCATCGGTCCCACCGTCGCGCTTATAGGACTCAGTCTCTGCGGCTCCGCGATAAACAACCTCAACAACACCGCCGTCGGCGAGTACAACCACGCCTCCATCCTCTGCGGACTCATCGCTTTCCTCGCCGTCGTCATCGCCTCGGTCAAGGGCAAGCGCATCGGCAAGCTGATCCCCTTCATCATCGGCGTTGCCGTGGGCTATCTGGCGGCGTCGGTCTGCACGATCATCGGCAGCGCCACCGGCAACGAGGCGCTGAAGCTCATAGACTATTCCCCGCTGGTGGATAACTTCAAAAACTTCCAGCTGTCCAGCCTGTTCAGCCTGCCGTCCTTCACCTTTGTCAATGCGCTGAAGGAAGGCACTTCCGCTCTCAGCGGCTCCTCCGTGGCGCAGCTTGCGGTGCTGTTCGCGCCGGTGGCGCTGGTCGTCTTTGCCGAGCATATCGCCGACCACAAGAACCTCAGCTCCGTCATCGGCAGAGATCTCATCAAGGATCCCGGGCTTGAGCGCACGCTGCTCGGCGACGGCGTCGGCTCCATCGTCGGAACCGTGTTCGGCGGCTGCCCCAACACCACCTACGGTGAGTGCATCGGCTGCATCGCCATCACCGGCGACGCCTCGGTGCATACCATACTGCTGACCTCCGTGCTGTGCATGCTGCTCTCCTTCTTCTCTCCCTTCGTCGCCTTTGTCAACACCATTCCCGTCTGCGTCATCGGCGGCATCTGCATCGCGCTCTACGGCTTCATCGCGGTATCGGGACTGAAAATGCTTCAGGACGTTGACCTCGGCGAAAACCGCAACCTCTTTGTCGTCAGCGCCATACTGGTCACCGGCATCGGCGGTCTGACGCTCAACTTCGGCGCCATCGTTTTTACCTCCATCGCCACCGCGCTGATAATCGGCATCGTGACCAATCTGATACTCGGCGGCGGCAAGACGGAAACCGCGTCGGCGAAAAAATAACGCCATATTTCAAAAGCAAATCCCCCTGCGCCGCGATATGAGGCGCAGGGGGATTTTTTGATTTCGCATACATATTTCTCTGTGCTTTTATCCGCCGATACATCTCATTCTCAGCCAGTCCAACAGCTCCTTGCTTCTGCCGTTTTCCAAAATATAGCCTACCGCATCCCGCTTGCTCAAAGCCTTTTCCAGCAGCGGCTTATCCAGCGTTTTCAGCAGTTCCGTCATTTTAGGCTGCGAGCGGCTCCGTATCTTCTTCAGCAGCTCCGTATCTCTGAGCTTTCTTTGCGCCTCGCTTTTTGGATATCCCTGTCCGAAGGGCTCGGAAAACAATTTTTCCACCGTCCGCTCAAGATTATCTTCTCCCGCCCATGTATATTCTTCTCCCAATGGAAGCGAGATCGCATTTCCGTTATTTATCTGTGCAAATAAATAAGCGTCCTTGGGTGTCGGCGCATATCCGCAGATAACGTCCGGCATACTGTTGCACGCCAGCATCATTCCCTGTCCGGAGGAGCAGCCCGTCACGACAAAATCCGCCGCCCTGCTCGAAAGCAGCAGCCCGACCAGCACGGATATCTCGATGTAGCTGTATCTGCATGCGTCAAATTTTCCGCAGCCTAAATTTACGACCTCCGCAGCCGCGGCATATCTGCTTACCGTATTGAACAGCAGCTCATTCTTGTCCGCCTGAGAGCTTGCGTTGATTACAGCGATTTTCATATGCGAAGCCTTATCTGCTGAAATATTCGTCGAGCTTTTTCCGCATGTCGTCCGGTATCGTGCGCGCGGCGGGGAACACCGCGCTGCCATCCAGCTCGCGCGCGTACATCAGCACATATTTCGAGGTGCGCTCCAGACTGTCTGCGGAGAGGAACGCCAGCGTGTCGCGGCGGTCGTGGATAAACGCCGCGCCGGTGGCTCCGCCGCGGGCGAAGGAGAGCGCGGGCACGCCCTTGTCGGCAAAGGAGCTGCTGTCGCTGGAGGCTACGTCGCGCCGCACCTCGGAAATGGGATAGCCGAAGCCGCGCGCCAGTCCCATCAAATAGCTTTGCAGCGACTCCTCGCCGGTGACGAGCAGGCTTTCGCGCCCCAGCACGGGTCCCGCCACATCCACGTTGAGCATGACGCGATGGCGCTCCAGCTCGTCCGCGTGCGCCTCCGTCCATGCGCGGCTGCCGAGCAGCCCCATCTCCTCCGAGCCGAACCAGTTGAATACCATGGTGCGGCGCGGCGGGTGGGCGACAAAGTAACGCAGCAGCTCCATGATGATTACCGAGCCGGAGCCGTTGTCATACACGCCCTTGCTGTACATCACGCTGTCATAATGCGCGCCGAAGGAGATTATCTCCTCCGGCATATCCGTGCCCGCCAGACGCACGGAGACATTGTGCGAGGTGCGCGTGCCCGCCTCCGTCCGCAGAGTCATATGCACGCGGCACGCGCCGTCGCGCACCAGCTCAAAGCCGTCGCATACATGCAGCTGAAACGCCGGCAGATTGCCCTTTTCCAGCACCCGCTCTCGCAGGCTGCGGTCGGCTATATCGCGCTCGTCCGGCGCATCGTAAAGACTGCCGTTCATGGTGATGACTGCGGCGGCGCCCGCCCGCATGAGCTTTTCCATCTCGGCAGAGCGCACGCGCCCGTTCGTCAGCACCGCCTTGCCGCGCAGCTCCGGCAGCACCGCCTCCGCCAAGTCCTCGCCGTAAGCAAAGTCCAGCTCCAGTCCCTCCGGCGGAGTGGACTGCGCGCCCAGATAGCCCCGCACGGCATACTCCCGCTCATACGGCGCCGTGACGCGCAGCAACGCCTCATGCACCTCGCCGCCCGGTATCTCACACGGCTCCAGCGCCGGCTCCGGCGCGCCCATGGCGCGCACCTCGTCCATCAGGATCTTTGCCGCTGCCAGCTCCTCCGCCGTGCCGCCTATGCGGGTGAAGCCTATCTTCTCCAGCAGCGCATACGCGCGTTTTCCGCTTATTTCCATGACAATTCCTCCTTTTTTATACTCATTCCTTTTCCGCCCATTCGGTAAAGGCGAGCAGTCCCTCGCGGCTGCACGCCACAAACAGTATGTCGCCCTCGCGGAACACGTAATCCGGCTTTATGCTGTCCACGATGGCGCCGCCGTGCTCGATGGCGATGATGTTGATGCCGAAGCGCGAGCGCATATTGACCGCCAGCACCGTCCGCCCCGCCAGCGCGGCGGGCAGGCGCAGCTTGGAGATATTCACCCGCTCGCTGAGCTGCATGAAATCCATCACCCGCGCCGTCTCCAGCCGGTTTGCCAGCCGCACCGCCATGTCTCGCTCCGGATATACCACCTCGGCGCCGAGCTTTTCCAATATCTCTCCGTGCTCCGCGCTGTTTGCCTTGGCTATCACCTTGGGCACGCCGAGACTCACCAGATGCAGCGTGGTGAGGATGGATGTGTCCATCTTGCTGCCGATGCACACCACCGCCACGTCGCAGCTATGTATCCCTGTCTCCTCCAGCGTCTTTTTGTCCAGCGACTGCACGACAAAGGCGTTTTCCGTCTTTTCCCGCAGCTCGCGCACCTTTTCCTCATCCTGGTCCACCACCACGATATCCGCGCCGGAGTCCGCCAGCGTCCGCGCCAGCGCCATGCCGAAGCGCCCCAGCCCCACGATGCCGTAGGACTGCTTTTCCGTCTTTCTTTTTGCCATAGCCTTCCCTCCGTCAGCCGACGGCGATATTGCCGTCCGGGTATTTTACGCGCTCGTCGGCGCCAAAATGCCACACCGTCATAAACGTCAGCGGACCGACGCGCCCGATGAACATGATCAGCATCGAGAGCAGCTTTGCCGCCGTGCCCAGCGACGGCGTCACTCCCGTTGAAAGCCCCGCCGTGCCGAAGGCGCTGACCGTCTCGAACAGCACGTCGCGCATTGGCATCTGCGGCTCCAGCAGCGCCATCAGGCAGCTCCCGCTCAGCACCACGGCAAGTGAGACCGCCAGCACGACAGCCGCCTTTTTAAACATATGCTCCGGCACGCTGTATCTGAATACGCTGCCCTTTTTGTTGGTTGCCGCGCCCTTCAGCCCGTGCAGCAGCACGAAAAAGGTGCTGGTCTTGATGCCGCCGCCCGTACTGCCGGGCGACGCGCCGATGAATATCAGCGCCGCCACCGCCAGCAGCCCGGCGTTGGAAAACCCGCCGAGCGGATAGGTGGCAAAGCCAGCCGTGCGTGCGGAAACGCTGGCGAACAGCGCGCCGAGCCAGCTTATGCTCCCGCCCTCCGCCAGCTTGATAAACAGCGTGCCAAAGGCTATAAGCGCGCCGCTGACCGCCAGCACCACGCTTGAATGCATGGACAGCCGCCGCAGGCGCAGGCGCGTCTCGCGCAGCTCCCGCAGCACCAAAAAGCCCAGACCGCCGCAGATTATCAGCGCGCAGGTTACCATATTCAGCAGCACATTATCCGCATAAGCGCCGAGGCTGCGCCCGCCGCCAAGCACGTCAAAGCCGGCGTTGTTGAACGCCGAAATTGCGTGGAACAGGCTCAGCCCCGCCGCCCGCAGCGGCGCGTGATCCTGCACGAAGACGATGAAGCTGAGGGCGGCGCCCGCCAGCTCGAAGAAAAGCGTGGTGAGAAAAATGCCGCGGACAAAGCCGCCCATGCTGCGCCCGGGCAGGAGATTGAGCGTTTCGCTGAGCATGCGCCGCTCGCGCAGATTGACGCGCCCGTTCATCAGCAATATCACGCTGACGCCGACGGCTGTGACGCCCAGCCCGCCGACCTGTATCAGCAGCGCCAGAAAGAGCTGCCCCAGCGGAGTGAAGGTGTCGCCCGGGTCCACCGTCACCAGTCCGGTGACGCAGACGGCGCTCGTCGAGGTGTACAGCGCGTCGGTATAGCTCAGGCGCACGCCCTCGCGCACGCTGCACGGCAGCGAGAGCAGCAGCGAGCCAAGCAGAATGAGCAGCAGAAAGCCCGCCGCGACTATGCGCTGCGGCGTCTGCCTCTTGAGAAATGCTGACATGCGCTCACCCCGAAGTTTTTTATTCATTATACAGCAAAGGCGCGGCTGTGTAAAGCCGCGCTTTTCATTCAAATCGAACCCGCTGCGCTGGGCTTCGATTTGAGTTTGCGCTGCGCTTCCCGCACTCCCTTCGGTCGCACAGTCGCTCCGCGGCAAGGTGTTTTTTTCGCGATACACGCTCCCGAAAAAAACAATTGGTTAAGTTATCCCAGCTTTTGCACATACCTATGTAATATTTTCCGATACAGCAAAAGCGCGGCTGCGCCCAGCCGCGCTTTTCATTCAAATCATCTGTTTTCCTTCAGAACCCGCCACGGGTCATTTATTATCCGCTGGTTTGCGCTGCCGCGAAAGCGCAGCGAGATATCCCTCTGCGCGAGGACAAATCTCCCGTCTATCAGGATATCCGTCGCCCGCAGCAGGGCGCGAACGTCCGCGTCCGCGCGCGCTTTTTCGCCCAGTTCCTCCAGCGTCCAGCCGGAATACGTCACCACGTTTTTGCCCATGGCGTGTACGCGCTCTGCGATATAAGCCAGCACGCCCGCCTGACAGAACGGCTCCCCGCCGGAAAGAGTCACGCCCGCCAGCAGCGGGTCGCGCCCGATCTCCGCCAGCAGCTCGTCCGCGTCCGCCTCGCGCCCGCCGGCAAAATCATGCGTCTGCGGGTTGTGGCAGCCCTCGCAGCCGTGGGGACAGCCCTGCGTGAATATCGCGTACCGCAGCCCCGGACCGTCCACGGAGGACTCCGGCACGACGCCGTTAATTCTTAGCCGTCGTGATGCTGTGCTTGACACGGTCATGCTCTTCCGCCTGCTTTGCGTCGTTGAAGCGGTCGGTGGTGCCCACCAGATAACCGGTTATGCGGCGGATGCGTTCAAACTTGACGCCCTTGCCCACGGTCTTGACTTCGTTTTTCTCCATTGTTTCTTCCTCCTTATTTTATTTCTTTTATTTGCTTAACAATCGCATTTGCCCACCGGCATATCGGGATATTTCCTCCGCAGCTCGCGCAGCTTCTCGACGGAAAGCTCCTCGCCCTCGCGCCTGCCGCAGCGCGGGCACACGTCGTATATCACGCCGGTATATCCGCACACGGGGTCGCGGTCTACAGGGTGGTTGACCGAGCCGTAGCCCACGCCCATCTCCTTCATGCAGCGTATCACCGCCTCAAAAGCCTCGAGGTTCTGCGTCACGTCGCCGTCCATCTCGACATAGCTGATATGTCCGGCGTTGGTCAGCGCGTGGTACGGTGCCTCCGTGGCGATCTTCTTGAAGGCGGTTATCGGATAGTACACCGGCACGTGGAAGGAGTTGGTGTAATAATCCCTGTCGGTGATGCCCTCTATCTCCCCGAACATACGGCGGTCGATCTTAACGAACCTGCCGGAGAGTCCCTCCGCCGGGGTCGCCAGCAGGGTGAAGTTCATGCCGGTATTCCGCGCCTGCTCGTCGCATTTTTCGCGCATGTGGGAGATTATCCGCAGCCCCAGCTCCTGCGAAGCCTCGCTCTCGCCGTGGTGTGCGCCGCGCATGGCGACCAGCGTCTCCGCCAGCCCGATGAAGCCCACGCTGAGCGTGCCGTGCTTCAGCACCTCCTCGACGCTGTCCGTCGGGTCAAGCTCGTCCGAGTCTATCCAGATGCCCTGTCCCATCAGGAACGGGTAGTTGAAGCGTTTTTTCTTGCGCTGGATATCAAAGCGGTGCAGAAGCTGGCGGAACGCCAAGTCCATCCGCTCGTCCAGCAGGGCGAAAAACTTCTTTTCGTCGCCCTTTGCCAAAAGCCCGATGCGAGGCAGATTGATGGACGTAAAGCTGAGATTGCCTCTGCCGCAGGTCACCTGACGGTCGGGGTCGTGGACGTTTGCCATCACGCGGGTGCGGCAGCCCATATACGCCACCTCGGTATTGTAGTCGCCGGGCTTGTAATACGGCAGGTTGAACGGCGCGTCGAGAAAGCTGAAGTTGGGGAACAGGCGCATGGCGCTCGTCGCCATCGCGTCCTTGAAGAGGTCGTAGTTGGGGTCGCCGGGGTTGAAATTGACGCCCTCCTTGACCTTGAATATCTGCACCGGGAAGATGGGCGTCTCGCCGTTGCCCAGACCGGCGCGGGTCGCCTTGAGCAGATTGGCGATGACCATGCGCCCCTCGCGCGAGGTGTCCGTGCCGTAATTGAGCGAGCTGAATGGCACCTGCGCTCCGGCACGGGAGTTCATGGTGTTGAGGTTGTGCACCAGCGCCTCCATCGCCTGGAAGGTCAGGCGGTCGGTGCGCTCCCACGCGGTCTTCTCCGCATATTCCTCCGCGCCCGGCTCGTTCTCGCCGCGCAGCGCCTTGAAGTCCGCCAGCGCGCGGGCATATTCCTTCTTATACGTCTTGCGGACGCCCTCCGCCATGCTGTAATCAAAGTTGGGAACGGACTGCCCGCCGTGCATCTCGTTCTGGTTCGCCTGTATCGCTATGCACGCCAGCGCGGCGTAGCTGGTGATGCTGTTCGGCTCGCGCAGAAAGCCGTGTCCGGTGGAAAAGCCGTTTCTGAACAGCTTGATGAGGTCGATCTGACAGCAGGTCTCCGTCAGCATGTAAAAATCCTTGTCGTGGATATGTATGTCGCCGTTGATGTGCGCGCCGGCGATGTCCTTGGGCAGAATATAGTTGTTGACGAAATAGTTCGAGCCCTCGGAGCCGTACTTGAGCATGGTGCCCATCGCCGTGTCGGCGTCGATATTGGCGTTCTCGCGCTTGATGTCCGCGTCGCGCGCGTCGGTGAAGGTGAGCTGCTCGTAGATATGCATCAGGTCGTCCTTGCTCTGGCGCACCTTGGCATGCTCGGCGCGGTAGAGTATATACGCCTTGGCAACGGTAAAATAGCCCGCCTCGACCAGCGTCTCCTCCACCATGTCCTGCACCTGCTCGACCGTCGGCTCCGTACCCGCGGGCAGCCGTTCGATGACCGCCTTGGTCAGCGGCGCCAGCTCGCTGGCGGGAATTTTATTCTCCGGGACAGCCTCGCTGGCGAGGCGTATCGCCTCCAATATTTTGAGCGAATCAAACGGGACCTTGCTCCCGTCGCGCTTGCGTATGTGCGTGAATACCGCCGTCTGCGTCTGTCCCATAAAAATTTCCTCCCGTCATGATATTCTCAGCCCTTAACACAAGATATTGTGTAGTTGCTTTTTTGATAGACCATGCATATTGTATACCTATCTGATGCAAAAATCAAGAGGAAATTTAAAATTCGGCAAATTTTATGAAAAAAGCAAGCGGATTTCGGCACGCAAAGTCCCGGCGCGGGGATATTTTCAAGCGCGGCAAAGAACTTCGAGCTTGTTCGCTTGACATGAAAAACAGCTTATGATACGATAACATTGTCACACAAACCGAATATTTTTATGCGCAGAAAAAGCATGTGTTTTTGCCTATGGGCAAAAATGCAGGCTCCACCTTTATCATGCTTTTTTTGCGTGTAATTGGTTTGTGTGACAGCAATCGGAGCTGTGCGTTTTGCAGTGTGCAGCTTCGGCTGCACACTTTTTTATTTGGAGGGCGAAAATATGAAACGGAAATACCTATCCCTGCTATTATGCGTGCTTATGATGACGGCGCTGCTGCCTGCCCTGAATACAACGGCAGAGGCAATAGGACAATATGGCGTCAATTTGAATAATAATTGTTACGCCACTAATTACAACCCATTTACAAAAATTGGTTTATGGGGACAGTGTACTTGGTATTGCTGGGGGCGTGCTTATGAAAAATTAGGAGGGCTTTATTTATATTGGGGAAGCAGTGCTTACGGAAATGCCATAGATTGGTATCGAAATGCGCAAGGATATTATACATGCGATACGACGCCGTCCGCTGACTCAATTATGGTTTCCCCGGACGGGGGATATTGGGAGAATGGAGTTTATTATCAAACCGGACATGTTATGTTTGTGGAAAAAGTCGAAAATGGATACGCTTATATTACCGAAGCAAACTATGCCGGCTTAGACTATCACGAAGATTGTATAGAACTGTCAAGCGGAAAACGCAATCGGGGACAAGGATCAAGTTTTAGGATCACGGGCTATATTCACCTCACCCCCGCCACCCCGCCGGCGGCGCCTACAGTATACCCTTTAGAAAGCGTTTACTACTTGCGCTCTGCTCTTGACAATAATCTCGTTATTGGCATATCCGGCGAATCTACTGATTGGGGCGGTAATGTTCAATTAGAGAAGTATAATGGGAACCCATCACAACGATTTAGGATTGCACCATATAATAACGGGAACTACACAATACGAAATGTGAACTCTTCGCTTGCTATGGATGTTGAAAATGCATCTAACGCTCCCGGTGCTAATGATCAGCAATATTATTATTGGCCTGATCAAACTTCTGGGCAACAGTGGTACTTTGAAAACGCCGGAAATGGATACTACTATATCCGGTCGGCTCTCGGAACTTATTTAGATGTGCAAGGAGGAGTAGCGACAAGCGGACGAAACATTCAAACCTATACGGGCAATGGCTCAGCGGCGCAAAAATGGAAGTTGGAAGCCGAGTTTCCTTTTTATGGTACCGAGAATAGTGATTTCTATATCTCATGGAATTCTGTCAGCGGAGCAACTTCTTACAGCTACTACCTTACCGAATATCCGGAGGGCTATGCCTATACAACAAATGCCCGCAGCGGCACTACCACTGGCACTTCAATAATCTTCAAGGGCAGCGAGCTGAAGAACGGACGTTATTCATTCTTCCTGCATGCGAATAACTCTGCCGGACAAAGCCCACAGAGCAATTGGGTTTCGTTTGATATATACGCCGGAGATTATGTCCCGACTAAAACCGCTGTACATAACGGGCACATCTACGCGCTGTATGATTATGAAATGTCATGGTCGTTTGCCCGCGACCTCTGCACAAATATGGGCGGACATCTGCTGACGATAAACAATCAGACAGAGCAGACGTTTATAGAAAGCTTGATGACAGCCGGCAAAAAGGACGCTTATTGGCTTGGTGCGTGGAACGTAAACGGTACGCTTGACGAGACAAATAAGCCATATAGATGGATAACGGGAGAGGCGTTTTCTTTCACAAATTGGATGAGCGGAGAACCAAATTTTTCCGGAGAAAAGGGAACGCGAGAGCATTTTGCCGAAATACGAAAATCCTACGGATATAAATGGAACGACGTCAATAATATCAGTAAAGCAAATAAAGGCTTTATACTTGAAATAGAGCCGAAGTCGAGCGATATAACATATCGCGGCAGCTACGGAGGCAGCCAATATCTCATCATAGACCGTAATATAACGTGGTCGGAGGCAAAGGTATACTGCGAAATGCTCGGCGGGCATTTGTACGCGATAGACAGCAGCGGCGAAGCCTCTTATGTGGATGGCATCATCAAAAACGGAACGCGCGGCTGGTATTACTGCGGCGCGAGCAAGCAAAACGGCACATGGAAATGGCTTGACGGCAGAGCTGTCAGCGGCTTGACTTGGAAGTACGATTGGCCGAATAACTATCTGATGAAATATAAGGCATCGCTTGATTACGCTGCTATCGGGAATGCCTATTATCCTATGCATGATATAAAGAATATCGGCTTTATCTGCGAGATACCCTCCGGAAAGGAGGTCCTCTCCTTTGCCAAGGACAACGTCACGACCGACGCGATCAAGCTCCTGCGCTGGCAGGGCATGGACGCGGCAAGCACCGGCGAGCCGAGAACTCGCGGATATGACCCCACACAGACGAGCGATACCGTGGGCATAAGGCTCAACGGCGCGCCGATGGCGTACAGCACGGCAAATCTCGCCAAGGCA
>JAFTDT010000086.1 GCA_017453985.1 Clostridia bacterium
CCTCTATCCCGAAAGCGGATACAAAGGTAGTCTTTTCGTTGCGGCCGTCGCTGCCGGTCGCCTTGCCGAATACCTCGCTGTCGCCTATCACGTCGAGGATATCGTCGCGTATCTGAAACGCCTCGCCTATATATTCCGCGTAACGCTCTGCCGCCGCAAGCTTATCCTCTCCGGCGCCCGCCAAAATACAGCCTGCGGCGCACGCCGCCTTTATGATAGCTCCCGTCTTGAGCGCCACCATCTCTCGCAGCATTTCGCCGGTCGAGGGTCTGTCCTCCATGAGCAGGTCGGACATCTGCCCTCCTATCATTCCGTCTCTTCCGGATGCGTGAGCAATATACCTCACGGCGGAAAGCACTCTTTCCGCAGGTATCGGCGACGGCGCCATAAATACCTCAAACGCCCTGTTGAGCAGTCCGTCTCCAGCCAGCACCGCCGTCGCCTCGTCAAACGCCTTATGGTTTGACGGGCGTCCCCGTCGCATATCGTCATCGTCCATGCACGGCAGATCGTCGTGTATGAGCGAATATGAGTGTATCATCTCCAGCCCGCAGGCAAATTGCAGCGCCGCCTCCATATCCTTCCCGCCGCATATGCGGTAAAACTCCATCAGCAGCGCCGGACGCAGGCGCTTTCCTCCATCCAGCAGGCTGTATCTGCATGCGTCAAAAATCCGTCCGAAAAAGCAGTCCTCCCGCGGCAGATATCTTTCCAGTCCGCTCTCCGTCATATCGGCATATAGCTTGAGCCGTTCGTTAAGAAGCATTTTATTCCTTCCCCTCAAAATCGCTTTCCTCCGGCCCGTTCTCGCCGGCAGTGAGTATCTTCAGCTTCTGCTGGGCATTATCCAGCGCCGCAGAGCAGCCGCGTATCAAGGAAGTTCCCTCCTCAAACAGCATCAGGCTGCTTTCCAGCGTGGCATCGCCCTTTTCCAGCAGCGAAACTATCTCCTCAAGGCGCTTCATCGCCTTTTCAAATACGAACTTATCCGCCATGTCAATTACCCCTCTTTCACCTTATTTTCAACTACGCAGAGCAGCCGTCCGTCGGTCAGCCTGACGTCTACGCGGTCGCCCGCCGCCACCTCGTCTGTGCTCCGTATTATCCTTCCGCCGCTTTCCGCGATGGAATATCCGCGCTTTATCACCTTCAGCGGGCTTATCGCATCCATCGTCGCCGCAACGGCGGCAAACCGCTCGCGCAGCAGCGACAGTCTCTTTGACTCCGCCGCTTCCATCTTCTGCCTCAGCAGCTCCAGATGCATTCTCCGGTCAGTGAGATACGCTTCCGGCTCGCTGAGTATCCGCTTTCTTTTTATCTCGGCAAGCTTCTGCCCTTTTTCTCCGATGATGCGAGCCTCGGACTGATATATCCGCGAGTATGCGTTTCTGAGCCTCGTTTTCAGCTCGGCGGCATCGTATACCGCCAGTTCTGCCGCATTTGACGGCGTAGCCGCTCTGATGTCCGCAACATAGTCCGATATGGTGATATCCGGCTCATGTCCTACCGCAGATATGACCGGCAGCTCGCATTCGTATATCGCGCGGGCAACGATCTCCTCGTTAAATGCCCAAAGATCCTCTATCGAGCCTCCGCCGCGCCCGGTAATGATCACATCTGCCAGCTTGTGCGCGTCCACATAGCGTATCATCGCCGCTATCTCCTCCGCAGCGCCTTCTCCCTGCACCTTTACCGGACAGACCAGCACCTCGCACGCGGGAAAGCGTCTGCCGAGAATGCGGATCATATCGCGCACCGCAGCGCCCGTCGGAGAAGTGACCAGCGCCACCCTGCCGGGAAAGGGCGGCAGCGGCTTTTTATGCGATTTGGCGAACAGCCCCTCCGCCTGCAGCTTTGCCTTGAGCTGCTCAAAGGCGACATACAGAGCGCCTACTCCGTCAGGCTGCATATGGCTGACATATATTTGATACTGCCCGCTGCGCGGGAAGGAGCTTACTCTGCCGTAAAGGATCACCTTCATGCCGCTCTCCGGTCTGAACTTCAGTCTGCCCGCCTCCGCACGGAACATCACCGCCGATATCACGGCTCCGTCGTCCTTTAGCGTGAAATAATGATGACCGGTGCTGTGTATTTTATAATTTGAAAGCTCTCCGGCTACCGCCACCTGCGAAAGTATCTCGTCCTTGTCCAGCAGCGTCTTTATATAACCGGATATTTCCGTTACCGTCAACGGTCTCTGTGTACTCATTTCTGTTTTCTCCTCAGCGATCTGCTCGCAAGCACTGCGGCTCCGAGAGCGTTGTCTCCGCACAATGCCTTTTCCGCAAAAAATACATCGTTTTCATTCTGAAACGCCCTTCTCAGCACGGAATTGGCGGCGACGCCTCCCGAAAAAAGCACCGGAAACGGGTATTCCTTCCTTGCCTTTTTCGTCACTCTCAGCACCGCATCCGCCACCGTTTTCAGGACAAAGGCGCAGATATCCTCCCGCGGTCTTCCGTCCTCTATCATGGCGAGAAATTTGTTTTCCATTCCGGAAAGCGAAAAATCATATCCTCTGATTTTCACTCTGAATGCTTCTGTGCCTTCGGTGCCTCCTGCCGCCGCCTCGACATGCGCTCCGGCGGGAAACGGCATTCCGAGCGCGACTCCCGCCCTATCTATAAGCTGACCTGCCGAGATATCCTCAGTGCCGCCGAGTACCGTTACCCTGAACTCACATTCCGGGTCCGGCTCCGCCAGCACCAGCTCCGTCGTGCCTCCGGACAAATGCCACGCGAGCAATGGGCGCTCCAAAAGCTCCACGTCTGCTGAAAATGCCGCTGCCGCTATATGCCCGTGCTGGTGCGAAAAATTATATACCGGCGTCTTGTACAGCTCTCCCAGACCTTCACCCAAGCTTTTGCCCGCCAAAAAGCACGGCATATACGAGCCTTCCGCGTCACGCGGACGGTCTGAGCAGGCAACAGCCTCTATCTCATAGTCCCGCAGATCTGCGGCAAGCTCCTTCAGCACTGCCGGAAGCTGCCTTACATGCTGAAACAGAGCCTCGCTCTGCCGCAGTCCGAGACTGTTTTCCGGAACCTCAAGATATCTGCCGCAGCTTTTCCAAAACGACCCGTCGCATGCCAGAAAGGCGCAGGACGTCCGGTAATTGCTTGTATCTATTCCCAAAATGAACTTATTCATTCGGCAGCTCGTTTTTTACAAAAGCGCCCATGATGCCGTTTATAAAGGCTGCCGCCTCCTCGCCGTCATAACGCTTTGCCAGCTCCAGCGCCTCATTCACGGAGGCTCCGACCGGAATGTTCATATAAAGCGTTTCATACATGCTCAGGCGCAGGATGCATTTCGAGATCACCGATATGCGTCCGACGTCCCATTTGAGCGAATATTTTTCAATATATAAATCCAGCTCCGGAATATGCTCCGTCACGCCGATCACAGAGCTTTCTATATATTCGCGCTGTGATGAAACGGGCGGCTTTTCATACAGCTCGCATTCGGCGGAGAGAGAGTTCAGCCGCTCTGCGCCGAGTTCCGCGTCCAAAAGCTCTCTGCCCGGTTTGTTCAAATATTCGTTGGAAAACAAGAGGTGCAATACCATCTCTCTGGCGGCGCGTCTGCTCATATATTATCCTCCCAAAACCTTATGCTTTAAATTATACACACTTCAGCATAAAAAGTAAATCTGTTTTGCGATCAAAAATTAAAAAAGCGTGTCGCGGATATACGCCTGACA
>JAFTDT010000087.1 GCA_017453985.1 Clostridia bacterium
AGCGCCTTCGCCGCGTAGCCCAGATGCACCTCGAGCACCTGTCCGATGTTCATGCGCGAGGGAACGCCGAGGGGATTGAGCACGATATCAAGCGGCGTGCCGTCCGGCAGGAAGGGCATATCCTCCTGCGGGAGTATGCGCGAGACGACGCCCTTGTTTCCGTGGCGTCCCGCCATCTTATCGCCGACTGATATCTTCCTCTTCTGCGCGATATAGCAGCGCACGACCATGTTGATGCCGGGCTGCAGCTCGTCTCCGTTTGCGCGGGTAAACACCTTTACATCCACAATGATACCAGACTCACCGTGCGGCACGCGCAGTGATGTATCTCTCACCTCGCGCGCCTTTTCTCCGAATATCGCGCGCAGCAGGCGCTCCTCGGCAGTCAGCTCTGTTTCGCCCTTTGGCGTGACCTTGCCGACCAGAATATCGCCGGAGCGCACCTCCGCGCCGATGCGGATTATGCCGCGCTCGTCAAGATCGCGCAGCGCGTCCTCACCGACATTGGGTATGTCGCGGGTTATCTCCTCCGGTCCGAGCTTGGTGTCTCGCGACTCCGTCTCGTATTCCTCTATATGGATAGATGTATAGACGTCCTCCTTTACAAGCCGCTCATTCAGCAGGACGGCGTCCTCATAGTTATAGCCCTCCCATGTCATGAAGCCGATAAGCGCATTCTTGCCCAGCGATATTTCTCCGTCCGAGGTGGAGGGACCGTCCGCGATCACGTCGCCCTTGCTCACCCGGTCGCCCACGTTCACTATGGGACGCTGGTTTACGCAGGTGCCCTGATTGGAACGCAGGAACTTGATGAGCTTATGCGTCTGCTCGCCGAGATTATCATACTTTATAGTGATCGAATCCGCAGAAACGCGCTTTACCGTGCCGTCATCCTGCGCAAGCGGCACCGTGCCGGAATCCACCGCCGCCTTGTATTCAATTCCCGTCGCTACGACAGGCGCCTCCGTTACCATCAGCGGCACCGCCTGACGCTGCATGTTGGAGCCCATCAGCGCGCGGTTGGCGTCGTCGTTCTCCAAAAATGGGATCATCGCCGTTGCCACAGAAACCATCATCTTGGGCGAAACGTCTATCAGCTCTACCCTGTCTCTGTCCACCTCAACAATGTCCGCCAGTCTTCGGCAGGTAACGCGCTCCGCCTTGATGCGGTGCTTCTCGTCCAGAGGCTCATTTGCCTGCGCGATGATATACTCGTCCTCAAGGTCGGCGGTCATGTACTTGACCTCGTCAGTAACGACGCCGGTCTCCTTATCGATGATGCGATACGGCGCCTCAATGAAGCCGTAGGAATTAATTTTGGCGTAGGTCGCGAGATATGAAATGAGTCCGATGTTCGGACCTTCCGGCGTTTCTATCGGGCAGAGTCTGCCGTAGTGACTGTAATGTACGTCGCGCACCTCAAAGTTTGCCCTGTCTCTCGAAAGACCGCCGGGGCCGAGCGCCGACATGCGGCGCTTGTGCGTCAGCTCCGCCAGCGGGTTGGTCTGATCCATAAACTGCGAGAGCGGCGAGGAGCCGAAGAACTCCTTTATCGCCGCGGTGACCGGACGGATATTTATCAGCGACTGCGGCGTGACTATATCCAGATCCTGGATGGTCATGCGCTCTCTGATGACTCTTTCCATTCTGGAAAAGCCGATGCGGAACTGGTTCTGCAGAAGCTCGCCCACACTGCGCAGGCGGCGGTTGCCGAGGTGGTCGATGTCGTCCTTGAAGCCGACGCCGTGCGTCAGCCCGTTGAGATAATTTATCGACGCCAGTATATCGTCGGGGATTATGTTGTTGGGGACAAGCTCGGAAAGATTGTCGCGGATCGCCTGAAGCAGCTCCTCGCCCTCATATTTCTCCATCAGCTCGCGCAGCACGGAAAAGCGCACGCGCTCGATCACGCCCAGCTCCTGCTCGTCGCATTCCAGAAAATCATGGAGCCAGACCATGCCGTTGGAAAAGACCTTGATCTCCTTGCCGTCAACATCTATCCACGCCTCGTTTACGCCCTTGCGCTCCAGCTCGGCGGCAGCCTCTCTGGAGAGCACGTCGCCGGCGTTTGCCAGCAGCTCGCCGGTCATGGGATCGGCAACGGGTCTTGCCAGCGTCTTGCCGCTCAGGCGCTTGGATATCGCCATCTTTTTATTGAATTTATAGCGCCCGACCGCAGAAAGGTCGTAACGCTTGGGATCGAAAAAGAGGTTGTGCAGCATCGACTGCGCGCTGTCCACCGTGGGCGGCTCGCCCGGACGCAGCCTCTTGTATATCTCTATCAGCGCGTCCTCGCGCGTCTTGACCGCGGAATCCTTGTCCAGCGTCGCCACTATGCGCTCGTCCTCGCCGAAAAGGTCGATGATAGAGGCGTCCGTCTCGACGCCGATCGCCCTGATGAGCGAGGTGACGGGGATCTTGCGGTTCTTGTCTATGCGGACGTAGAACACGTCGTTGATATCCGTCTCATATTCCAGCCACGCGCCTCTGTACGGTATAACCGTGCAGGTATACACGTTTTTCTCCGGCCGCTCGGTGCTTATATCGTAATACATGCCGGGGCTGCGGACTATCTGCGAGACGATGACGCGCTCTGCGCCGTTTATGATGAACGTCCCGCTCTCGGTCATAAGCTGGAAATCTCCCATGAAGATCTCCTGCTCCTTTATCTCCTCGGTCTCCCTGTTGCGAAGCCTCATGCGCACCTTCAGCGGAGCGGCGTACGTCGCGTCCCTCTCCTTGCACTCCATGACGCTGTATTTAGGATTATCGTCGAGGGAATAATCCAAAAAGCTCAGCTCAAGATTGCCGGTATAGTCGGTGATGGCGCCGACGTCGTGAAAAACGCTCCTCAGTCCTTCCTCCAAAAACCAGTTATAGGACTTTTTCTGCACCTCGATGAGATTGGGCATCTGAAGTATCTCATCGATCTTTGAGAAGCTTTTTCTGACCTTTTTTCCGCAACGGACATCTTTCATAGTCTGCTTCACTCCATTTCTTTTTTTGCGGGTCGCAATACGCCGGGATGCGTGGTCGAAAACTTTATTTTGCTGTTGATATTTGACTCGGTTTTTGCTACAATGTAATTGTGATAATTTTGAAAAAAAATATATATGTGATAAGCCATAATAGCTTATCACATTTTTTTTGCAGAGTCAACAAATTTTTACTGCAAAATTCTACTTTTTGTACAAGAGGGCTGCGGAGAATAAAATCTCCGCAGCCCTGCTCTGTTTTTTGCTGTCTATCACGAAAACAAATTCGTCAGCGCGATTATCAGTCCTCCGCTCACCATGCCCAGCAGCACCATGCCGAGCGCAAACAGGATCAGCTTTTTTATGTTCTTCTTCTCATAAGGAGAACGGTTCTTTTTCTTTTGATTTTTTCGGCTGTAAAATTGATTGTAATTCATATGTCCTCCTTAATAATCCTTTCCGGCGTCCTCCTGCTCGTACTTCTGCCCGTAGAACTCAAACCGCTCGCGGAGCTGCGCCCTCTCCCGCTTCAGCTTTCCGCGCCTGCCTGTTACGGCAAACAGGACGACTGCTCCGACAGCGGCAGCCGCCGACAGACAGGCTATGTACTTTCTCGCAGAAAGAAAGTTCGCCGCCGCCGCAAGCCCTCTTACCCGGTATATCGCCTCTTCCGCTCCGTCGGGCAGCTCCCCGTCCGCCCGCGCAAGCACGTGCCTGAGCCTTAGCTCCAGCCTGCTGTCCTCCGGCGCAAGCGGGCGTCCTTCCGTCTCCCGATATATTATATAGTGTCCCTGCTTCACCGGCGCGCGGCGGTCGGTAATTATCCCGTCGCTCTGCGGAATGCCGTCGCTCTCGACCCTTATGTTCGCAGCGTACAGCCCGTAGCGAAAGCCGGACGGCAGCATAGAGTCTCCCCAAAATGACAGCCACACTACCGCAGCCGCCAGCAATATGCAAAGGAGGAGCGATATCGCTCTCAGCGCGCCCCGTACAAATCCCATCACATCATAACCTTCCGTGTCACTTCCGTATTTTTCTTTATTTTATCACAAAAAAGCGGCTTTTGCAATCCTCACAGCTTTAATCGCAGCACAGACACGAGCTTTTCATACCGCACCATGAAGGACGGTATGCCCACGCTGACGCCTGCTATCTGCTCCGGCTGAAAGTACAGCACCAGTCCGTCGTCTGCCAGATAAAAGCCCGCGGCTCCGACAAGCCTTTCCGCCCTCTTTTCCGCGTCGAAAAAGTAAAGTGCTCCGCCAGCTCGTTCCCTTTCTATCTGTCCGCAGATCTCTCCGAGCA
Organism: Clostridia bacterium; assembly: GCA_017453985.1. Lineage (GTDB taxonomy): Bacteria > Bacillota > Clostridia > Oscillospirales > Butyricicoccaceae > RGIG3726. The sequence continues at coordinate 4,281 of JAFTDT010000087.1, forward strand.
GCAGCTCCCGCCAGCGCGCGCCGGGCGCGAACAGCGACCCCAACCGCATCTGACGCGAACCGACGTCCACCGTCAGCGAAGCCCTGTGCAGCCTCGTGCCTTCATTCCTCCTGTCGATATATATATCGTCAAAGGCCGACATTATCCCGTTCAGGTTATACATCACCTGACAGGACGCCTCCGCCGAGAGCGGCGCGAAGTGTCCGCTGCGAAAAAGCGCCGCATACTGTCTCCCTGCCGAATGCAGCCCCTCCGCAAGCACCGCCTTTTCCACCGTCCGCGCCCAACTCCTGTACTTTTCACTCGCTGCGGCGTCGTCCGTCACATACGGAAACTCGACGTCATATTTGAATATGACCGCGCCTCCGCGCTTTATCTCGCGCTTTATTCTCTTTTTTTCAAACTCTCTCACGCCGACGCTCATAATACCGTCCCCCCGTAAAATATATTTTTGCCGGATATGCAGGCGCGATGCCTCCGCCGCGCAAATATTATTCCACTGTTATTGCAACATTTTTACCGACTTTCACAATACCCCTTTGTTTTTTTTCACGGATATGTTATGATGTATGCGTACTAAGAACTTGCGGAGGATATTTCGAATGCGATACGGATTTATTCGTGAAGAAAAGGACATAAAATCGCTCATTCTTTTCGGGCTGAGCCTTGTGCCGTTCGCCATAACCGAGAGCGATCTGCTCGAGATCGTGCTGGTAGACGACGGCTTTGGATATTTTGAGTTTTCCGAGGCGATGGTCGACCTGCTCGCCAGCCGTCATATCGCCTCGCTGGAAAGCGGCGGGTCAAAGCAATTCGTCATCACGCCCAAGGGTGCAGAGGTCGTCGCCGCGCTGGACCGCGACCTTCCCTTCACCGTCCGCGACAAGGCGCAGAGCGCCGCGCTGCAGGTGATACTCAAGGTGCGGCGAGAGGCTTCTCTCAAGACCTCGCAGCGGCAGAACGACGACGGGACCTATACCGTTTCCATGAAGATATGCGATAAGGACACTGAGCACCTCGCGCTGGAGATCATGGCAGCCACGCCCCGTCAGTGCGAGCTTGTCAAGCGCAATTTCAAGGAAAACGCCGAGAAGATATTCCAGACCGTCGTCAGCCTGCTCGCAGGCGGCGGCGCCGATAAATGACAAAACCGACAGGAGGATATTCCGATGAAAAAGCTATGCGCCGCCATTCTGTGTTTGATATATATTCTGCTGCTGTGCTCCGCATGCTCGCCAAAGTCGGAGCCTGTGCAGGACGGCAGCAGCACCGTCGCGGATACTGGGAGCGAACCGGTCGAAACCGGCGCTCCGGACGAGCAGGACGACAAGCCCGAACCGGAGCCGGAGCCGGAACCCGACCCTGAGCCGGAACCTGAGCCTGACGACACATTTGTTCCCGACGGCAATGTAAATCCCCTCACCGGGCTTTGCGACGGGATCTCCGATGAGGCGCTGCACCGCCGCCCCGTTTCCATCATGGTCAGCAACAGCTATGACAGCCTGCCGCAGTGGGGCGTCTCAAAGGCAGATATCATCTACGAGATGCTTGCCGAGGGGCGCATAACCCGTCTGCTCGCCATTTTCAAGGATCCTGCCAAGATAGAGCGTATCGCCAGCATTCGCTCCTCCAGACCGTATTTCATTGATATCGCCCAGAGCTACGGCGCGGTATATCTGCACTTCGGCGGCAGCGTACCGGCGTATTCCGCCATCGCTGCGCGCAGCGACCTGATAAATCTCGACGGCACCAAGGGAAGCTGGGAGGGCACGCTCTATTTCCGCGACGCCGACCGCAAAAGGCAGCTCGGCTCTGTCCACTCTGTCTACACCACCGGCGAATATGTGGAAAAGGCGCTTGCCAAGCTCAAGTCTCCCCTCGAGCTGGAGGACGACCCCTCCGCCTTCAATTTTTCCGAGCGCCACAGCGCCGCAGAAGGTCTTCCCGCCGAAAAGGTGCAGGTGACCTTCAGCAGCAGGCATATGCCCTATTATACCTATGACGCCGAGAGCGGCAATTATCTCCGCTTTCAGTATGACGAGCCGCACATGGACGCATGGCACAAGCAGCAGATCAGCGTGAAAAATCTGCTGGTGCTGCGCATGGAGCTGCGCGACGTGCCGAACAGCGACCTGCATCTGGTGGAGATAACGACCACCGGCAGCGGTAAGGGATATTATTTCTGCGACGGCAAATATACGGAAATAACCTGGGAAAAGGAAAAATACAACTCGCCCATACGCTTTTACACCGCCGACGGAAGCGAGCTTGTATGCGCCAGAGGTCAGACCTTTGTTTCCGTGGTCAGCAAGACCGCAAGCATCTACATCGACGGCGCCGAGCAGTGACCGCGCCGCCATCTTCATCAGTTTTAGTCCGGAGGTATTCAAGCCATGATAAAAAAAGCCCTGCCCCTGCTGCTTATCCTGTCCATGCTGCTCTGTCTGACGGCATGCAGCGACAATAAAAACACCGAACTGAAAATAGCGATCATAACCGCAGACGAGCTGCCGGTGAACGAAAAGACCGGCAATGCGGAGGCGTCGCCCGACCGCGAGGTCTGGAAAGCCGCCGAGGTCGTAAAAAAGCGGTACGGACTTGCCGAAACGACGCTCGTGCAGCCGGACGCCCCGACCTCCGAGGCGTGCATGACGCGGATAGACAAGCTCTATTCCGCCGGGCATCGCATGATAATCGTCTGCGGATATGTTTTCTCAGACGCCCTTATCGCGGCGCAGGACAAATACCGAGACTGCTATTTTATCGCCGCGGATTTTGTTCCCGAGCGGCTTGAGGAGAACTCCGCCGCCGTATTTTCCGAGGATCAGGAGTCTGCCTTTGTCGCCGGCGTCGCCGCCGCGCTCAAGGTGCAGGAGGGCGAGGCGGGGGCTGTGCTCGGCGCCAAGACCGACTCGGAGCTGCGGTGCAGCGCCGGATTTCAGCAGGGAGTGCTCTATGCCAACGCGAATTACGGTACGTCTGTAAACATAAAAATCAGCAGCTTTTTATCCGTAGGCTCCTTTCACAACGAGTCCGTTGCCCAGCAGCTTGCGGCGCAGCTCTTTGACAGCGGCGTAAACTGCCTGCTCATCGCCGCCGGACACAGCAGCCGCGGCGCGCTCATCGAGGCAAAGGTCAGACGCGCGAGCGGCGACGATATATGGGCGATCGGCACGGGCGTCGATCAGTATTACAACGGTATATACGAGGGGAACCAGTCCGTCGTCCTCACCTCCGCCGTCAGGTATATCTCCGCCGCGGTGGAGGAGCTTCTTGACTCGGCTGTGAACAATGAGTTTCAGGGCGGGCGCATAGTGCTGATGAACAGCGCCAACAACGGCGTCGGTCTGCCGGCGAGAAACAATAATATTGATAGTGATATGCTGAGAAAATGCCAAGAGGTCAGAGAAAAAATAATCGACGGCACGCTGACCGTTGCCGCCGAATGATGCGACGGTCTTGTTCAATGACAGCAAAGTAAAAAGAAAGCAGAGCGAGAAGCTATTATGCTTCTCGCTCTGCTTTGTCATGGCCAGGCTTTTATTTCTCGATAAATCTCATGAGTATCGCCGC
>JAFTDT010000088.1 GCA_017453985.1 Clostridia bacterium
CGGTCGTGTGGAGCGCGGTCAGCTCAAGCTGTCTGAGGAGATCGAGATCGTCGGTCTCATGGACGCTCCCCGCAAGACTGTTGTTACCGGCATCGAGATGTTCCGCAAGCTGCTCGATTACGCTGAGGCGGGCGACAACATCGGCTGCCTGCTGCGCGGCATCAACAAGACTGACGTAGAGCGCGGCCAGGTTCTGGCTAAGCCCGGCAGCATCAAGCCGCACACCAAGTTTGTCGGTCAGGTGTACGTTCTGTCCAAGGAAGAGGGCGGCCGTCACACCCCGTTCTTCAACAACTATCGTCCGCAGTTCTATTTCCGTACGACTGACGTTACCGGCGTCATCTCCCTGCCTGCCGGCACCGAGATGTGCATGCCCGGCGACAACGTCGACATGAATGTTGAGCTGATCACGCCGATCGCTATCGAGAAGGGTCTGCGCTTCGCTATCCGCGAGGGCGGCAGAACTGTCGGTTCCGGCGTTGTTATCGAGACGAAGGAATAATTTAAACGGCACAGGACTCCGGAGAGCCTTCAGACTCCTCCGGAGTCTTTTTTTATTTATTCCTAAAAAAGAAATTTGCGGAAAGTGTTGCTAGGTGCGCGCAGAAGGGTTTAAGATATATCTGTAAAATATTTAAAAGAAAAGGAGAGGCAGCATGTACGATATCCTGATAAAAAACGGCAAGATAGTTGACGGCAGCGGCGGCGCGCCATATGTCGCGGACGTGGCGGTGAAGGATGGCAAGATAGTCAAAATAGGCGAGATACGGGAAGACGCGGAAAAGGTGATAGACGCCGCCGGGCGCATCGTCACGCCCGGATTTATAGATATGCATTCCCACGCCGACCTTACGGTATGCCTGTATCCTGACGCGGAAAACCTGCTGGGGCAGGGCGTCACCACCGTATTCACCGGTCACTGCGGCATGGGCATGGCGCCGGTGGGCGAGTATTGGACGGGCATGTTCGAGGATACCAAGGCGATGCAGCTTGTGATACCGCATGATCTGGCGTCGTGGTTTCCGGGTGCATATCCCTGCCTCGATTCACCGACAATGAGAAGGGCTTTTAAAGAACGCTTCGGCGTGGAGATGGACTGGACGAGCTTTGGAGATTATCGGGAAAAGCTCAAGAGCACCGGCGTGGGCGTGAATATGAACATGCTGGTGGGACACAGTCAGGTGCGGATATCGGCGCTGGGACCGGATTTCAAGCGCCCTGCCACACAGGCGGAGATAGATCATATGAAGGCGGATATCGCCGAGGCAATGGAGCACGGCGCCTGCGGCATGTCCTTCGGACTCGACTACGACGCGAGCAATTACGCCGAGGATGACGAGATGTACCAGCTCGCGGAGGTGGTGAAAAGCTACGGAGGCATAGTCGCCGCGCATTGCCAGATGCGGAATGAGCGCCGCGGCGTAAAGATGGAGCAGCATATGCTGTACGGTGCGAGGGAGCTGATGGAGCTGGGGCTGAAGGTCGGCGTGCCCGTGCATATCAGCCATATCTGCGGCGGTTACAATGGCTGCTTTGGCGACCAGCATATGTTCGACGCCGGTGCAGAGCGTCTGCTGCAGCTCATAGACGAATACCGCGCCAAGGGCGTGCGCGTCACATGGGACGTGCTGACCATACCGGTGAGGGCGTTTTATTACTTTCCGCAGCTTGCCAGCGTGCTGATTTATTACATCAGCGCCGCGGGCGGCAATAAGGCGTTTTCCGAAAAGCTGAGGTCGCCGGGCTTCCGCTTCTACATCGCGGAAAAGCTGAAAAATAAAGAGCGCATAGTCTTTCCGCGCTGGAATGACAGCGTGGAGGTAACTGAATGCAAAAACAGCGCCTATATCGGCAAGAGCATCCGCACACTGGCGGAGGAGCGCGGCGTGTCATCAGAGGAGATGATGGTGCAGATCTTGCATGAGGATATAGAGACCTGCGCAAGCTATCCCTTGGCGCCGGGCTTGATGGAAACGAGGGTGTATGAAAACCGTCCCGAGGCGAGTATAGGGCTGGACAACTGCGCCTTCAACTACGATTACGAGGGCGCGCTGCCGGATATGCCGGCAGACCGCAGCACGCCGGTGAGCTATTGCGGCATGATAAAGTTCCTTGAGTCGCAGCGGGACAAGCCGATAGAGCAAACGATACGCAAGCTGAGCGGCAACGCCGCCGATAATATGCGGCTGCGTGACCGCGGCTATATCAGGGAAAATATGGCGGCGGATATCTTGGTGATAGACTGCGAAAACCTGCGCAGCAATGAAAACCTGATCGATCCGCGTCAGCGTCCGGACGGCTTTGACTATGTCATCGTCAACGGCAGGATCGCCGTCGATCACGGCACGCATACGCATGTGCGCAGCGGAGAGCTGCTTTGACAAACAGACAACTTGATTGACAAAATGCAGCCGGACGGCTCGGGTTTTTGCACCGAGCCGTCCGGCGCTTGAGCATATTTACTAAATTTTCACGCAGATGTTTTGTTTGTATTTTTGGGGGAATGAAGATATAATAAAATTGAAATAATTAAAATACGAAGGGATGATGTATTATGTATGATATCATTATCAAAAATGGACAGGTCATAGACGGCAGCGGCGCAAAGGCATTCGCCGCCGACGTCGCCATCAAGGATGGCAAGATAGCAAAAATAGGCAGTCTCGGCAGCGAGAGCGCGGAGAAGGTCATCGACGCCGCCGGCAAGTATGTGACGCCCGGCTTTATAGATATGCATTGCCACGCAGACCTCACCGCGATGCTTTGTCCCGATATGGAAGGACTGCTGGGGCAGGGCATAACCACCGGCTTTACCGGACATTGCGGCATGACGATGGCGCCTGCCGGGCGTTATTTCATCGGCATGCTCGAGGACGTAAAGGCGTTTGAGGAGATAATGCCGCTCATGACCTACGGCAAAGGACCCGGCAGTTATCCGGCGGCGGATACTGAGACGCTGCGCAAGGCTTTCAAAAAGCGTTTCGGCGTCGATATGGACTGGACGACCTTCGGCGATTTCCGCGAGAGACTGCGCCGCGACGGGCTCGGCATCAACATGTACATGGAGGTCGGACACGCCGAGATAAGAATGGACGCCATGGGCTTTGACTACAAGCGTTTTGCCACACAGGAAGAGATAGACGTGATGAAAAAACACGTCATCGAGGCGATGGAATCCGGCGCGACGGGACTCAGCTTCGGTCTGGATTACGCACCCGGCATGTTCGCCAGCTTTGACGAGCTTTGCCAGCTTGCGGAGTGCCTCAAGCCATATAACGGCATTCTCGCCGCGCACACCCGCAGCAGAGGGAAGGATCCCAACACCGGCGAGGATGCGCACCCCATCGACGGCATGAAGGAGCTGATGGAGATAGGGCTGAAGCATGGACTGCACGTCCATATCAGTCATATCCAGCCCGGCTTCAGCGCCGTGCCATTCGATCAGAAGATGCTGGACGCCAGCGCGGAAAAATCGCTGGAGATAATCAACGAGTACCGCGCCAAGGGGCTTCATGTCACATGGGACGTGCTGGTGCCGGAGTATATTCCGTGGTTCTTCTTCCCTGATCTGGCGGGCATCGTGAAGTATTACGTCGCCTGCTGCGGCGGCAAAAAGGCATTTGCCGAAAAGCTGAAGAGCCCTGCCTATCAGTTTGAGATAGCCGAGGCGATAAAGAATAATAAGAACCCCTCCTTCGGCAGATTTAACGAGAACTATCCCATTCTGCGCTGCAAGAACAAGTCCTACGAGGGCAAGACCATTAAGGAAATAGCGGACGAGATGGGCAAGGAGCCGGTCTACGCCATGTTTGAGATACTGCTTCAGGATATGGACACTCGCTATAAGCAGAACCGCCTCGGCTCCGGCAAGCATACCAACGTCTATAATCAGGCGGAGGAAGCCTGCATGGGTCTGGACAACTGCGGCTATGATTACGATTTCGAGGGCGAGCTGCCGGATATGCCGGTAGATTACAGCACGCCGACCAGCTATTGCGGCATGATAACCTTTATTGAAAAGCGCAAGGACTTCCCGTTTGAGGAAACTATCCGAAAAATGACCGGCAACGCTGCTGTTGCGCTCGGTGTAAAGGACAGGGGCTTTATACGCGAAGGGCTGGTTGCCGACGTGCTGGTGCTGGATAAGGACAACCTTCGCAGCAACGAGGACTTTACCGACCCGCGCCACAAGCCGGACGGAGTAGATATCGTTATCGTAAACGGCAAGCTTGCCGTGGAGAACGGCGTCCACACGCACGTGAGAGCGGGCAAAATCGCGCATGGACTGGAAATGAAATGACGTGCAAAAGCGGGCGGCAATATGCCGTCCGCTTGATTTTTCCGACATGGAGGGAACTTATTCCGCTCTTTGAAGTCTAAATGTAAAAGAGGCAAAAGCGGCAGCAAAAAGGAGGCGCAGGGATGGAGAAGTTTATAATTTTCATCATATGCACGCTCATGTCGGTATCCATGCTGGCGCATGAGGGCGTAAAAAATACGGCTGAGGCAGAAAGCGGTGAACCGGTGATAATCAAAGAGGGAGAAGACAGGGCGCACAGCGCAAGTTCGCTGATAATCACGGTCAGCGAGGGCGCGTCAAAGGAAGAGCTGAAGGCGCTGCTTGACAAATACGGACTGAAAATAATGTATGAGATGAAGATGGCGCCGATAATAACGGTCAGCACTTCTCGTCCCATGAGCTCGGAGGAGCTGGACGCGCTGATAGAAAAGCTGGAGGCGAGCGACCTCGTGCAGAGCGTGTCCAAGGACTATATCAACGAGCTGCACTGATTTTAAACCGCACATCGGCATGACAACTTCAAAAGCACTCCTGCCCGTCGCAAAGACGGGCAGTTTTTTTGACTTTTTCGCCGGCAGGACATATAATGATACGGAAAACCAAAATAATTTCTTGATGAGGTGAGGCGAATGACTCCCGTCATATTGGTGGCAAGCGGATTTTATGTAAATCCGGAGAGCGGCATGCTGCGGCGTATGATCAACTTTCCTTACGGGGAATGCTTGGCGGATGCCGGAGGTCTTCCGCAGCTTTATCTCGGCGGCAGCGCGGACGCGGCGGCGGAGAAGGCGGATGGACTGCTGCTCAGCGGCGGAGTGGATATCGTCCCGCACAGATACGGCGAGGAAAAGCTGGAGCAGTGCGGGGAGACAGACGAGCGCCGCGACGAGGAGGAGCTGGCGCTTTTCCGCGCCTTTGCCGAACGGGGCAAGCCCATATTCGGCATATGCCGCGGCGTTCAGACGATAAACGTCGCGCTGGGCGGCACGCTGTGGCAGGATCTGGAGAGCCAGTGCGGGATAAGCGGACACAGCAAAGGCACGCACGAAATAAAGGCGCAGCCCGGCTCGCACGCGGCGCTGCTCGGCAGCCGATATACGGCAAACAGCTATCATCATCAGGCGGTCAAGACGCCGGGCGACGGGCTGAAGCCGACGGCGTGGGCGGGCGACGTGATAGAGGCGGTGGAGCATGAGCGCCTGCCGATATGGGGAGTGCAGTGGCATCCGGAGCTGATGCTGGGCAAGGCGGGAGCGAAATACGCGACCTGCATGGAGATGGCGCGGCTGTTTGCGGATTTTGTCGATGCCTGCCGCCAAAATAAAAATGCTTAAATAAAACGCTTGATATTGCGTAATTGCAAAAAATGTGCTACAATATCTTGTAAGAGTTTTTTCGGAGGATGTCATGCAGAAGGATAACAGAGTTTTGTCGCCGGAGCAGGTGGCGCTGCAGCAGGATTATATAGAAAAAAACCGCGTTTTCTACCTCGACAGGCTGAAAAGACAGCCGCTTGGCTGTGTGGTCACCTTCGGCTGCCAGCAGAACGAGGCGGATACGGAGCTTATCAAGGGCATGATGGTCGATATGGGCTTTGCCCTCACCGAAACGCCGGAGAAGGCGGACGTGCTGGTTTTCAACACCTGCGCCATACGCGAGCATGCGGAGATGCGGGCACTCGGCAACGTGGGCGAGACCTCGCATTATAAAAAGGCAAATCCCAACATGCTGGTCTGCATATGCGGATGCATGGTGCAGCAGCAGCACGTCGCGGACAAGGTCAAGGCGAGCTATCCTTATGTCGATATAGTGTTCGACACGCATGCGCTGTGGCGCTTTCCGGAGTTTCTGCACGAGCGGCTCAGCGGCAGCCGCCGGATATTTGATCTCAGCGGCGACGAGCGCGGTCTTATCCTCGAAAATATAAAGCCTGTCAGGAAGGAGCGCCCCTCGGCGTGGCTTTCCATTGCCTACGGGTGCAACAATTTCTGTTCGTACTGCGTGGTGCCGTACGTGCGCGGCAGGGAGCGCAGCCGCCGTCCGGAGGACATAGTCGGGGAGGCGGAGCGGCTTTTGGCGCAGGGCTACCGCGATATAACTCTGCTGGGGCAGAATGTCAATTCATACGGCAGCGACCTTGAGGGTTGCTGTGCTTTTCCGGAGCTGCTGCGGAGGATAAACGCGCTGCCGGGGGATTTTCGCGTGCGCTTCATGACCAGTCATCCCAAGGACGCAACGCACGAGCTGTTTGACACCATGGCGGCGTGTGAAAAGGTCTGCCGCAGCATCCATCTGCCGGTGCAGAGCGGCAGCGACCGCGTGCTGAAACGGATGAACCGCCGCTATGACAGCGAAAAATACATCTCTCTGGTGGATTATGCGCGCAAGCTCATGCCGGAGATAACGATAACGAGCGATATCATCGTCGGCTTTCCCGGCGAGACGGAGGAGGACTTCGAGCAGACGGTCGCCCTTTTGGAAAAGGTGCGCTTCGACTCGCTTTTCACTTTTATTTATTCCCGGCGCAAGGGCACGCCGGCGTATGACATGCCGGAGCAGGTGCCGCGGGACGTAAAGCAGGTGCGCTTTGACCGCCTGATGGAGCTGCAGAACAGGATATCGTGGGAGAAAAACGAGAAATATGTGGGGACGATGCAGCGCGTGCTGATAGACGGCATCAGCGAGGATAAGAATTACGAGCTGTCCGCGCGCACAGAGGGCTTCAAGCTCGTGCATCTGCGCGGAGACAGGAGCATGATAGGAGAGTATGCCGACGTATTGATAGAAAGAAACAGCACATGGGCGCTGTTCGGAAGGATGGTATGAGGCTATAATGGAGGTCAAAAATACCGGCGGCTTCACGCCGATGATGCAGCAGTACATAGATATAAAGCGTCAGCATGAGGACTGCATACTCATGTACCGGCTGGGAGACTTTTACGAGATGTTCTTTGACGATGCGGAGACCGCGTCCAGAGAGCTTGACCTTATACTCACCGGCAGAGACTGCGGTCAGCCGGAGCGCGCGCCGATGTGCGGCGTGCCGTACCACAGCGCGGAGGGATATATCGCCCGGCTGATAGCCAAGGGCTACAAGGTGGCGATATGCGAGCAGACGGAGGATCCTGCCAAGGCGAAGGGGCTGGTACGGCGCGAGGTCGTGCGGATGATAACGCCGGGCACAGTGATAGAAAGCTCCATGCTCAGCGAGGGGCAGAACAATTATATCTCCGCGGTATATATGGACAGCCTCGGCTGCGGGACGGCGTTCTGCGATATTTCAACGGGTGAGTTCTGGGCGGCGGATTGCGGCGCGGCGGACAGCGCCGAGCATGTGCTCAACGAGTTCGGCAAGTTTGAGCCGCGCGAGGTCGTGATGTCGGACAGCGCCTGCTCGAATAAGGCGGTAATGGACTTTGCCCAGAACCGCCTCGGCTGCCACGTGGAGCACGGCGGCGAGTGGCGCTTTATCTTCGAGACCGCGCTTTCCGTGCTGCGGGAGCAGTTTCCACAGGCGGAGCATGCGGAGCTTGCCTCGCGTGAGCATTTGGTGCGCGCGGTAGGCGGGCTGCTCTCTTATCTGCACGAAACGCAGAAGAGCAAGCTGCCATACATAAATAAGCTGCGTATTTACAGCAGCAAGCAGTTCATGGAGCTGGATTATAATGCCAGACGCAATCTGGAGATAACGCGCTCGCTGCATACCGGCGACAAAAAGGGGTCGCTGCTGTGGGTGCTGGATCATACAAAAACGGCGATGGGCGCGCGCCTTATCCGCCAATGGCTGGAAAAGCCGCTGGTGGACCGGGTGCAGATACAGAGTCGGCAGAACGGGGTCAAGGCGTTTTTGGACGAGCCTCAGCTCAGCGACAGCATTGCGGAGGAGCTTGGGCACGTATACGACATAGAGCGCATCATGACGCGGATATCTTACGGCAGCGCCAACGGGCGCGATCTGCGCTCGCTGGAGCAGGTGTGCCGCGTGCTGCCGGCGGTCAAGAAGATGCTCGGCGGGCTCGGCTCAAGATATATGCGCGCCCTCGCGGATAAGATAGATACGCTGGACGATATCGCGCAGCTTATCGACCGCGCCATCGTGGAAAAGCCGCCGTTTTCCGTGCGGGAGGGCGGCATGATAGAAAAGGGCTTCGACGCGGAGGCGGACAGGCTGCGCGACCTGCTCAGCGGCGGCGCGGGGCGCATACTGGAGATAGAGCGGCGTGAGCGCGAGCGCACGGGGATAACCAAGCTGAAGACGGGCTACAACCGCGTGTTCGGCGACTATAGAGAGGTCAGCCGCGGACAGACGGCGCAGGTGCCGGAGGATTATATCAGAAAGCAGACGCTGGCAAACTGCGAGCGGTACATAACGCCGGAGCTGAAGGAGCTGGAGGGCGAGGTGCTCTCTGCGAGCGACAGGCTGACGGCGCTGGAATACGAGCTGTTCTGCGGCGTCAGGGATGCGGTCGCGGCGGAGGCGGAGCGTGTGCGCGCTTCCGCGCAGGCAGTGGCGGAGGCGGACGTTCTGCGCTCCTTTGCCGAGGCGGCGGCGCGGTACAATTACTGCATGCCGGAGGTGGACGACTCCGACCGAATTGAGATACGTGACGGACGCCATCCGATAGTGGAGCGCGCGCCCGAGGGCGGGCTTTTCGTGCCAAACGACACGCTGCTGGACGGCGGCGACAACCGTGTTTACATCATAACCGGGCCCAACATGGCGGGCAAGTCCACCTTCATGCGGCAGGTGGCGCTGATAACACTGATGGCGCAGTGCGGCAGCTTTGTGCCCGCAGCGTCGGCGTCGGTGGGTATCTGTGACAGGATATTCACCCGCGTGGGCGCGAGCGACGATATGTTCGGCGGGCGCTCCACCTTCATGGTGGAGATGAACGAGGTGACGGAGATACTGCGCAACGCCACGAGACGCAGTCTGCTGATTTTGGACGAGATAGGGCGCGGCACCTCCACCTTTGACGGCATGGCGATAGCGAGGGCGGTGCTGGAGTATGTCGCGGACAAGGGCTCCGTCGGGGCAAAGACGCTCTTTGCCACGCACTATCACGAGCTGTGCGAGATGGAGGGCGTGATTTCCGGCGTGAAGAATTACAATATAGTGGTGAAAAAACGCGGCGAGGAGATAATCTTCATCAAAAAGATAGTCCCCGGCGGTGCGAACGACAGCTACGGCATCGACGTGGCGCGGCTCGCGGGGCTGCCGGAGAAGGTGATCCGCCGCGCCAAGACGCTGCTGACGGAGATAGAGCAGCGCAGCGCGGGCAGCAGGGAAAGCCGCACGGCGCCGCCGCAGCCTGCGGAGGAGCAGTTTTCCATGGTGGGCATGGCGCAGGCGGATATAGTGAAGCGGCTCAAGGAGCTGCAGCCGGATACGCTGACGCCGATAGAGGCGCTGACCTTCCTGTACGAGATAAGCAAAGAAGCGAAGGAGTGTTGATATGCCGAGAATTCTTCAGCTCGATCCCAACGTAGCTAATATGATCGCCGCCGGCGAGGTAGTGGAGCGTCCGGGCAGCGCGGCAAAGGAGCTTATAGAAAACGCCGTGGACGCCGGAGCAAAAAATATAATCGTGGAGATAAGAAACGGCGGCGTGGCATATCTGCGCGTGACGGACGACGGCTGCGGAATTGCGGAGGAGGATGTGCGCACAGCCTTCATGCGTCACGCCACCAGCAAAATTCGCACGGAGAAGGACCTTGCGGCGATAGGCACGCTCGGCTTTCGCGGCGAGGCGCTGGCGGCGATAGCTTCCGTTGCCAAGGTGGACATGTTTACAAAGACCCAGGACGCGCAGGAGGGCGTACAGATATCCATCGAGGGCGGCGAGGAAACGGGCTTCGGCGCAACGGGCTGCCCCAACGGAACTACGGTGGTGATACGCGAGCTGTTTTATAACATTCCCGCCCGAGCAAAGTTCTTGAAGAAGGACGCAACAGAGGCGTCGTATATCGAGACTGCGGTGATAAACGCCGCGATAGCGCGGCCTGATATCGCCTTCAAGCTTATCCGCGACGGCAGAGAATGCTTTGCCACTCGCGGAGACGGCAAGACGCTCAACGCAGTATATGCCGCCCACGGAAAGGACGTGGCGGAGTCGCTGATATCCATGGCTGGCTCGCTCGGCAGAGTCAGCGTGGACGGAATGATCACAATTCCGCAGTTCAGCCGGGCAAACCGCAGTCTGCAAACGTTTTTCGTCAACGGCAGGGTAGTAAAGTCGAAAACCTTGTCAGCGGCGATAGATCAAGCGTATAAGGGCAAAATAATGCCGGGGAGATATCCGGCGTGCTTTATAAATCTTCATTTGGACCTTTCGGCGGTGGACGTGAACGTACACCCCTCCAAGCTGGAGGTAAAGTTCTCGCGGGAGGGCGAGATATTCTCGGCGGTCAGCAGCGCGGTTTCGGGCGCGCTGGACTCGCTGGAGGAGATGCGCTCCCTGCGCCGCAGCGAGGGAGCCGTGCGTGAGGATAATGTGACGGAGATGCAGCAGAGCATAGCCGTGCCGCCGCGACCGACTGCGCCGGTATATACGCACAAGGAGAGCTTCGGCAGCTCGGTATCAAGGCTGGAGGACAGCACCCCGAAGCTGCAATACAAGACCAAGCTTTCTTATGAAAATATTTACGGCAGGCTGCGGGAGAACAGGCAGACGCCTCCGGCGGCGGAGGAAAAACCCTTGCCGGCAGCGGAGCCGGCGTCAGACGCTGCGCCCGCTTCGGAGCTTACGCCGCGTGAGGAAGAAAAGAAAAATCCGGCGGCGGAAATGCAGGCGGCAGAGCTGCCGGATATCCGCATGGCGGGCGAGCTTTTCGATACCTATCTGATCGTCCAGCTTCGAGACGAGGTGTGGCTGATAGACAAGCATGCCGCGCACGAAAAGATAATCTTCAACCGCCTTAAGGAGCAGACCGAAGAACAGGCGATGCAAAGTCTGCTGGCGCCGGAAACGGTGACGCTCTCGGCGGCTGAAAAGGCAGTCTGCCTTGAGCACGCGGAGCTGCTGCGGCGCGCGGGCTTTGAAACGGAGGATTTCGGAACCGGCAAGCTGCTGGTACGCAGCGCGCCGATGTATTTGGAGGCCGGTGATATCGGCTACGTTATATCCGACATCGCGGAAAAGCTCATGCAGGGCAAATATCCGGAGAGCGAGCTGTTCGAGGAGATATTGATGAGCGTGTCATGCCGCGCGGCGATCAAAGGCGGCGACAAAAACGATGCCCGCGAGCTGGAAAAGCTGGCGCAGACGGTCATCTCCGATATACGTGTGCGCAACTGTCCGCACGGCAGACCGGTGGCGGTGCAGATAACAAGGCGGGAGCTGGAAAAGAGATTTAAGCGGGTGCTGTGATGAAGAAGATAGTAGTGGTCACAGGTCCCACCGCCTCCGGCAAAACGGCGCTGGCGATAGAGCTGGCGCTGCGTTTCGGCGGCGAGGTCGTCTCGGCGGATTCCATGCAGATATATCGCGGTATGGATATCGGCACGGCAAAGCCGGATGCGGAGGAGATGCGCGGCGTGGCGCATCATATGCTGGACGTTGCCGAGCCGGGCGAGAGCTATTCGGCGGCGAGATATGCGCAGGAGGCCTCCGACTGCGTGGAGGATATCGCTTCCCGCGGCAGACTGCCGATAATCTGCGGCGGCACGGGGCTTTATATAAACGCGCTTATCGCCGGTCATGGCTTTGCAGCAAGCGGCGAGGAGACCGGCAGCCGGGAGCGGCTGGAGCGCCTCTGGGACGAGCGCGGAGCAGAGCATATGATGCAGATGCTGCGCGACTGCGACCCGGACAGCGCCGCGAGACTGCATATAAACGACAAAAAGCGCATATTGCGCGCGCTGGAGGTCTTTGCCGACACGGGCGACACGATAACAAGCCACAATCTGCGCACGCAGGAGCATGCGCCCCGCTACGACGCGCTGATGCTGGCGCTTGCGCCGCTTGAGCGCGAGATGCTGTACGAGCGTATAGACCGGCGGGTGGATATGATGCTGGAGCGCGGACTGGAGGCAGAAGTCAGAAGCCTTTACACCTCCGGAAAACTCCAGGGTACAGCCGCGCAGGCAATAGGATATCGGCAGTTTATAGACTATTTTGAGGGTCGGGCGTCGCTGGAGGATACTGCCGCGCTGATAAAGCAAAAGAGCCGCAATTATGCCAAACGTCAGCTCACCTGGCTGCGGGCGGACGAGCGGGTAAGCTGGATAGAGACGCCGGATTTTTCAGATAATGAGGAGATATTCCGCAAATCGACAAAATATATCAGGGAATTTGGATTAAAATGATAATGTCAAATCTTACCGAAAAGGGGACGTTATCATGAATGTAAAAATGAACCTGCAGGACGTGTTTCTGAACGAGGCGAGGAAGGAAAGGGTGCCGCTCACGGTGTTTTTGACCAACGGCTTTCAGCAGCGGGGGGTCATAACGGCGTTTGACGGCTACACGATAATGCTGCTGTTCGAGGGAAAGCAGTATTTGATTTACAAGCATGCGGTATCGACGATAATACCGCAGAAAATGATCGAGCTGACACAGAATTAAGGAGAGATTGGATTGAGATCGCTGAACGCCGTAAAAAAGCTGGCTGCCGCCGTGCTTTTGCTTCTGTTTTTATTTTACATAGGCTATCAGGTGGCACAGAACCTGTCCGTGCAGATCAAGACGGTCGATGCGCTGGTCGTGACCGTGGAGGACAAGATCTTTGCGGAGGGGATATTCCTGCGTTCGCAGCAGAGCGTGTCCGGAGAAAACACGGGATACATGGAATATCTGGCGGAAAACGGCGAAAAGGTTTCGGTTGGGCAGGAGCTGGCGATATTCTTCGACAGCGCCTCGGCGGCGGAGGATTACCGCAGGCTGCGGGCGGCGCAGGATCGGCTGGACGGGCTGGAATACGCATACAGCAGCCTGAGCGGAGGAACCGACACCCTCAAGCTGGATTCGATGATATACAGCCGCATGAGCAGCGTGGCAAAGCAGCTTGATACCGGCAGGCTCAATTCCATCGGCGGCGCGTACAGCACGCTGCAGCAGCTCATCGTCGGCAGGAGCGCGGGACTCTCCAACCTCGACAGCTACCGTGAAAAGATACGGCAGACCGAAGATGAGATAGAGCGCCTCCGGGGAGAGATGAGCAAAAGCTCGTCGTCCGTGCGGGCGGCGGTTTCTGGCTATTTTATCAGAAGCAGCGACGGAGCTGCGGCGGCATATACTCCGGCGGATATCGACGAGCTTACTCCGGCGGATATACGAGCCGTGTCCGACGAGCCGGTGCGCTCGGACGCCATCGGAGTGATCGTGGACAATTACGAATGGTATTTTGCCGCGGCGGTGACGCAGGAGCAGGCGGATGCGCTGAAAAAGCTGAAAAGCACGGACGTGTACTTTCTGGAGATCGGATCGGACAAGCTCAAAATGAGCATAGAGGACGTGCGTACATACGGCGGGGAAGCGGTCGTGATCCTGAAAAGCAGAGAGATGAAGGAGGATTATCTCAGCAGCAGACATCAGAATGCAGACATGGTGCTCGGCACATACAGCGGGATCAAGGTCCCGCGCGAGGCGCTCCGCAGTCTCGACGGCAAGTGGGGCGTATATTGTCTTGAGGGCGCGATGATAAAGTTCAAGCCGATCGAGTGGGTATATCAGACGGAGAGCTATTATCTGGCAGTACCGGCGTCAAGCCCGTCCAAGGGGCTTTACATGTACGACAAGGTGGTTATAAGCGCAAAGGATATAGAGCATAACAAGGTGGTGAAGTAGCGGTGGCTGACGGTGCGGAAAAGCTGCGGGAACGTATAGAGCGCATAAGAGAGCGTATAGACGGGGCGCTGACGGCTGCGGGGCGGTCGGACAGGGTATATCTCTGTGCCGCCAGCAAGACGCAGGACGCGGAGACGGTCAGAAGCGCCGCGCCGTATGTGGACATGTTCGGAGAAAACCGCGTGCAGGAGCTGACGGCCAAGCTTGCGCAGAACGCCTATGGCGGGAAGCCGGCGCACTTCGTCGGACATCTTCAGACCAACAAGGTCAGGCAGGTGGTCGGCAGCGCGGAGCTGATCCATTCCGTAGACTCGCTCAGGCTGGCGGAAAGCATCGACCGCGAGGCGCAGAAGCGCGGTCTGCGGCAGGATGTGCTGATAGAGATCAACGTCGGCGCGGAGGCGAGCAAGAGCGGGATCGCGCCGGAGGAGATACTGAGCTTTGTCGAAAGCGCAGCCTCATTTTCCGCTTTGAACATACGCGGATTGATGGCTATACCGCCGAAAAGTGAATTTCCGGGGCAAAATCGCAGATATTTTGAAACTTTATTCAAACTGTTTATTGACATAAAAGCAAAAAAATATGATAATGTGAATATGGATTATTTGTCGATGGGCATGAGCGAGGATTATTATGACGCCATATTGTCGGGGGCGAACATCGTGAGGATAGGCAGCGCGATATTCGGACCGCGAAAATAGCCGTCTGATATTTCGTGAAAGGAGATTGGAAGAAATGGGATTTATGAATGATCTGAAGCGCTGGGCAAGGGGCGAGGACGACGAGGAAGAATTCGAGGACTTCAGCTCGAGGCGTCAGCCGCGCGGAGAAGATGAGGACGATTCTGTGCCGGTGACGGATTTCAGGCGCAGCAACAAGGTGGTCAATATAAACGCCACCACGCAGCTTTCCGTCGTACTGGTAAAGCCGGAGAAGTTTGAAAACGCGGCGGATATAGCCGACCACCTCAGGGAAAAGAGGACAGTCGTGCTCAATCTGGAGCAGACCAACAAGGAGGTAGCGCGCCGTCTGGTCGATTTTCTCAGCGGTGTCACCTATGCGCATGACGGCAACATAAAGAATGTCGCCAAAAGCACCATCATCATCACCCCGTACAATTTGGAAATACTGGGCGATATTATAGAAGAGTTGGAAAACAACGGGCTC
>JAFTDT010000089.1 GCA_017453985.1 Clostridia bacterium
CGATACCGGTGTAATGCTCGATCAGGCTCAAAATATCCAAGCCGAAAAGGATGTTGTCAAAACCGTCTTTCAAGCAGCGGCGCATATCTTCAACGCTCCCTGCGAAAATCATGCTCATTTTTCCGCTTGCCTTACAGGCTGCCAAAACCCGCTCCACCGCGGCGCGGAAGACCGGGTGAGCAAACTGCCCCTCAAGCCCCATGGCAATGCTCAAATCATACGGACCAAGCATGATGCCGTCAACGCCCGGAAGAGCGGCAACCTCTTCGATATGCTCCAGACAGCCGATTGTTTCACACTGCGGAATCAGCATGGTATGAGCGTTGCTCTCGCGCATATAGCCGGAAAGCCCTTCGGCATACGCCGCGTCATAGCCCCATTTGCCGTCGCGTGTCATACAGTATCCGCGCGAGCCGAGGGGACGGAACTTGGCATAAGAAATCATATCCTTTACCTGCTCCACGCTCTCGATGCATGGGACGATTATGCCTTTGGCTCCGACATCCAGCGCGTGCAGCACTGCGCTGCGCGTGCCTTCCGAAATGCGGACAAAGGGCGTGATTTCTGCCGCGTCAGCTGCGGTGATTGCGTTCTGAACATATCCCCAATCAATGGGGCAATGCTCCATATCCAGCATTATATAGTCCAGTCCCGCAGCTCCGATCGCTTCCACGGCGACCGGGCTTTTCAGATGAGTGATCGTTCCAAGCACAGGCTGTCCCTGTGCGAGCTTTTCCATAACCTTGTTTTGCACAACTGACGCTCCTTTCCGCTCAATTCAAGTCCATTGTTTAGACCCAATATATGTGTCCGGCTTGCGATTTTGCTTGAAGAAAGATAGTCTTATTTCCTTAAAATCGGCTCACTTTAATAATTTATGAATTTCTTTTTCAGAAATTAATCTATCGAGTAATTGTTTAAGGCGACTAGTCGATACTTCTATACCAGATATAGGATGTAGCGACTCCCATGTCTTATACGTCCCCCAATAAAATGAGCTCCAATTTTGGTTTATCGTTTTATCGCGTTGAATTGCGGTAACTAAAAGCTCTTGACTCAGTTCATGCATTGCGGCCGTATATACTTTGTTTGAAAGGTTTAATAAACGTTTGATATCTTGTGCGTTAACATACCCAATGGTATCGAGTAAATTGTATATTAACCTACTATGGCTTGAAATCGACTCCATACGCTGGCGATAAGGTTTAACCTGCGCATAGAATTCTCTGGACAAATATGTGACCCGACCTTTATATAATTTGCTATAAAAAACCTGACCTTCTTCTATTAATTGTACAATGCTATTCCAGTCGCCTCCTACATTGAAAAGCGACGGCATATTACGGCACTCATTGCAAAGCAAAAAACCGTTTCTGGAAAAATATCCTTTCAGCAATTCTATAGGTATAGATTCTTGATGTGTTTCACACAAAAAACTCACCGCATTTCTCCACATAAATACACTGTACACATGGTTCAGAATACCCTATATCCTCAGTTTAGCTTTACCCAAAACGCATTTGTTCGTCTTCGTTTTTATATTATTACTATATCATGCTCTTTGTAAATCTGCAATGTCAAAAAGGCAATTCCCCAAAAAACGGGGATTGCTGCTTGATTTCACTTTCCGTCAATACGACTTCGTTGTTCTTTATTTCCGCACGCTCTGCTCCGCCTTGCTCAGCGCCTCGTCGATGCCGCTCGCGAAGCTGTCCGCGCCGACGCGGTCGTAAAAGCCGGACTTCTTCATCACCGAGAGCGGGAAATCCTGCACGCGGGAGAGAATGAGCGCCGTGCCGTTTTCTCGGCAGCGGGACAGCACCAGCTCAAGATTTTTCATCGCGGTGGCGTCCACGGACGGAACCGCGCCCATGCGCAGGATAAGCACCTTTGCGTTCTCCTCGAGCGCGAAGTCGAGGATCTTGTCCGCGCCGGCGAAGAACATCGGTCCGCTGAACTCATAAACCAGCGTGCCTGCCGGCAGGGGCTTTGCCGTGCCGCCGGCAGGAGCCGCTTCGCTCCAGCGGCGCACGCCCGTTACGTCCGCCATGCGCTTCATGAACAGCAGCGCGGACAGCACCAGCCCGACGCCTATCGCCACGACGAGGTCAAATACGACGGTCAGTATAAAGGTGAGCACAAGCACGAGGATATCGCTTATCGGCGCGCTGCGGCAGATGCGCGCAAACTGCCGCCATTCGCTCATATTATAGGCGACCATGAGAAGTATCGCGGCGATGATGGGCATCGGTATAAGCTTGGCGAGCGGCATCAGCGCCAGCAGAAACAGCAGCAGCACGGCGGCGTGCACCATGCCGCTGACGGGAGAGCGTCCGCCGTTTTTCACATTGGCGGCGGTGCGCGCGATGGCGCCGGTGGCGGGTATGCCGCCGAACAAGGCGGAGCCGATGTTGCCTATGCCGAGGGCGATAAGCTCCGTGTTGGAATTATGCCGGTCGCCGGTCATGCCGTCCGAAACCACGCATGAGAGCAGGGATTCTATCGCCGCGAGAACGGCGATGGTGAAGGCGCTCGGCGCTACGGCGCGGACGGTATCGAGTGTGATATGCGGCAGGGAAGGCGCGGGAAAGGCGGAGGACAGCTCCGGGTACAGCGTACCGATGGTATTGACCTCCAGCGGAGTAAAGCGCACGAGCAGCACTCCGGCAACGACGGCGATGATGGACGCCGGTATCTTGGCGCATATCCTTGCCGCCGCGCCCTTGCCGCGCCTGCCGAGCATCGGCCACAGTATCAGTATCGCCATGCCGAGGCAGCCGACGAGAACGGCATGCAGATTGACGGTGCCGAAGGAGGCAGCCACGGCGCGCGCTTTGTCCAGCGTCTCGATGGCGTTTGTGCCGGAGGCAAAGGTCAGCCCGAAAAAGTCCTTGAGCTGCCCTATCGCAATAGTTACGGCGATACCGGCGGTAAAGCCGGTGGTGAGCGTCATGGGAATGAACTTGATGAGCGAGCCGAGGCGGAAAACGCCCATCAGAATGAGCAGAACGCCAGCCATGACGGTGGCGGCGATAAGACCGGAAATGCCGTGCGCGGCGACGATGCCCGCGACTATCGCGGCAAAGGCGGCGGTGGGTCCGGAAATATTGACGCTGCTGCCGCCGAGAAGGGCGATGATAAATCCGGCGATGATGGCGGTATACAGCCCCTGCTCCGGCGACACGCCGGAGGCGATGGCAAGCGCGATGGACAGCGGCAGCGCGATGATGGCGACTATCACGCCGGCTATGAGGTCGGCGGTGAGCTTTGACCGGTCATAGCCGCGCAGAGAAGCAAGCAGCTTCGGCTGAAAGGTTTTCATATCTTTTCCCCCTTTTTTGCGCGCGTGGCGCACGCATTCCATGATAACACACAAATCGCCGTCAGACAAGTGCGAGAAGAAAAAAGAAGCGCCGTATCTCAAATGGATACGGCGCTTGAGCGGGCTGCTTACTTTGTTGTCTCTATCATGCGGGATACCATGGCGGCAGCCTGAGCGCGGGTCGCATATCCCTGCGGGTCGAGCAGCGCGGAGCCGTCGCCGCGGGCGACGCCGTTGATGATTTCTCGCATCACGCACCAGCACATCGGCTCGTAGGCGTATTCACTGAGCTTGTCGGCGTCGGCAAAATCAAGACGGAACATCCACGCGCCGCTGAAGCCCTGCCCCTTGAGCTGTGCATAGCGGTACAATATCGCGGCGAGCTGCTCGCGGGTGATGTTTGCGTGCGGGGCAAAGACCCATTTGCCCGCGCCGTTCACATATCCCTTGACGACGCCGCACGACGCCGCCCAGCGCACGGACTCGCCATACCATTCCTCGTGCTCCACGTCGGTGAAGGGCATGGCATAATTGACGACAGGCTGCTTCTCCAGCCGCCACAAAATGGTAACGACCTCGGCGCGGGTCAGCTTGTCATTCGGCGCAAACAGTGTGTCGGTCTTGCCCTTTATCAGTCCGAGCTTATAGATGACCTTGATTGCCTCATAATCCCATCTGCCGGGTATCCGGGGCACATCGGAGAAGGGGAAGGGCTCGTCTGCGGGCTGAGGCGCGTTAGCGCCGGGCTTCGGGTCGGTAACGGGGCTGAAGGGTCTGCCTCCTCCGCCGGAGGACAGCCGCGGAATGATACTGCGCCGGACATCCGTATAGGTGCGCCCGCCGAAATCCGCCGAGGCAGTATGGACAAGCCAGCCGTCAAGCACAGTGGTCGGCTTGGCGGTATGCGTCGTAAGCCTGCCCTTTACCTCAAAGCTGACATTTGCATCCTCGTTGGCAGTAAAGACCGCCGCAGCGTCAGTGTACGCGCCGTCTGTGCCCGTCCATATCCAGCGCGGCGCGCCGAAGGTGTTCTCCACCTCATCCGATGCGGTGAATATTTCGGTGTTCGGGTCGATCTTGCCGTCGCCGTCCAAATCCATCTCTACCGCAGCGGTGTATACCGTTTTGCCGGGCTTATCTGCTTCCGGCGGGGTACTGACGCGGGATACGCCGTTTTCGGAGACTGCCTCGCGTATATGAGAGCTGTCGCGGAGGCAGACAAAGCGGACGGTGAGGGAGGAGTGGTCATCCGCCCATATGTATTCCGGTTCGCTCCAGTCATGCCCGACGGCGGGCAGTACGGTTTCCTTTGTATCGGTAAAGCGTTCTTCGCTTCCGTCGCCGACGGCGTCAAACTGTACGGAGGCGGTAAAGGTCTTTTTCCCATCCTTATCGCAGTAAGTCAAGGTTTCTGTGGTGATGACGGCTGCTTTGTCGAACATTACCTCCGCATCCTCGTTGGCTGTAAAGGTCGCGGTGGCAGCAGTGTACGCGCCGTCCGTGCCCGCCCATGTCCAGCGCGGTTCACCGAAGGTGTTCACTACTTCGTCGGAAGCGGTGAATATCTCGCTCTCGGAGTCTATCTCGCCATCGCCGTTCACATCTATCTCGACTGTGGCGGTGTATACCGTCTTGCCGGGCTTGCCGCCCTCCGGCGGAGTGCTGACGCGGTCGATCTCGCCTTCATATATTTCTTCACGGATATGCTCGGCGTCATTGTCACAGACAAAGCGGACAGTGAGAGATGAATGGTCATCCGCCCATATGTATTCCGGATCGCTCCAGAAGTGACCGAACGCCTCAAGCACAAAGGTCTGTACATCGGTAAATATCTCATTGTCAGGGTTGATTTCGCCGTCGCCATTCAGGTCGAACTCGGCGGTGGCAGTGTAGGTTATCTCGCCGTCCTCAAGACAGGTGGCGTCAGAGCCGCTGTTATAATCGATCTCAAGCGTTACAGCCGGAGATTCCACATGCGTCGGATTTTTTTCGCAGATAAAGGTCAGCGTGGCATCCCAGCCGCTTTCGCCTTCCGTCCAAATCCACTCCGGCGCGCTCCATTGATGAGCGTGACCGAGCAGAACGATATCCTCGTTGTCTTCGGGCGCCTCATTATCATTCAGTTCGGTATTGGTGATGACTACTTCGGTCTCAACGGGTTCATTCTTCTGCTCAAACTCCAGCACCAGCACAACCTCGTCCTTGGCGAGCCGTTCGCGTGTTGCGTAGGCGAGCAGGATAGAACCGGGAGCGGAGTCATTGACGACATGGTATTCTACGGGGCAGAAAACGGATTTCAGCGTGAGCACGTCCGCGTCATATTCCACGGTGTAGAAGCCGTTGTTGCTGAACTGATCTGCCTTGACCGTCACGGTCGCGTGACTCAGGTCGAGCGCCTCGTCATTTTCGGCGGAGGAGGGACGAGAACTCTCGCGGAAGGAGAGCGTCACGCTGTTTGTGCTGCCGGAGGGTGCGGAGACTGCGCGGTGCGGCTCAAAGCTGTCTGCAAACTCAAGCGCGGGCAGAGCTGAGAGCTGCTCTATCCGCTCTGCGGAAAGCAATTTGGAGTCGGAGGCGGAGCTTGTTGCGGCGCCCTGCCCCTGTCCGTTCAGCTCAATCAGTCCGACGACCGGCCAGACCTCCTCGGCAAAGGCGCCGAGTTTGTACATTTGTCCGACGGAGGCTTCGCCGCTGTCCTTCCAAATCTCGAAGGAAGAAAGTTCGTCAGCCATATAGATCGAGGCAACGGAGTCCCCTTCTGAATATCTTGCCCAGTACAGACGAGAACCGTCGTAATACAGAGAATTGAAGAAAAACTGCTCTGCGTTCGTCGGTGCTCCGAAATTGCCAAGCAGAGTCGCATTGACGAGCATGCCGCCTAAATTCCAGACCTCAACCAGATACAGATTGGATTTATCATCGACCATGTAGAACAGGTCGGCATAAGCCTCCATTTCCGTCTCCGCATCGACCTCATGGAAAGAACCGAGGTGTGCTGCGGCAAGCATATTTGTTCCCTCAAAATAGGGAGAAAGGTCAACGCCGTCGACAAATTCGCCGGTAGATACGTCGATGCCGACAAGATAGCTGCCGTAGCAGGTCATCAGCGTGGCGTTTTCGTTTTCGGTCAGGGAGGGGAATACGAGAGAGGGTATCAGTCCGGCGTACAGCAGCTCGGCGTCACCGGAGTGTCCGATAAGCGTGACCTCGCGGGTTGTCGGCTCCATGGTATAGAGATTTCCCTCCATGTCGGAGACGTACACAGTATTGCCGTCCATGTCCCATGCCATGTCTGCAACCTGCACGTTTACGCTGCCGCACATCACGTCGCCCAGGGATGTATAGACTCTTTTGCCCTCAAGCAGATCCTTGGTGTTGAACACAGCGAACTCCGCACGCTCATCGGAATTGTATATGACGGCGTTCAAATCGATATCGGGATAGTATACGGAAAGCTCTGCGGAGGCGGTCACGGCGGGATTTTCCTTTGACACGGCGATAACGCGCGTCTCACCCTCGCTGAGTGCCGTGAGCAGACCGCTGTCATCGATGGAGGCGATGTCGTCGTCCTCTACGGACCATGTTACCTCATTGCTTGTGCCCCAGGGCTTTGCCTCTGCGCTGAAGCGTGCAGTGCTGCCGGGCAGGAGACGTATCTGCGCGGGGCTTATCGCAAGCTCCGAGACGCCGCCTTCCAGTTCGCTGTCATTCAGGTTGAGCCTGTACGCGGCGGAGTTGTACGCATAGTCGGTGACGACGATCAGCAGATGCTGATTGTACTCGGAGCTGAGGTCAAGCTCGCCCTCGCCGTCGCCGGAGGGGATGAACACAGAGCGTCCGGCGCCCTCTTCCTCATAAATATCGGAGGGGATGGCGAGCGAGGCAAAGCCGCTCGGGTCATTCCAGCTATCCTCAGTATAGACGAAAATGCCGGATATCCAGTGGTTCTCCTTAACGTCAAAGGCGATCCCCTCGACGCCCTGCTTGTCGTTCATACCGACGCGGACATTTTCGATTTCCGGTGCAAAGGCGTCGACCATGAGATTGATAGACATGGCGGAGTCTGCATATATGTCGTCCCAGCGTATCTTCCGCTCATCGCCTTCGTCATAGAGATAGTATTCGGGAGCCATCGCATAGGTCAGCTCCAGCCTGTCTCCATCCTTCAGCTCGCGTGGAGAATAACTGAAGTCTGCGGTAGAGGTGCTGTATCCCCATGCATCCTGACTTTGGGAAAAGTACGCCGCCGCCTGCTTTCCTATCTCGACTTCCTTTTCCGTTTTGCCGTTGACGGTGAGTCTGAAAAGTCCGCCGGCGGAGTTGCGGATCAGCGAATACTGTGCGCCGGAAATGAACGAGTTGGGAGATATGGCGTTGCGTTCCGGCAGATATACGATATTGCCGTATTCATCCCGATCCTCCTCCGCCGGATTTCCGCCCAGCACATAGTTGCGGTTGTCGCCTTCGCGCTTGAACATGAAGGTTTCCGTCTGATAAGAGACCAGATCAAGCGCGGCGAACATATAAGGCTTGCGTGTTTCGCCGTTGACCTCGTCGGTATATTCGAAGATGGAGCCGACGTCGTGCATGGTCGGCTCGCTCCAGCTTCCGTAATATCCCAGCACGGGGATGGAATGCGCGGTGCCGGCAACGCCTTCGCTGTCGGGACGTCCCTCAGCAAATACATAACCCTCTACATAGGCGCCGCTCACGTCGTATTTTTCAATGCTATTCGCGTCGAGCACGACCTCGGCGCGTACCTTGAGGCTGCCGCTTGCCGGGACAGTCGCCGCAGCCTTGGAGACAAGCGTCAGAGCCAGATAGGCGTCATAGGTATCGAGTCTGCCGTCCTCATTGAGGTCTGCACCGCGCTCCATCAGCACGTTCTCGTCTATTCCGGAGGCAGAGCCGTTTGCCAATACCTCAAGAATGGTTTTGGCGTCGTTGTCGTCAAATGTGCTGTCGCCGTTGAAATCCAGTGAAACGCTGCCGGTGGGAAACTCTTCACCCTTTTCATCGAGGAAGGTGACCTGTGCAAGAAGAGGAACGGTCAGCACGTCCATATATTCCGCGTCGTCCTCGGTGAAGAGATCCTGCGTGAAGAACTCTGCGCTCAGGTCATATTCCAGCGCCTTGTCGGTGAAATTGAATATGGTGAAGTCAAAGCCAAAGCCGTCGCTTGTCCAAAGCCTGTCGGGGTCGTCGCCAAGCTCGACCTTTACCTTGCCGTCGGCGGCGCTGACGGTGGCGTTTTCATCCATCATTATGTACGTGTCGGCGTTGATGGCGGCGTTTACGCTGATCAGTCCGGCGCCTTGATTGATGACCGGATAATAGTTGTGCCGTTCGGTGTCCTTCAGCGGCACGGAGGTGGACATCAGCAGGCTGTTTATCAGCGCGCGCCTGGTAGCAAACTCCGAGCGTACGCCCTGCTCGCGCATATACTGTGCGACGAGCGCGGCAAGCCCTGCCACCTGCGGAGCCGCCATAGAAGTTCCGGACATGCTCTCATATTGGTCGTGTCCGCCTGCGGGCAACGATGTATCGCCGCTGATATGGTAACCGTTGAGCGAATAGATGTTGCCGCCGGGCGCGGTTATCTCCGGCTTGAGGCTGAGGTCGCCGGGCACGCCCCAGGAAGAAAATCCGCTCATGGTATAATACTTTTCGCCGTAAATGTCTACATGTGCCCGGTCGCTTACGGTCAGCTCGCCGGTGTAATAGGGGATATCGCCGTCAACAAATGTCTGCTTGAGCAGCTCGCCGTCCTCCTGCGTGATGCAGACGACGGGTATATCATATTCGTAGCCCGTAAGATTCATGTTGAAGCTGCCTGGTTCATTGTTGACGATGATAACGGCTGATGCGCCCTGCGCAGCAGCGGCATTTGCCTTGATGAAGAAGGAGGTCTCTCCGCGGTTGCAGACGGCTATCCTGCCTTCAAGAATATCCCTGCCGAGCGCCAGAAAATCGTCGCCCTCCTGTCCAAGATGATCGTTGTCATCCACGCCGGGACCGTCGAGATAAACATAGCTGTGTACGCCGCTCGCAGTGCTGAGAGGCGCGTTGCCGTAGTCCAGCGGCTCACCGTACAGCACCTTTTCGTCTCCGACTTCAAAATACATGCCGCTCATGCCGTCATTGTCCACGGAGGCGACGGTGAGAGAATTGGCAAAAGAGCCGGGAGAACCGACTGTATTGAAGTTGACGCCGTCGCTGTATATGGAAGGTCCGTCGGTGAAGAATGGCCAGTGATAGGAATTGCCTGCCGATATCGTAACGACGGTATCGCTTTTCACCAGATTGTCCAGTATTTCTTGATAAGCGTCATGAGTGACAAAGCCTGCACTGTCCGAGCCGAGCGAAAGGTTTACCGCATCGGCGCCCAGCATGATGGCGTCCTCAATGGCTGCCATGTAATCGGAGTCATAGGCGCCGCCGGAGGCGCCGAATACCTTCATCACCATCACCTGTGCGTCGGGCGCCTCGCCCTGCGTTTTTACGGCGTCAAGTGCGGCAATTGCCTCGCCGTCACGCATAACAAAGCGGTTGGCGGCAGCGATGCCGGCAACGTGCGAGCCGTGCTCGCCCTGTGTATCGTTGGCATGAGTCACGTCCGTGCTCTTATCGACGTAATTTACCGCGTAGGGTATTTTAGCGTTGAAATACGGCTGGTCGGGAGCCTCCAGAAAAGCGGAGGCGTTCAAGTCGTCCCAAACACGCCTGACTGCCGAAGGATCAAGCAGGCTGACGTTTTTGCCGCTTTCTTCAAGCGCGTGCAGAAAAGCTTCCTCACTGAACAGCTCATGCTCCACGTCAAGACCGGTATCGATGATAGCGACAAGACTGCCGGCGCCGGTATATTCGGATTGCCATGCATAGTCGCCGCCCACCATGCCGGAGGCGACGGACATATTGGGACCGTTCGGCTCGCGGCGGGTCACGGCTGGCGCATAGCGTGCTTCGAGAATTACATCCTTGACGCCGGGTATCGATTTTACACGGTCGATGCTCTCATAAGGAATATTTGCCGAGAGCACGTTGGCTGCCAGCGTCAAATTCCAGACCACGTCCAGCCGCGCGCCGTTAAGCGCTTTTTTAGATATTGCGGAGGCGACGCTGTCCTGCGTGCGGCGGAGGCTGTCGCGGTAATCCATCGCCATGGCGTTGTCCGCGATGCCCGCGGTGGAAAAGCCTGCCTCCATAACGGGGCGCTCGTCAAGCACGATGGACACGCGGACGTTATCCGTCGGCGCATGTTGGGGTGCGCTCGGCGAGACGACCTCCTTCAGCAGGCGCGCCGTGAGCTCCGGATCGGTCTCGATCTTTTCCCATTTGACGCCTTTCATGCCGCTGGGAGTACCGTCTGCAGCAATGGCGGGCGCAGATAGCGCCAGCATCATGGCGAACGCCAGCAGCAGGGAAACGAATTTCTTTAGCAGGTGTTTCATACGATCTCTCCTTTGCATATCCGTATTTTTCGCACAACTGACATTATGCAGCCATGCATAATTTTGATAATATTTTATCAAAGCGGAGTTTTTTTTGCAACGGGGTTTAGTCATATTTTACCGAAAAAATCTGACATTTTTCTTAAAAAATTATGCAATATATAGATTTTGTGTATATACGCAAAACAGCGATTTCTTGCGTTGTGTGCGGAAAATAGGCATGCGGCAGGTGAATATTGGCAAAATGACGCAT
This sequence comes from Clostridia bacterium, assembly GCA_017453985.1. Taxonomy (GTDB): domain Bacteria; phylum Bacillota; class Clostridia; order Oscillospirales; family Butyricicoccaceae; genus RGIG3726. The sequence goes on from JAFTDT010000089.1 coordinate 11,027, forward strand.
GGGGGGCGGGGAAAACGCGATTAAACAAAAAGGTTGACATCTGTTTAACTATGTGTTATCATGCAGTTAAACAAATGTACACCTTTGTGGCAACTACCTTTAAGGAGGCGGAAAGATGAAGCTGTCGCTGTCTAATATGGAATGGAAGCTGATGAACAGGCTGTGGGACGGCGCGCCGATGACGCTGATGGAGCTGACACACGCGCTGGAGCAGGAAACCGGCTGGACAAAGCACACGGTGATAACCATGCTGGGGCGGCTGGAGAGCAAGGGCGCGGTGCGCTGGGAGCAAACTGGCGGGGCGCGGAGCTATCTGCCCGTTGTTTCAAGGGCGGATGCGCAGCGCGAGGAGACGGCGGGCTTTTTGGAGCGGGTTTATGGCGGCAGACTTGGGTTGATGATGAGCGCGCTGGCGGACGCCCACGCGCTGACAAGCGAGGACATTGCCGAGCTTTCGGAAATACTGCGAAGGGCGGGTGAGGAAAAGTGAGGGATATGCTCATAACCTCTGCTGCGCTCATTTTGCTGGTGACGCTGCTGCGGCTGCTGTTTCGGCGGGCGATACCGAGGCGGGCGCAGTACGCGATGTGGGGATTGGTGCTGCTGCGGCTGCTGGTGCCGTTCAACCTGCCCGCTGCCGAATACAGCGTGCTCAGCGCCGCCCGACCGATAAACATGATGATAACGGAGACGTTGCCGGTGCTCGCGTCTGAGGAGGAAACGGCGCCGGAGAGCCTTGCGCCGCCGCAGGAGCCGGAGTCGTACGAAAGGCAGGCAGCGCCGGAGAGCGGAGAAGCAGAAGAAGCGGCGCCCGCCAAGTCTGCCGCGCGCAGATTTGCGGCGGCGGATATACTGCGCGGAGCATATGCCGTCGGGGCGCTCGCGGCTGCGGCATGGCTGCTGACGGCAAATCTGCGCTTTGTCCGCAGGCTGAGGCGCACTCGCGTTCGGCTGGAGGGCGCGGAGAGCAGATATCCCGTCTGGCTCTGCGACGATATCCCATC
>JAFTDT010000090.1 GCA_017453985.1 Clostridia bacterium
CATACAAAAAATATCACGTTAAGTTGCGCTTGTCAATAATTTTTAGCAAAAATCACAAAATTTCAGGCGCAGAAAACAGACCGAGCACGTTTTTGACGAGCAGCCGGTCTGTTCGATATGCTGTTTTGGCGGTGATTGCTGAGTATGAATGCGCCGGACGGCAAATTTTATCCTCTTTTCGGGCTGCGGGTATTCCCGCAGCCCTTTTATAATTCAACTTTTTTCAGCCTTTTACAACGGAATATTCCTTCCGTTGTGTCGGGTCGTGCAGGTGCTTTTGCCTTATAATGTGCTCGCAAAGGCTGTTTGCAGGCGCGCTGCGCCGCCTTAGCTTTTGCCCGCGTGAGCGCCAAGAGGGACTCCGCAGGGCGTGGGCTTGCTCCCGCCGGGTTCGTTTTGTGCAGACGCATCTTTATAAAAAAGAATGCGGCTGCATGGACGGATGATGGGTGACGGAAGACAGGTCTCTCCGCTTTGAGCGGCGGGAGCAAGCCCCCGCCCTACGGTGGCAGGAGAGGCTGCAGGCGCCTCGGCAGGGAAGCTCGATCGCAGCAGACAACATTTTATTGTTTTTATATAGATGGTGTGACAGACAAATCGAAAAATCTAAAGGACAAATGGAGGTCAGGACAGAAATGAGTGGACAGATGAAGGGAAAAAGCGCGGGCAAGCGAATGCTGAGCCTGCTGCTGGCATTTATCATGGTCCTCGGCATTATGCCGCAGATCGCGCTGCCGGCAAGAGCGGAGTATGAAGGGTTTACTTGTAAAATAGAAGTATACAAGTCATACGGAGGGCCCCCTATTGCGGTGTTGACGACAAGTGGAAATGAGACAAAAACCTATACCTATGAAGACTGGATTGTTTATTATAGCGCAATGCAAAAACCTTCTGTGTATTATAATGGTAAGTATGTGCCTAATTGCTTTACTACACTGCATGAATGGGCAAGCGGCGGTGTTGAAGGCTATTATGATGGTTATTTGCAGTTAAGATATCCCGAGCCGGACTATTATTACCTGTACTTCAACGCCAACGGCGGCACGGGCGGACCGAGCAGAGCGCAGAGCACGACCTCCGGCAGCTTTACGATCCCGACGGAGACGCCGACCTGGGCGGGACGCGAGTTTCTGGGCTGGGGCACGAGCGCGACCTCAACGACTCCGAGCTATCAGCCGGGACAGAGCATAAGCATAGCGAGCGGCTCGACGCTGTATGCGGTGTGGAGGCGCACGGGCTATGCCATCACCTTCAAGCCCAACGGCGGCGGCGGGACGATGGCGCAGCAGGAGGTGCCGCTGAACGGCTCGGCGGTGGGCACGCCGAAAACGGCGAACCTGAACCGCAACACCTTTACGGCGCCGAGCTATCCGGCGAATCTGCGGTTTGCGGGCTGGAGCAGGACCCAGTATCCGGTGGACACCGGCATTCCGGAGTTTAAGGACGGCGCGCCGATCACGCTGACAGATGACGAAGAGCTGTACGCGGTGTGGCGCGCGGCAAATATCATCACCTTCCATTCCAACGATGGAACGAACCGGACTGCGACGCAAAGCGTGCCGTTTGACGAAACGGAGAGTCTGGACAGTCCGTTCACCCGCCTCGGATGGCGTCTGGACGGCTGGGCGGAGAGCGCGGACGGTCCTGTGAAATACACGCCGGGGCAGGCTGTCAAGCCGACGGGAGATATGGAGCTGTATGCGAAATGGACGCGGACGCACTATGTCATCACCTTCGACGCCAACGGCGGCGGCGGGACGATGGAGCCGCAGCTCGTGTCGCTGAACGGCGCGGCGGACGGCACGCGAGTAACGGCGACACTGAACCGCAACGAGTCCACGCCGCCCGCCACGCCGCCGGAGCTGCGGTTTGTGGGCTGGAGCACGCCGGACAGGCATGCGCCGGGCACGGGCGTTGCGGACTACCGCGACGGCAAGGAGATCGAGCTGACGGGCGATGTGACCCTGCATGCGGTGTGGAGGAAGTATTTTATCATCAGCTTCTATCCGAACGGCGGCAGCGGCAATATGGCGGATCTGGAGGTGATCCCGACCGATCCGGTCACGCTGCCGGAGAATAAGTTCACGCGGGCGCGGCACCGGTTTGACCATTGGAACACGCAGCCGGACGACAACGGAACGAGATATGAGGATCGGGAGACGTTCGTCCCGACGAGCGACCTCGACCTGCATGCGCAGTGGGTAGAGCTGTACGACATATATTTCAACTTCAACGGCGGTACGGACGGTCCTGCGGATATGCTGCAGTGCGAGCCGGGAGCGCAGACCCTGCCGACGACCAAGCCGGTGCGGACGGCGGTGTATTCCGCCATGCTGGATAAATACGTGCCGGTGGTGTTCATGGGCTGGACGGAGAATGTGCACATCATTCCGGTAGATCGCGACGATCCGGTTCCCGCGCCGTGCTACAAGGCGGGAGACAGCTATACGCTGACGGATAACGTGATGCTGCATGCGCTGTGGGCGTTCGACGCGAACAACAACAATATCCCGGATGTGGAGGAGACCCGCATCGAGCTTATATATCACGCGGACACGGCGGACGGTCTGGGCACGGGCGCGCCTGCAAAGGTGGAAAACCTGCTGAGGGGCGAGCCGATCGACCTGAGCAGGCAGGAGCCGACGCACGCCTCCGTGAACGGCACGGCGGTAAAATTCATCGGCTGGGCAGAGAATGCGGCGGATGCAAACAAGATATATCTGCCGACGGATGCGCTTCCGTATGTGTTCCTGCCCGGAAATGTGTACACGATGCCGCTGGCAGACGAGGCAAATCTGTATGCGGTGTGGATGTACGACAACGGCACACAGCCGAGCTTTACGCTGACATATAACGTGGCGGGCGGCAACAGCACGCCTCCGGCGCCGCATACCCCCGTATACGGCGGCGACAAGCTGACGCTGAGGCCGGAACGCCCGGATCAGAATCCGACGCATGCCCCCGTGGGCGGCAAGCAGGTCGTGTTCACGGGCTGGACGCGGCAGCGCCCGACCACACCGGTGAGGATCTATGCTGCAGGCGAGCGCGCCGCGCTGCCTGCGGATATGATGAAGCCGGGCGACGAGTTCACCATGCCGTATGCCAGCACGGTGCTGTACGCCGTGTGGAGCTATGACACGAACAATAATGATATTCCCGATCCCGAGGAGGATACGTGGACTCTGACCTACGACGCTAATGGCGGCGCGCCGACGCCGAACTCCCTGCCGAACGTGCTTCCGGATACGGTGGTGCGTGTGACGGATACGGTGCCGGTGTACCCCACGCAGGGTATATATCGCGGCAAGCCGTGCGATATCATTCTGCTGGGCTGGTCGGAGAGGAAGATCACGGAGATCAAGCCGGAGACCGAGCCGGTAGATGGACTGATCAAGGGCGGCAGCTCGTACCCGATTACGGGTACACCGAGCTACGACGGCGAGCCGAAAACGCTTTATGCGGTCTGGGCGCTGGATATCAACGGAAGCGGCAACGACGAAAAATATACGCTGCGGTTCAACGCCAACGGCGGCACGGGCGCGCCGAACGCCGTGCCGGGAATACTGGGCGGCGAGGAGATCGACCTGCCGACGCAGGAGCCGACGCACGAGCCGGCACGCAACGGCGCGAACAAAAACACGATGACGAACGTGGTGTTCATGGGCTGGGCGATGCAGCAGCCGAGCAGGGCTATTCTGACCAAGACCGACACGGTGCCGAGACAGCTTTACAAGGCGGGCGATCCGTTCATAATGCCGAACAGCAACTGGACGCTGTATGCGGTATGGGCGTTCGACACGGACGGAGATAAGATTCCCGATCCGGAGGACGACCGTTGGACGCTGAGCTATGACGCAAACGGCGGAGATGCGAACACGGCGCCGCCGGCAGTACAGGGACTGCTGCACAAGGAGCTGGCGACGGTTGCGTACAGCGTGCCGACGCATGCTCAGGCAATGTATAACGGAAAGCTGACCGACGTGGTGCTGATCGGATGGACGACTGAGGAAAACAAGACCGCGGAGATACTGACGAAGGACAGCGCGGTACCGCCGTATCTCGTCGGCGGCGATGATTATGAGATGCCGAATACTCATGCGACGCTGTATGCGCTGTGGGCATATAACAGCACCGGTCACGGACCCGATCCGCTGCAGGATAAGTATGCGCTCGAGTATGACGTAAACGGCGGCAACGCCCCGGCGCCGAGCGGAGTCGCGGGACTGCTGGCGGGAGAAGAGGTAAGGATTACTTACGAGATGGCGACATACGGAAAGGCGCTGACAAGCGACGGCGAGGAAGCAGACGTGCTGCTGATCGGCTGGACGGAGACGCCGGATACGCATATTTATGAGGCGAACGAGACTCTGCCGACGCATTACAAGGCGGGCGAGACTTATACGCTGCCGCAGCGCAAACCGGCGACCGGCGGCGAAACGGTGACTCTGTACGCATTGTGGGGCTTTGACACGAACGACGACGGACTGGGCCCGGTAGACGCGCTGGAGAACAAGTATGCGGTCAAGTTCAATATAAACGGAGGCGACCCGTCAACGCTGCCGCGGGACATGAGAGGACTGCTGGCGGGCAAGACGTACGATCTGCCGACGCAGACGCCGAGGCGTGTGGCAGAGCTGCACAACGGCAGGCGGACGAACGTGGTGTTCCTTGGCTGGTCGAATGCGCCGGTGGCGGATATCCTGAGCGCGGCGGACAGCATGCCTGCCGGATATTACTCGGCGGGCGATCCGATCACGATGGCTGTGCAGAAGCCTGCGACAGACGGCGAGGAAGTGCCGCTGTACGCGATCTGGGGCTGGGAAGGCGACAACCCGGTGCAATATTACAGCCTTGAGTACTTTGCAAACGGCGGCAACGAGAGCGCGCTGCCCGCAAAGCAGGATAAGGTCGGCGCAGGCAGCATAGTGACGATGCCCGCGGGACCGGTTCCGCATCCGGGCACGACTGTCGACGGCAAGGACGTGCCGGTGGCATTCATCGGCTGGACGACGACGGAAAATCCCGCGATCCTGAAGAGAAACGATCCCAAGCCGATGGCGGGACGCGACTACTACCCCGAGGGCAGCGAGTTCACGATGCCTGCGGCGAATACGAAGCTGTACGCTATGTGGGGCGTGGACGAGAATGACAACGGCACGGCGGACGTGCTGGAAGAGAAGTACACACTGGAGTACAACATAAACGGCGGTGCAGGCACGGCTCCTGCAAAGCATGAAAATCTGCTGGCGAAGGAGACGGTCACGCTGCGTGCGGATATCCCGACGCACGGCGGAGCAGCAAACGGCAGAGCGGTTAAGTTCCTTGGATGGACAGATGAGAAGCCGACGCAGGCGGGCAAGGTATACAGCAAGACTGACACGCTGCCGACGATGTATCAGGCAAGCGGCGCGTACACCATGCCGGCATATCCGAAGAAGACTGTGACGCTGTACGCGGTCTGGGGCTATGCAGACGAGTTTGTCGGCATTACGGTGCGGTTCGATG
>JAFTDT010000091.1 GCA_017453985.1 Clostridia bacterium
TATCCGATTTATTATTCTGATGAGGGGTATGACGCAACAGAATATGCTCGCAACCTTACTATTGCAACTATCGTACGAAATAAGGTGCCAATGTTAGCCGATATGATTATTCAATCTCTGCCGGTTGCGGCCTGGGAGCAGGAGCGAATAACCCTGATCAAGTCAAAATGTCATGAATATGATCAGGAGTGGAGATTCATTTTGAGAAGCCCTGCAAAAGGCCCTGTTATGCAGGAATGGATTCCTTATGGAGTCATTATGGGATTAAGAACGAACTCACGAGATAAGGATACAATTCTCAGGTCAGCAAAGATGGCAGGAATTGATCATTTTTTTGAAAGCTATATTAACGACTTTAATCGGCTGGACATAAGACCTATACAATAAATCTATACATTCAAAAGTAACACCGCAGTAAACAAAGAAATAGCAAAAATCCTCTGAAATCGCTGATTTCAGAGGATTTTTGGTCCGAGTGGGGAGACTCGAACTCCCGGCATCCAGCTCCCAAAGCTGGCGCGCTACCAACTGCGCTACACCCGGTTATTTGATTTTACGCGTTGTCTGCCGTTGTGGTCAAAGATGTGGTCAAACGGCGGTTTTCGGAGTTTTTGCGGAAGCTATGAAGTACGGAAACTCCAGTGTTTGCAAGGCTTCCGGGGATTTCGGATTTCAACCGAGCGTCGGGGGTGGTATATGCTCCCAAACCACGCGCTCTACCATCTGAGCTACACCCGGATATTCGGTTTTGCTGCGTGCGAAAGGCAAAAGCCTTCCGCAAGGACGCCTCGGCGTCGCAAAAAGCCCGCCTCCGTCATCCTGACGCGCTCCCCTTCGCCTATTCTGTCCTCCCTTTTTCGCGCTCTGTCATTATACTATATTATTTTTCTATTGACAAGACCTTATTTTTATTATAAGTTGTTTTAGTGATAACTGAAAATTTAAGTCAGCCGCTTATGCGCGCGTTGTTTTCGGTATATATTTGCTAAAAATTATTGTAATTCGCTGTGTTTTCAGAAACTTTTACTCGTGCTGCTCTCTCCCCTTCTCTTGTTTCGATCAAGCTGCCTGCGCGATAAGCCTTGGCGAGAATATTTTTTATTGATCCTTATGATTTTTGTTGAGGAAAGAGAAATGTCAAAGACGGAAAAAGTCGTATTTATGAACATGTGCATGATCTGCGACAACGGCAAGGTCGTGGTCATCAACAGGAAAAAGCCGGACTGGCCTGGCATCACCTTTCCCGGCGGACACGTGGAGCCGCAGGAGCCGTTTGCCGATTCCGTGATACGGGAAATCCGCGAGGAGACCGGGCTGACCATTCAATCGCCCGTGCTGTGCGGCATTACCGATTGGTGCGAAGATGGCTGCCGATACGTCGTCTTTCTTTACAAGGCGACCCGCTTCTCCGGCGAGCTGCAGTCCTCTGTCGAAGGCGAGGTCTGGTGGGAGGAGTTTGAAAAGCTCTCCGGCATGAAGCTGACCTCCGGCATGGAGGATTATCTCCGCGTGTTTTCAGAAAACGAGCTGAGCGAGCTTTACTTCCGCAATGAAGGCAGCGACTGGATAAGCGAACTGAAATAGAGCGCAGCTTCCCGATTTGCCGGTCGGCTGCTGTATCAGTGAGGTAACAAAATGGACAGACCCGTAACCACTTTATTCATGCTGATGTCGGTTGACGGCAAGATCAGCACCGGCTCGACAGACAGCCTGGATTTTGACAAAGACCTGCCTTTGATAGCGGGCGTCGGGGATGGGCTGCATCAATACTATGAAATCGAGCAAACGACCGACCTGTGGTCCTTCAATACCGGACGAGTGCAGGCGAAAATGGGCATCAACGAAAGTGAAATGCCAAGCAAAACTCCGGTCTCGTTTGTTTTGATGGACAACCATCATTTGAAGGAGCACGGCGTCAGATATTTTTGCGCAAGGTCCCGGCAATTCATCGTGATAACGTCCAATCTGCGGCACCCTGCCTTCGGCGTGAAGGAAAGCAATCTGCATATCATCTATCAGGAAACGCCTTCGCTGCGGGACGCGCTTGTCTGCCTGAAGGAAAAGTACGGCTGTGAAAGGCTGACTGTCCAATCCGGCGGTACGGTAAACGGGCTGTTCCTGCGCGAAAAGCTGATTGATTTTGTCGATATAGTGGTAGCGCCGATACTGGTCGGCGGCAAGGACACGCCTACGCTCATCGACGGAGCCTCTTTGCTTTCGGACAGCGAGCTTTCGGGATTGGGCGTCCTGAAGCTGACTGACTGCGCCGTTTTGCACGGCTCATACCTCAGACTCCGCTATGAGGTGACGGACTGACAATTTCCCTCTGCATTTTCGGAGCTTTAATACGCATTGAAAGATGCCGGCATCTGGATAGATTAAATGATCCCCCGCTTACCCGTCAAATAAATCGTCTTTTAAAAAAGCAGTTTATATATTTGGAGGAATGAAAATGAAGAACGAGCAGAAGTCTATGGAAACCTTGGTTGCTTTGTGCAAGGGGCGCGGCTTCATCTACGCCGGCAGCGAAATCTACGGCGGGCTTGCCAACGCATGGGACTACGGTCCGCTCGGCGTGGAGCTTAAAAACAACGTCAAAAAAGCGTGGTGGAAAAAGTTCATTCAGGAAAATCCGCACAACGTCGGCATCGACAGCGCCATTCTGATGAATCCGCAGGTATGGGTCGCCGCCGGACACGTGGTCAATTTCAACGACCCGCTCATCGACTGCTAGTACTGCAAGATGCGCCACCGCGCCGATAATCTCATCAACGCCTACAATAAAGATCACGGCATCGATTTTGACGCGGACGGGTTGACCAACGAGCAGCTTACGGCGTATATCCGCGAGCATAATATCCCCTGCCCCGGCTGCGGCAAGAGCGACTTTACCGACATACGCAAGTTCAACATGATGTTCAAAACGCATATCGGCGTGACCGAGGACAGCTCCAGCGAGGTATATCTGCGCCCGGAAACGGCGCAGGGCATGTTCGTCAATTTCAAGAACGTGCAGCGAACCACGCGCAAAAAGCTGCCCTTCGGCATAGGACAGATAGGCAAGAGCTTCCGCAACGAGATAACGCCGGGCAACTTTATCTTCCGCACCCGCGAGTTTGAGCAGATGGAGCTGGAGTTCTTCTGCGTGCCGGGCAGCGAGCTGGAGTGGTTTGACTACTGGCGCGGCTTCTGCCGCGACTGGCTGGTGTCGCTGGGCATTTCGGAGGAGAACATGCGGCTGCGCGACCACGAAAAGGAAAAGCTCTCCCATTACAGCAACGCCACCACCGATATCGAGTACCTCTTCCCCTTCGGCTGGGGAGAGCTGTGGGGCATCGCCTCGCGCACGGACTTTGATCTCAAGGCGCACACCGAGGCATCCGGAGAGACGCTGGAATATTTTGACGAGCAGAGCGGCAAGAAGTTTATCCCCTACTGCGTGGAGCCGGCTGTCGGCGTAGACCGCATCGTGCTCGTCGCGCTGACCGAGGCTTATGACGAGCAGCTTCTCGACGCCGAGAAGAACGATTCCCGCGTCGTGCTGCATCTGCACCCTGCGCTGGCGCCGTTCAAGTGCGCCGTGCTGCCGCTGTCCAAAAAGCTTGCCGAGCCGGCGGAGCGTCTGCACGCCGAGCTGTCCAAGCTTTTTATGTGCGACTATGACGACGCCGGCTCCATCGGCAAACGCTACCGCCGTCAGGACGAGATCGGCACGCCCTTCTGCATCACCTACGATTTTGAAAGCGAAGAGGATGGCTGCGTGACCGTCCGCGACAGAGATTCGATGGAGCAGGTCAGGCTCAAGACGGACGAGCTTGCCGCTTACATTTTGAATAAGATAGAATTTTAATTCCGGAGGAAAAGAAAAAATGGTCGATTACAGCAAGCTTATCTCACCCGTCGTAGCCTCTACCCCGCCGTCCGGCATACGCAAGTATTTCGGCGTGGCGGAGACCATGCCCAACGCTATCTCGCTGGGCGTGGGCGAGCCGGACTTCATTACCCCGAAGCACATCATGCAGGCGGGCATAGACTCCCTGCTGAACGGAAAAACTCAGTATTCGCACAACGCCGGACTGCTGGAGCTGCGCCGCGAGATATCCAAATATCTTGAGCGCCGCTTTGAGCTCTCCTACGCGCCGGAAAACGAGATAATAGTGACGGTCGGCGGCTCGGAGGCGATAGACCTCTGCATACGCGCTTTTCTGCAGCCGGGCGACGAGTTCCTCATCCCGGAGCCGTGCTTCGTCTGCTATGACCCGCTCACCTCTATCACCGGCGCAAAGCCCGTGTCCATAAAAACTGTAAAGGAAAACAACTTTAAGCTCACCGCCGACGCTCTGCGGGCGGCGATAACCCCCAAAACCAAGCTGCTGCTGCTCTCCTATCCGAGCAATCCCACAGGCGGCATCATGACGCGCGAAGATCTGGAGGCGATTGCCGAGGTAGTGCGCGGCACGAATATCTTCGTCATCACCGACGAGATATACGCCGAGCTGACCTATGGGCGCAAGCATGTTTCCTTCGCTTCCCTGCCCGGCATGCGCGAGCGCACTATCGTCGTCAGCGGCTTTTCCAAGGCCTATGCCATGACGGGCTGGCGACTCGGCTACTGCTGCGCGCCGAAGGAGATAATGAATTATCTCGTGCTGCTGCACCAGTACGCGCTGATGTGCGCGCCCACGCCCTCGCAGTATGCCGGCATCGAGGCGATGCGCAACGGCGAGGACGACGTCAAGTACATGTGCGAAAAATACGACGAGCGCCGCCGTTTTCTCTACAAGAGGCTGACGGAGCTTGGCTTCGACTGCTTTGAGCCGGAGGGCGCCTTCTACATCTTCCCCGACGTGTCCATGTTCGCAAAGGACGGCGACGAGTTTGCCGAAAAGCTTTTGCAGGAGCAGGAGGTCGCCGTGGTCGGCGGCGGCGCCTTCGGCAAGAGCGGCAGCAATCATATCCGCATCTCCTATGCTTACTCCATGGAGCAGCTCAGAGAGGCGATGGACCGCATTGAAAAGTTCGTCAGCAAAAAATAAATTCCAAGTTCACGGCAGGACGCGGAGCATATCCGCGTCCGTTTTTTTATCTGCGAAAAAATGCATTATATCGCGCGTCTTTTTCTCATATCCTTTTTAATGTCTCTATTATTTACAGACAGAGGCGGCATTTTTTATGAGTTTTTGTTGAAATTGACTTCCATTTGTTTTATAATGTAATATTATAAGTATGCAAAGAGGTGAAACTATGGCATTTACCTTTAAGGGCGGTATCCACCCCGACGACGGGAAAAGGTTTACCGCCGCGAAGCAGATCGAGCTGCTCAACGCGCCCACGCATGTGGTGCTGCCGATGACGATGCATATCGGCGCTCCGTGCGCGCCATTGGTGAAGGTGGGAGACCACGTATGTCTCGGTCAGAAAATCGCCGACACCGAAGCGCCGGTATCCGCGCCCATACACGCATCCGTCTCCGGCACCGTCACCGAGATCGCGCCCAAGCTCCATCCCAACGGGAGCATGGTGCAGTGCATCGTCATTGAAAACGATTTTCAGGACGAGCCGGATCCCTCGATCCACGCGCTTGACCCGGACACGCTGACGACGGATGAGATGGTCGCCGCCATACGCGAGGCGGGCATAGTCGGACACGGCGGAGCCGCCTTCCCCACGCACACGAAGATACTTTCCGCACTGAACAAGATAGATAATATCCTGATAAACGGTGCGGAGTGCGAGCCCTACATAACCTCGGATTACCGCATTCTGCTTGAATATCCGTGGGAGGTCGTCGGCGGCGCCAAGATACTGCTGCGGATGTTCGGTCTCAACGAGGTCAAGCTGGGCGTGGAGATGAACAAGCAGGACGCCTTCCCCGTGCTGAAGGAATATCTGCCGCAGGACGAAAGCATCAAGCTGTGTCCCTTGACGACCAAATACCCGCAGGGCGCGGAAAAGCAGCTCATCTACGCGCTCACCGGACGCGAGGTGCCCTCCGGCAAGCTGCCCGCCGACGCGGGCTGCGCGGTATTCAACGTGGATACGGCGGCGGCGATATACCGTCTTTTCGCCACCGGCATGCCGGTAATACGCCGCATAGTCACCGTTGCCGGCAGCGCGATAGCCAATCCGAAAAATCTGGAGGTGCGCGTCGGCACGCCGATAGACCAGCTCATCGCCGCCTGCGGAGGCTTTTCCGAGCCGCCCAACAAGCTGCTGATGGGCGGTCCCATGATGGGCATTTCCCTTGTCAGCGACGAGGTCCCCGTCATCAAGGGCACCAACGCCATACTTGCCTTCTGCAAAAACGAATGCGTCACCGCGAAAAATCCGGTGTGCATCCGCTGCGGCAAATGTCTTGCGGCATGTCCGATGAGGCTTGCGCCCACGTATATTTATAATTATGCGCTGAAGCGCAACGTCGCCGAGCTTGAGCGATACAACACGCTCGACTGCATCGAATGCGGCGCCTGCACTTATGTATGTCCCGGCAAGCTGCCGCTCGTACAGGGCATCAGGAGCGGCAAGCAGCTCGTGACCGACGAAAGAAGAAAGAGAAAGTGAGGTGAACACTGGAATGTCTGATCTGACTAAATTGAAGGTAAGCTCCTCTCCGCATATCCGCACGAGCGACAGCACGCGCCAAATCATGCTCGACGTCGTCATCGCGCTGATGCCGTCGCTTGCCATATCCATCTTCGTTTTCGGCCTGAGAAGCCTGACCATGGTGCTCACCTCCGTATGCGGCTGTGCGTTTTTTGAATGGCTGTACTGCCGCACGCTGAGAAAGCCCGTGACTGTGAGCGACTGTTCTTGCATCGTCACCGGCGTTTTGCTCGCATTCTGCATGCCTGTCGCCGCGCCGCTCTGGCTGGTGCTGATCGGCGACGCCTTTGCCATCATCGTGGTCAAGATGCTTTACGGCGGACTGGGCAAAAACTTCATGAACCCCGCCCTCGCGGGCAGAGCTTTTCTGATGGCGTCTTTCCCTGTCATGATGACCCTGTGGACCAAGGCGCGCACCGCGCTGCCGCTGTTCGTCACGCCGGACGTGGTCACGGCTGCCACTCCCCTCTCCGCACTTACTGAAAGCGGCAACTTCCACCTGCCGGATGCCACCCTGCTCGACCTCGCGCTGGGCATGACGGGCGGCTGTCTGGGCGAGACCTCTGCGCTGGCGCTTATCGCCGGCGGACTGTATCTGCTGTACCGCCGCGTTATCACGCTGCATATCCCGCTCTCCTACCTGGGAACGGTCGCGGCGCTGACCTTCCTTTTCCCGCACGGGAATGCTCCGGCGAGCTTCATGCTCACGCATCTGCTCTCCGGCGGACTGATGCTCGGAGCTATATTCATGGCGACCGACTATTCCTCCAGCCCCGTGACCAAGAAGGGACAGATAATTTACGGCGTCGGCTGCGGCGCGATAACAGTATTTATCCGCTATTTCGGCTCATACAGCGAGGGCGTTTCCTACGCCATACTCATAATGAACGCCTGTACCTTCCTGATAGAGAAGGTCACCATGCCGACCAAGTTCGGCTATGTCAAGCCTGTCAAGGCGAAAGGGGGCGATGAGAAATGAGTGCGAATGCCAAGAGCACTTCTCTGGTGAAGGAAATCATCAAGCTTGCCGGCGTGCTGCTCATAATCTCCGCCGTCACCGCCGCCGCGCTTGGATATGTCAACAAGATCACCAAGGAGCCTATCGCCGAGATCGCCGTCAGGAAGACCTCGGAGGCCATGCAGAACATCGTCGGCGAGGGCTACAGCTTTACGCCGGTCACTGAAGAGGAGTTTCCCGGCGACATCACCGGCGCATTTGAGATAAGGCAGAACGGCGAATACGCAGGGTTGTTCGTATCGGTGTCTCCCGCAGGCTTCGGCGGCAAGATAAGCACCGTGGTCGGCATCGACGCTGAGGGCAAGGTCATCGGCGTAGAGATAACCAAGCTGAGTGAAACGCCCGGTCTCGGCAGCAAAGCCACCGGCAGCGATTTTCTCGGTCAGTATGCAGGGCTGAGCGGTCCGCTGAAAGTCGTTAAAAACGCCAAGACCGCAGACAACGATATCGTGGCTATTTCCAGTGCCACGATAACCAGCAAGGCGGTCACCGGCGGCGTCCAGCAGGCGCTCGATTTTGCAGGCTCTTACAAAGGAGGCGGCAGCAATGAATAAAACGGTACAGCAGTTTAAAGAGGGTCTGTTTACCAACAACCCCGTGCTGGTGCAGCTCGTCGGCATGTGCGCGACGCTCGCCACCAGCACAAGCCTTGAAAACGGCCTCGGCATGGGATTGGCGACCACTGCGGTGCTGATCTGCTCCAATATCGTCATTTCCCTGCTGCGCAAGCTCATTCCCAATAAGATACGCATCGCCTGCTATATCCTCATCATCGCCAGCTTCGTCACGGCGGTCGATCTGCTGCTGCAGGCGTTTCTCCCCGATCTTTCCGACTCGCTGGGACTCTTTATCCCGCTTATCGTCGTCAACTGCATCATACTTGCGCGCGCGGAGTCCTTCGCCTCCAAAAACGGCGTTTTCCGCAGCGCGATCGACGGCATCGCCATGGGACTGGGCTTTACCCTTGTAATGGTCATTCTCGGCGCAGTGCGCGAGATCATCGGCGCAGGCACGATACTCGGCGTGCCCGTATTCGGCGACGGATTTCATCCGGTCATGCTGTTCATAATGCCCGCGGGCGGATTTCTCACGCTTGGCGTGCTTATCGCCGTTTTCCAGGCGATCATGAAAAAAGCGGAAAAAAGGGGGAATAATATATGACGTTTACCGAGATATTTGCCCTGTCTCTGGGCGCTATTCTGACCGAAAACTTCATTTTCGTGAAATTCCTCGGCATCTGTCCGTTCCTCGGCGTTTCCAAAAAGACCGATACCGCGCTCGGCATGGGGCTGGCGGTCATCTTCGTCATGACCATCTCCTCCGCCGTGACATATCTGCTGGACACGCTTGTTCTTGTCCGGTTTGATATCGTCTATATGCGCACGATCGTCTATATCCTCGTCATCGCCGCGCTCGTGCAGTTTGTCGAGATGGTGCTGATGAAGCTGATGCCCGCGCTGTATCAGGCGCTCGGCATATATCTGCCTCTCATCACCACCAACTGCGCCGTGCTGGGCGCCGCGCTGCTCAACGTCGATAAGGCGGCGGAAAACCCGAGTTTCAATTTCCTCGGCGCCGTGACGTTCGGCATGACCGGCGGTATCGGCTTTACCCTCGCCATCGTGCTGTTCGCCTCCATTCGCGAAAAGTTTGAGCTGGCGGACTATCCCAAGGCGTTCGAGGGCTTTCCCATCGCGCTGGTCACCGCTTCCCTGCTTTCCATAGCCTTTATGGGATTTCAGGGACTCAAGGTGTTTTAGGAGGTGAGCTGAAATGCAGGAAATACTGATCCCCGTGATAACCCTCGGCGGTTTGGGGCTGTTTTTCGGCACTTTGCTCGCCGTCAGTTCCAAGATATTTCACGTCGAGCGCGATGAACGCATAGATGAGATAGTAAGCTGCCTCCCCGGCGCCAACTGCGGCGGCTGCGGCTATGCCGGCTGCTCCAATCTCGCGGCGGAAATAGTCGCCGGCAACGCCCCTGTCAGCGCATGTCCCGTCGGCGGCAAGGACTCTGCGGAGAAGATAGCCGCCATCATGGGCACGGAGAGCGGCGAGGTCATCCGCCTCGTGGCTCATGTGAACTGCCGCGGCGGCGAACAGGCAAAGCGCAAGTATAATTACGAGGGTATTCACGACTGTCTCGCCGCCTCCAAGGTCGCGGGCGGTCCGCTGGAATGCGCCTATGGCTGTCTCGGACTCGGCACCTGTGAGCGCGCCTGCAAGTATGACGCCATGCATGTGGAAAACGGCGTCGCCGTGGTGCACGCGGATAACTGCGTGGCTTGCCGCCAGTGCGTGGAGGCATGTCCGCGTCACCTGATATCCGTCGTGTCTGAAAAGCAAGACGTGTTCGTGAGCTGCTCCTCCCATTCCCGCGGCGCGGAGCTGCGGCGCATATGCAACATCGGCTGCATCGGCTGCACCCTTTGCACCAAGGCATGCCCCACCGGCGCCATCACCGTAAACGATAATCTGGCGTCCATAGATTACGATAACTGCATCAACTGCGGAAAATGTGCGGACGTCTGCCCGCGCAAGCTGATAGTCAACGCCAGCGAAAGCAGGTTTGCCGTGGCTGAATAAGCGCGGCGCACATATCAAGCGAAAGGAGGATATACCGTCATGGCTTACAAGCCCTATCGCGGGTCATCGTACAACCGCCGCAGAAAAAAGAACGTGATAATCATCTGCGCCGTGGTTCTGCTGATAATCGCCGTTGCGGTATATCTTTTCCTGCGCGAATATGCCGTCTATACCGCCGACGGACTGAAGTTTGACTTTTCCGCGCTTCTGCCGGAGCGCGAGAGCAAGGACAATGACGGGAGCGATATCCCGCTGCCGGAGTTCGATATTCCGGACGGCGCCGGCGAGGACGTACCGGAGCCGGAGCCTGAACCCGAGCCGGAGCCTCTCCCCGATCCTGAACCGGAGCCTCCGTATATACCGGCGGCGACGCACGCCGTCAGTCCGGACGTCTCCCGCATCGGTGAGGCGGAATACGTCGCTTCTCTGCTTCAGGGCGGGCAATATGATACGCTTGCACTGCTGGCGTCCGGCGCAGACGGCGTTTCTCCCTTCGGCGCGGCGGGCGACTATATCACCGCCGCGGAGGACGCGGAGCAGGCGCGGGCGCAGCTCGCCGCTCTGCGCGAGGGCGGCATGAGGCTGACGGCGCTGGTCTCCGTTTTTCGTAACGAAACTGCCGCCAGACAGCATTTGACCGATATGGCAGTCAAGACGGAAAACCGCGTGCTCTGGCTTGACCGCGAGAACATCCCATGGATAGACCCGTACAGCGAGGGCTGCGCCGAATATATCCGCACCGTTGTCGCCGCCTTTGCCGAAATGGGCTTTGACGAGATAGTTTTCACTGATTTCCACTTCCCCGTCAGGGGAAAGACCGAGCTGATAAGCTACGGCGAACAGACTCTCAGCCGCGCCGAGGCACTGGAGGCAGCAGCTTCCGCCGCGCTGGGGTCGCGCGGCGAGGACCGCGGGATCGTGATATCGCTGCTGCTCGACGGAAGCAGCGAAGAGGGCGGACAGGATATCGCGGCTCTCGCGCCGTATTTTGACCGCATATATCTGCCCGACTCCGCGGAAGCCTCTGTTTCTGGGGACGGTGTGGACTGCGAGCTTGGCGTCTATGCCGAGAATACTATCCCCGAAACGGAGCAAAGCTATATCGTATACGGCAGCGAAGAATAAATGGTCAAATCCCCGCAGCGGAGCATAGGCAAAGCCGCTGCGGGGATTATATTGAAAGGAGCATGCAGATGACCTTCCGAGAAATAAGCAAGCCTGAATTTACGGAGCTCTCCCCTGCCATGTTCTCTATTTTGGCTGAAAACATGCAGAAGCTGCACCCTGATGAAAGCGTCACGGCAGACGACCTTGAAAATTGGACGAAGTGGCACGAAAAGCGCTTCGGTGAAAGCATTTTCATTGTTTTTGAAAGCAGCGATGCGCTCGCGGGGTATCTTCAGTATTCGCTCGCAAGCGGCTGTCTTTTTGTCGAGGAAATAGAGATTGCGCCCGAATATCAGCGGCGCTTCGGGGTGCTTGGCGGGCTTTTCAAATATATGCGTAGGAAAATTCCCAACGATATCGTGCGCATCGCGGCGTATATAAACAAAAGCAATCATATTTCACGCCGCGCCGCGGAAAGGCTTGGCATGTGCGCCTCGGGCGAAAACTCCACGGGAACGAGCCTTTTGTATGAGGACGATATATCGGATGCGTTCGGTTTCTGCAAGCTGCGGCACGGAGAGTGACGCTTCGCACGAAAGTCTGCCGTTTTTCTATCTTTTTCATACAGATTTCTTAAATCACTTGTCCAAAGCCGCCTTCTTGCCGTAAAATATACGCATGGAGGTGGTTTTATTCTTTTTCCAACTTTTCAGTATTTCTTTTTCAACACCTATCCCGGATATTTTTTGCAGGCTTTGCCCTTTGCGCTTATCGCGGGCGGCATTTATGCCTTTTTTCGTTTTCGTCGCGGCGCTCCGTCGCTCCCGACCTCGCGGAAGCTTGCTTCCGTGCTGTTCGTATGCTATCTGAGCGGGCTTATTCTGCTGACTCTGCTCATCCGTCCGCTCGGCGCACTTTGGTACCGGCTGCTTTACGGCATGCCCAGCGGCATGGATATGCGCTTTTTCGAATGGAGCTTCAATTTTGTACCCAGCGTTTTTACATATCTCGGCGGCGACGGCTTTGGCAATATTCTGCTGTTCCTTCCCTTCGGCGTGCTGTATCCGCTTGCCAAAATAGACGCGGACTTTCTGCGCACCATCTCCGCTGGTATTCTCTGCTCGCTGGCAATAGAGCTTTTGCAGCCGGTGTTCGGCAGAGCATTTGACGTCAACGATATTATTCTCAACGCGCTGGGAACGGCAGTCTCTGCCGCGGCATTTTTCCTTTGCAGACGGCTCTTTTGCAACGAAAAATAAAAATATCCGCTATTTTCTTAAAATTACGGCGGCAGCCCACATGACTGCCGCCGTATTATTATCCGTCAAAGATATTTTTTGAACCAACCTATCATCGCTTTCATGTGATTTATCTGATTATGCATCTTGCCGGTGCGGGTCAGGGCGTGATTTTCATCGCGGAACGCCACCAGCTTGACCGGAACATCGGGGCGGCGGGACTTCATGGCGATGAAGAACTGCTCCGACTGCTCAAAGGAGCAACGAAAATCAAGATATCCGTGCAGAAGCAGCAGCGGAGTGTTCACCTTGTCTATGTTGCACAGCAAGCTTCTTGCCGCTCTATTCTCGAAATGCTGCACGAAGCTGCGCGGCTTCTGCGGCGAGGCGGAGATAAAGCCCATGTCGCCCGTGCCGTAAGAGGTCGCCGGATTTACAAAGGTGCGCTGCGCCACCGCCGCCTTGAAGCGATCCGTCAGCCCGATGATTTTATTTGTCATTTTGCCGCCGTAGCTGCCGCCGGTCAGCCCGATGCGCCTGACGTCTATAAAACCAAGCTCTGCCGCCGCATCGGTAAATGTCATCAGATCGTCATACGCCTCCTGCCCATCTGCATATTCGGTCTTCATAAACTCGGCGCCGAAGCCCGCGCTGCCGCGCGGGTCGCAATATATCACGGCAAAGCCGGAGGCGGCGAGCATCTGGCACTGGAACCAGAAGCCAAGCGGATAAAACGCCTGCGGTCCGCCGTGTATATCCAGCACGGCGGGGTATCGCTCTCCCGCTCTGCGCTCCGCCGGCGGAACGCAGAAGCCATGTATTACCGCCTTTTTGTCCGCGCTCTCTACCCGCAGCTCCCGCGGCTGCGTCAGTGCACAATCAGCCAGCCATGCGTTGCTGTGCGTCACGCGGCGCTCCTCGCCGCTCTCCGTATCCAGCAGCCACACCTCCGCCGGAATATCCCAGTCGCTGCGGATAAGCGCCAGCTTGCCGTTCCGCGGCGCGTCAAAGGATATGCGCGCCGCATTGCCCTCCGTCAGCCTCTGGGGAGCGCCGTCCGCAAGCGGCAGGCGGTAGAGATGCGTTTCTCCGTTATATGCAGCGCGGTAATACAAGCTGCCGCTTTCGATGCAGTACGCGGACGGCTTTTCGCCGTATACCGTGCATCCGTCCGTCAGCGGGTCAACGCCGTTTGGGCACGCCTCCTCCGGCATGAGCAGCTCCGCCTCGCCACCTCCGCAGGGCACGCGATAAAGCATGTTCAGCATCTCGCCGCTGCCGGAGGTATGATAGGCGGTATAGATAAGGCTGCTCCCGTCCGGCGTAAAGCAGGGCGGAGAACCGGCGGAAACGAGCGCGCCTGTCGTAAGCTGCCGCACGTTCGCGCCGCCGCTGCCCATTATATACAGCTCCGAGGCGCCGCCGCGGAAATCGTGATACGGCTTGCGGTAAAAGGCGATGTACGCGCCATCGGGCGAAAACACCGGATAAGCGTCCGGCTCTGTGCCTCCGGTCAGCATTTTCACCTCTCTGCCTTCTGTATCAACTATACCGATGTGTGTAAAGCTTCCATCCTTCACACCAAAAGTCTCATCAAGCTTATATACCAACTCCTCTGCCACATCCGGCTCGAACGAGCGTCTCAACAGCCACGTCTGCTTTTCCTGCGGCGTCATCTCCTTCAGATGTAAGCCGCCGTGCTCCTCCTCCTGCCAATAGGCGGCGGTGAAAGTCAGTCTGCGGCTGTCCGGCGCCCATGAAAACCAGCTTATGCCGTGGCGCATGGCGGTGAGCTGTCTGCTCTCGCCGCTCTGCATATCGCGCAGCCAAAGCTGCCGCTCGCCGGATGCGTCGCTTATATAAGCAAGCAGCCTGCCGTCGGGCGAAAAGCGCGGCAGATATGCGCTGCCAGCCCCCTCAAGCAGACGGCGCGTCTCTCCGCCGCCGAAGGGCGCAAAATATATATGCGGCACGAACAACCCCGTTTCCCTGTCCGCTATGCTTTTTACGAACAGCACGCCGCTGCCGTCCGGCGCGAGGGCGGGATACGAGATATATTCCATGCTGTAAAGGTCGTCAAATTGAAGCAAACGCTTTTTCATACCCTCTTCTCCCTTCCCTCTCACAGATATTTTTTGAACCAATTTATCATCTCGTCATAATGGCGCACGCGCAGCTCCATTATACCGCCGCCGGTGACAAGCTCATGATTTGACCGGGGAAACAGCACCATGCGCACAGGCAGATCGGGATGCCAATCCTTTATCGCTACAAAGAGCTGATGTGCGCCCTCCACCGGGCATCGCATGTCGCCATAGCTGTGCAGTATCAAAAACGGTATATCTATGTTCTCCGCGTAGGATACCGGCGAGGTTCTTATCCTGTCGCGCATGTAATCGTAATAATCCCGGAAGCCCTGCGAGCCGCCCGCGCTCATGTCCGAGCTGACGTCCATTATCAGGTCGCTGACCACGCTGCGCTGCGAAACCGCCGCCTTAAATCGCTTGCTGTGTCCGGCTATCCAGTTCGTCATATATCCGCCGAAGCTGCCGCCGGTGACACCCAGCCGCTCCGAATCTATCCAGTCAAAGCGTCGGCACGCCTCGTCAACGAATTGCAGTATATCGTAAAAGGCGGCGCCGTCGTATGCCTTTTTCACATCGGCATGCTTGGGTCCGTAGCCGGTGCTGCCGCGGAAATTGCAGAACATCAGCCCGATGCCCGCGCCGAGTATGCACTGATGCTCATAGGTGAGTCCGTAGCCGTAAAACGGCGTCGGCCCTCCGTGAATATAAACTATCGCAGGGTATTTTTCTCCCTCCTTTACGCTCTGCGGCTTGAATACCCAGCCCTGCAAGCGGCTCTCCCCGTCCAACGTGTCCATCCATATTTCTTCGGGTTTGCTGAGCGCTACCTCGCTCAGCCACGGATTGCCGTCCGTGAGCTGCGTTTCGCTGCCGTCCCGCTCGTCAAACAGATACGCCTCCGAATAATGGAGAAAATCGCCGCGCAGCACGACCATCCTTCCGTTCTGCGGCATGCCGATGGACTTATACACTGCCTCATGCGAGGTCAGCGCAGTTATCTCCGGCTCGCCGTTTATGCGGGCACGGTAGATATTGCCGCTACCGTGCCAGC
This sequence comes from Clostridia bacterium, assembly GCA_017453985.1. Classification (GTDB taxonomy): domain Bacteria; phylum Bacillota; class Clostridia; order Oscillospirales; family Butyricicoccaceae; genus RGIG3726. The sequence goes on from JAFTDT010000091.1 coordinate 15,691, forward strand.
CGGAGATGAAATACACATATTCCCCGTCCGAGCTGACCTGCGCGCTCTCGTAATATCCGCCGTAAGCCTCGCCGTTGTAAAAGAAGCAGGTAGCCTCATGACAGGGCGCGTTATCCGGCCAGATGGATACCGCCTCTCCGCCCTCCGCCGGCAGCTTATACAGCCGCGTAGGCGGCATGCCGCCTTCCGTGAGCGGCGTCAACGCGCCGACAATTACGGTCTTGCCGTCCGGCGTGAAGCGCGGCACAAACGCCTTGGGGTAATAGGCAATATACAGGCTGTCGGTCAGACGGCTTATCTCGCCGCCCTTTGCCGGCACGGAAAACAGATCCATACCGATAAACTCGCTGCGCGGCCGGGCACGGTTGCTGGTAAAGAGTATGCGCTCGCCGTCGGGAAACCACACCGGCATAACGTGGTCGCGGTCTCCGTCCGTGAGCATGGTCGCCTGCGCCTCATCAAGTCCTATGCTCCAGATATGCGTCGTTTCTTTGGCGGCAAAGCCCATCGCCTCCTCGGTCTTATAGGCGAAATCGGTTATCTCCACCGGCTCCTTCAGGCGCTCTCGCGCCAGCCGCAGGCGTTCCTCCGACGTCAGCGGCTGCTGCAGCAGCGTCTTGTCCTCGCCCACGGCGCACTTGGACAGAAAGGCGATGCGGTCGCCCTTGGGCGACCAAACCGGGTCGGCGGCGCCGTACCGCATGGCGGTGAGCCTGCGGCATTCGCCCGTTGTCAGCTCCGCAATGTATATCTGCATTTCTCCGTCCGCATCGGACAAGAAGCAGAGCCTGCTCCCGTCGGGACTGAAGCGCGGATTTGTCTCCCGCGTGCCGCCGGCGGTAATGCGGCGTTCCTTGCCGGTGCTTATATTTTTCAGCAGCACCTTCTGCTCATAACGGTACTCGCCCTGCACAGCCCGGCTCGACACATACGCAAGCAGCTCTGTTTTTTCGCAGTAATCCGGCTTGCCGGTAAAGCTGATATCGTAATAATCGGCAGTTTTTGGCAATCTTTTCGTCATTTTGCCATACCTCTCCTTCTTGCAGCTTCAAGGAAAATGTCAAACGCCCGCTTTATCTCCTTCGTCGGCGAGCCCACGCACATGCGGGCAAAGCATTCGCCCTCCGGTCCGAAGTCCGTGCCCGGCTCCAGTACGAGCTGACCCTCGTTCTTCATAAAGTCAAACAGCTCCTCATGCGGCAGACCCAGTCCGGAAAAATCTATCCAGATGACCCATGAGCCCTGCGGCTCTACCACATGCACCTGCGGCATGTGACGGGCAAAAAACTCCTTAATAAAGGCAATGTTTTGCTCGAACACTTTTTTTACTGCCGCGACCCAGCTCTCGCCGCCTTCATAGGCGGACACCACGGCGGCATAGGCAAACGGGTCGGCGCTGCCGTAATGGTCGGCGTCGCGCTGACGGATAAATATCTCGCGCAGCCGCTTGTCCGGGATTATCATGTTAGCGTTATTGATGCCTGTAAAGCTGAACGCCTTGCCAATCCCCGTGCAGCTCATGCCGGTCGCCGCGCCCTCCGCCAAGGACACGTAGGCATGCATTTCCCTGCCGCCATACACCGTTTCTGCAAATATCTCATCACTGAACACCGTCACGCCGTATTTTTCCGCCAGCACCGCCGTGCGCCGCTGCTCTTCCCTGCTCCATATCCTCGCCGTGGGATTATGCGGATTGCAGATGACCATCAGCTTTGCCCGTTCGTCACTCATGCAGCGTTCCAGATCCTCATAGTCGATATGATATTCTCCATTTTTGTATATCATCGGGCTGTTGAGTATCTCACGCTCGTTGCGCTTTGCCGCTCGCTCATACTTAAAATATATCGGGCGCTGCACTATCAGCTTGTCGCCCTTGTCCGTGAAGGCGCGCAAAGCGGTATTGACTGAGAATGTAGTGCCATAAGTCGGCACTATCCACTCCGGCTCTACATGCCAGCCGCGCACCAGCTTCATCCAGCGTATCACCGCATCCGTATAACGCTGATCGCACATTGTATACGGATAGGAGCCGCGGCGCGCGCATTCCTCCAGCCCCTTTATCACGCAGGGCGCGTTTTTGAACTTCATATGCGCCCCGGAAAAGCTAAGTGGTTTACTGGGCCATTCAAGAAACTTGCGAAAAAAATCCTCGTCCGCCAGCGTCTCAAAATCAAACCTTTCCACCGGATACCCGCCCCTTTTCAAACAAAATGTATTTTGTTCAGTATATAATAACTTTTATAATTAGTCAATATGCAGACAATATTTGTATACAATATCCCCTTTTGGATATGCCCAGCCATATCCAAAAGGGGATCTGCGCTTTGTTTTCTTATCCGTTCTCCGGCTCCGGCTCAGGCGCCGGCTCAGGCGGCTCCGGCGGATCGATATTAGGCTCCGGTTCAGGCTCCGGTTCAGGCTCGGGTTCGGGTTCGGGCGGATCAACTTCGATGGGAGGCTCAGGATCCGGATCTATGATCGGAGGCTCTATTGGAATCACAATAGGCGGCTCCGGATCGATCTCAGGTTCAGGCGGCTTGTTGGCGTCGTTTTCCTCATTATGCTCCGTGCAGGGCTGGAGCGTCAGCGTCGCGGGAGGATATCCGCCCTCGGCGCTGTACGGAACGACATACGCCTGATCCGCCACGCTCACGCCGCTGTGCGGGTATATGCGCCTCAACGACAGCGCACCCACTGTCTTGAGCTGATCCAGCGGGCAGAACTCGTTTGCGACCAGATTAGTCGTAGTATCTATCTGCACTCCGACATGGCAATTGCAGGTCTGCTTTGGCACGTCCTCCTTTGCCACCGTCGCCTTCGTCACTCGCGAGCCGCGGATATCCTGACTGCACCACTCGTTGGGCAAAAGCCCGCTGTCCAAACAGCAGCTTATCGTCACCATCTCCGAGTGGAGCTTGAATTCTCTGCTTTCCAACTCCTCGTGCACCCTTTCCATGACCTCGTGCCAAAGATAAAGCGCCGGGTTGGTGGAATACTTTTCCAGACTCTGCTGCTTGTCATGACCGAACCACACCACGCCGGCGTAATACGGCGTGATGCCGGCGAACCAGCGGTCGTTGTCCTCGCTCGTGGTGCCGGTCTTGCCGCCGACCTGCATGCCCTCTATCGCCGCCTTTGTTCCCGTGCCGTTTTTCACGACGCCGGTGAGGAGCTGTATCATATAATCTCTGGTGCGCGACTCCATTGCCAGCGTTATCTGCGGCGCAGACCTGTCCAAAATCACCTTGTCATTGGAGTCATATACCATGCTGTACAGCGTCGGCGCGCGGTATACTCCGTCGTCTACGAATGCGGCGTACGCCGCCGTCATTTCCAGCACCGAAACGCCTTTTGTCAGACCTCCCAGTGCCAGCGGGCTTGCGCCGAGGTCAGATTTCACCGACGTCTCGCCTCTTTTATTGGTCACCGTCATGGAGTCCACCAAACTTGTGAGTCCCATGTTTTTGACTGCGAAATCAAACGAACGCTTATATCCAACCTTTTCTATCAGGTCCACCGCCACGGTATTCAGCGACCTCGCTATTCCCGAAGATACCGTGGTCAGACCGCCGTAACGGCGGTTTTCATTCTGCGGCCAGCCGGTCTCGCGCACCGTAAAGTTCTTGGGCGCGTCGTCGATGACCGTGATCGGCGTTGCGATGCCAAACTCTATCGCCGGCGCATAAACCGTGATCGGCTTTATCGACGAGCCGGGCTGGCGGTAGGTCTGCGTAGCGCGGTTCAGCACGCGGTCGCCCGTCTTTTCCCCTCGGCCGCCGTAAAGCGCCTTTACCTGCCCGCTGTACGGGTCTATCAGCACCATGGATGCCTGCGGATAGGTGCCATCCGCACCTATGCTGCCGGGGAAGTTCTCCAGGTCATGAAACACCTCGTCCATCTTCGCCTGTATATCGACGTCGATGGTGGTGACGATCTTCAATCCGCCGGAGAACAAAAGCTGCTTTGCCATATTCTCGCTGTATCCGTACTCGCTTTGCAGGTCTCCGAGCACCTGCTCTATGACCGCATCAACGAAATAGCTCTGATACTCGTCTTGTCCGCTCTCGCCCTCCGTTCCAGATCTGACGGCGGTAACATTTTCTGCCGCCGCGATATCATACTCGCGCTGCGTTATGTTCCCGTTGTTCAGCATCTGCTTGAGAACGATTATGCGGCGCTCGCGGTTGTACTCCGGAAAGCGGATCAGGTCGTATTTATACGGATTTTTCGGCATGCCCGCCAGCGATGCGCACTGCGCCAGCGTCAGCTCGCTGAGCTCCTTGCCGAAATAGATATGCGCCGCCTGCTTTACCCCATAGACGCCGCGCCCGAAATATATGGTGTTGAGATACATTTCAAGTATATCGTCTTTTTCATACTTCTTTTCCAGCTCCAGCGCGCGCATGACCTCCTGTATCTTGCGCTTTACCGAGGTTTCGTTCTCGCCGGTCAGGTTCTTGATGAGCTGCTGCGTGATCGTGGAGCCGCCGCCGGTATAGTCGCTGATCAGTCCGGTAAATTTCATGGCGGCGCCGATGGTGCGCTTCCAGTCCACGCCGTTGTGCGTCCTAAATCGCTCGTCCTCCACCGATATAACCGCAAGCTGAAGCTGCTTGGGTATATCCTTGAAATCCACCCACACGCGGTCCTCAGATCCGTACAGCTTTTCATGCTCGACAAGCTCGCCCGTGTCCTTATCGACATAATAGATAAAGCTCGTCAGATTGAGCCGATAGCTGTCGAGGTATATATCCACGTCCTGACTGACATATCTATCTATATACAGCGCAAACGCCACGCCGCAGATCGCGACGGTCGTCATGCCGATGAGCATGACTGTGACTATCACAAGTGCTGCCGTCCGCATAACGCCCTTCAGCACGCTTTTTTTCTTTCGCTCGCTCAAACTGCCTCCTCCTTTCAAAAGCCTCCGCGTGCGCTTTCGCCGCCCGCTTTTTTATGAGTATATCACATGTACCCGTATTTCCCGCAAAAATTTTGTAAATTTTGTATTTTAACCGCCTCCGATGGCAAAAATAAACGCATGATCTCCCACGGAGGTGGTAAAAATCAAAAAAATGTTTTCCCGCAGGACGGTGCTGATATTCTTTGCCGCCGCTGCAGTCATGATGAGCGCCGCCGCCATCGCCAAGCCGGATAAACCGTCCGGCGCGCCCAAAGCGGCAAGCGGCGCAGCGCAGGGCTGCAAATATATCGTTTCCGAATACAACGGATATGTCGCCGTATTCACGCCCGAAGGCGGAGAACCTGCATATGTTACAGCTACGCCGCTGTCGGCGCTGCCCTCCGCAGACCGCCTGAGCATAGAGACAGGCATCGCGGTGTACAGCGAAAAGCAGCTCACCGCCGTACTCGAAGACTATGAGAGCTGATCTGCCGCCTCCCGCCCGCATCCTGCCGCCGCGGCGACCGCCGCTGCGGCTTTATCTCAGCGCGCCGTACACGCGCCTTGCGTGCAGGCGGCGGATCGACCGCTCCATGGCTTCCCGATCCTCCTGATAAGTGACCCCGCGCCATTTTGAAGGCGTGCGAAGCACTCTGACGCTTGCTTTGCCCGCCCGGATCATTCTGTCCACGAACGAAGGCAGAAAATATTCCTCCGCGCTGGGGTCCTTCATGCCTGACAAAAACTCGCGGAGATCGCGCTCCATCTCGCAGAACATCTGCTTGTGAAAGCCCCATACGTTCATGGAAACGACGGCGTTCTCCTCCAGCGGCAGCCTGCGCCCGCCTTCATTGCAAAATACCGCGCCGCCCTCCCTCGCTATCTTCGTCCGCTCGGTGACGGAATGCAGAAATCCGTTTTCCACCGTACAGACGCCGCGCGAAACCGAGCCGTTTTCCGTCAGGGTGTTGGCAAGTCGGAAGCCCACCATGCACATCTCCTCCGGCAGATGCGGCGCGCTGAGAAACTCATACAGCTTGAAAAATGTCCTTCGCCCGAAGAAATCATCGGCGCCGATAACGCCGAACGCTCCGTCCACAGCGTCCCGCGCAGCATATACCGCATGCCCCGTCCCCCACGGCTTCCTTCTGTCCGGCGGGCAGACATAGCCGGGCAGATCGTCATGTCTCTGACAGACATATGCATACTCCATATCGTCCGGGCGGCATGCCTCCATCAGCTCCCTGAACTGATCCTCTATCTCCTCTTTTATAACAAATACGATTTTTCTGAAGCCGGCAAGCCGGGCGTCGCATATCGAATAATCCAGAATAATCTCTCCGTGCGGACCGACGGGCGTTATCTGCTTGAGTCCGCCGAAGCGGCTGCCCATGCCCGCAGCCAAAACCACCAATGACGGCTGCATATGCTGTCCTCCGTATCATGGAAAAATCTGCGTATGGCATATTATAACATATATCCCCCTGCCGTGCAAATAACTTTATTCTTAATTTATTCTGTAGAAATCTTTTTCAAGTTTTTGTTATATTTTCTTGACAAATGCATTCGATATTGATATAATTCATCATATCAAACAGCGCGAAGATGTAACGCGGTGTTAGCTTTTTTATATTATGATGGAGTGTGTACGGTGAAGCCGTATACACAAAAGATGTATACCATACATAATATGAAAAAACGAGGTGATTCTTATTAGTACAACAGATGAAAGATCGGCAAACATCATTGGCGACGAAAACAGTAATGCAACCATAGCTCCAGCCGCAAAAAATACTGAATTTGCTCAGGACGGATATGACCGAGCTAAAATCAGTAGGATTTTTGCGGATTTTTTGTCTGACGAACAGTTTGGTGACGATGATGACAAGCATAAAGCCTTTGATAGATTTCTCAACGAATATGCTGAAATCGAAGGCAAGCCCATTATATATGATATCCGGAAGGACATACCTCTCGCTGCTGAAAAATGGGAGAAAATCCCTTTCATTAAGGAGATCGATAAATACTCCGCCAATGATGAGCTTAACGACAGCATTGATGTTGAATACTACCAGAAGAACGTCACACAGCGCTTCTCTTCGGTTCAGCCGCCTGATCCCCGTGCAGTCAATGCTAAGTGGATAGATGACTATCTTGAGACTTATTTTATATTCTCCAAAAATGTAATTTTTTCTCCTCAAAACTACAGCCTGAACGATTCGGTATTCCGGACTTCCCCTTTTTTGCGAGAATTTGTTGCTTACGGCAAAAACAGCGACGAAAAAGGCGTTTACTACGGCTATGCGGATCCCTTTGTGCTTGACGCCCTCCAGAGAGCTTTTTTCGGCGCGCGTATCCTTAAAAGGCAGCTCCTCGCGGATAAATCAACCGATGAGGATGCATTGACGGAGCTGCGCCGCGCGTTGTTTTTGGCTTATCTGCGCCGTGCATTTCGTCGGTTTGTCTCTATTGACAGCGAAACCTATCGCATACAGCTCAACCGTCACAAGTCTCGGTTTGAGGCGATATCATACAACCGCTTGTCGAGCATAGATGAACTTCATCCAATACGCTTGTTTGAAAAGACCGCTGCTTTTATTCGCAACAATCTCCCCAAGGAAAAGCAAGACTCCTTTACCGTAAACGTCTGCATGATCGGACACGCCGAGGCTTCCAAGGACGACAATGAAAAAGCCCTTTACGACCTTTCACTCCTCGTCCTGCGCTGGTATAACCGCCTGAAAATAAACAACAAGCCGAAGCTGAAGCTCAATATTAAAAACGTCAGAAGTATCCGAAGCGACGACGAAAAGCCTTATTCTAAAGATGTGTCCGAAACTGATGAATGGAAGCTTCCTGGAGTAAAATGTACAGTTGAGTATTCCGATTATCTGAGCGATTTTGCTTTTTCAACGCGCCGACTGAAAGAACTGATCGATGAAAATCATCTCACAGTTATCCTTGACTGCCCATGGCTGACGACTGAAAATTTTGATATCAAAAAGTCCGGCTCCCTGAACTCATACTGTCATCTTTTACAATCTACAAGTCGATTGGAGCCTTCTATAGAAGACAATGATAAATTCAATTCCGATTCCCAATATTTTTATCAGTTCTCCAGCATGCACCGTCTCGATGCGCAGTTAAACCGCATAATGAGCTCGCAAACCTTGGACGCCGGAGAGATAGTGCGCGTTTTAAAGGACCCGCTGCTCGATAAGATCAAGCGTATTGTAAAATCCGCGGCGCAAGAACGAAATGAACAAAAATCCGTCTATGTCTTCACTTCAGAGGGAGACGGTATCGACTATTCCTCAATAGGCTTCTATCCGCTGACAAGAAGTGAGCAATATGACGGAAAATCCTTTACCATCATAGGCTACGAAGGGATGCCCGATAAAATTGCAGGAAGCGCTGATAGACGTATTCTAAAAGCAGGCAGCGGCAATGATGACTATGGCTATGACTTTAGAATTCATCTGTGGGCTTTTGTCAAATACCTTGCCATTTCATATGCATACGATCAGCTCAAAGACAAGACCGCCGGCTGCCTCGGCCTTACCGGTAATAATAAAAAGCATATTCCCGACTACATCGGCATTTACCGGTCGATATATCTGTGCGCCAAAATCGGAAAGGAGCTTAAAAGCATAAGCTTTGAAGTGCGGCTCGGCGACGCGCTGGACGACTGCTTAACGGAGGCAGGCGTAAGCGATGACCGCAAAAAAAATGTCAAAAAAGCGCTCTTGAAGATGGCAAACGAGCTGTTTAAGCCGCTCTGTGAAAAAGTACTTTTCTCAAATAATACACGCTATGGCAACGACGCTATGCGGCACGTCTTTTTGATGAATCTGCGCAGCGCGCTGTCGTATAAAAAAGCCATGCTGTTTTGGCATAAGTATCGAATGGCATTGCGTCAGGACGACTGTGCCTCGATCAAGTGCGAGTTTCGCGAATACCCGGATGCATCTTCAGAATTGCTCGAAACCCGCGATAAGGATTTCCAGGGGCACGACTTCTTTATGGATAAAAAGCTGTACGAATATGCTTTGGCAGAGCTTGAATATTCCGATCAGCTCAGCTTGCCCACAAGGACGCTGTTCGGAAAATCCGAGGAGATGTATAGCGCCAGCTACAACGGCAAAAGCGCGCTGTCAGCAGTTTTGGAGAATATCAAGAAGGAATGCGAAGCCGTCTCTCTGAAGGATACAAGACTGTACGAAAACGTCGTAAGCGCCCTTGAAACTATATATTATAACGGAGAATGGATATGAGCGAGAAAAATGTTACCTTTCATGTCGTCAATTCAGTAAAGGGCGGCTCGGGAAAAAGTACCGTTTCCCTGTTCCTTGCTGCCGCGCATGCACAGAATCCCCAAAATGCGGTATATATTATCGATTTGGATCTGCGCGGAACGTCATGGGAGCATAATTATATACAGCGTCTTGATGAGGATACTGCAAAAGATATTCCTTATATTAATAACTTGATGTATAACATGCATGATACTCCTAACCCGTTTGTTGAGCTCCCACTTTCAATTGAGCCAGCCGCTGGCGATTACGAAGAATGCAGTGTTAATCTCTGTCGTATAAACCCCGACGCGGAAAACAATATAGACGAGCTTGCGGTCGATCTGTTTGAGGACGCAATTTTTCGCATTATAAAAAAGATTTATACCGATAACTCTAATAAAGGTAAGGATGTGCACATAATACTTGATATGCCTCCGAGCTATGAAATGCACGCCGAGCGCATTCTGCGGAATCTACTGCTCGATATGAAATCTTCACTCCAACGCTTAGCGGATGAAGAGTACAAGGACGTTTTTGAACCTTACAAGGTCGAGCTTATCATGCTGTCCGCGCTGGATTATGCGCACATCAATCAAAACACGAATTATATTCGCCGCCTATTCAGGCAGCAAAGTATGTCTTCTAATTTAAATGAATTCATTAAAAAAGATAAACCCCGTTTCCGCCTCAAAGCATGGGGAAATAACCTCACAAACAGACAAATGCCTGACCGGTATACAGAACCTATCTCACAATCATTCGACAACATCCATCCAATCCTTAATGTATCACATCATATTATTAATCATGACCCATCTTTTCCAACTATATCCAGTGGCAAGGTAGCATTATCCTCAGATGTGCTGCAACTGCCGCTTGATTAAATAACATTCAGGGCTTTGCTGACTTAGAAAATAAAAATAAATAATAGGGATTAGAGATATGAGTGAACGTTATGTTTTCCAACGGGATGAAGGCGTCGAAGGGCAGGAGACCCTACTACAATTTTTGCAGAATTTTGACGTTATCGAGGAAAAGTACAATGTCGTCAAAAATGCTAATGGCGTGAGTTCTGATAAGCGCTTGAGTCCGCGAGAGCGAGGTCTGATAAGCGAATATGAGTCCAGCTTTCAGTTCGGACTGCTCAACAAAACGAGCTACAGCTCCATCCGGAAAAATTTGGAGATCGTATATGGCGAGCCTGATCTGATGCAAAACGATATCGAGGTATATCATCGCACGGAGGATGCATTTATCCACCGCTTTTTGGGCATTCCTCAGCTTGACAAAATGTTTGACGAGGACTATTTCAATTTTGAATGGGACATGCATGTCGGGCAGAATTTCAACGAACACAGAAGCAATTATTATCGAGATCATTTTATCCATCAGATCCGCAATATGCATATGATGCTCGTTCTGCTGGATAAGTTCGGGCTTTATAAAGCGACAAGAGATGTCCTGAAAAACAAAGATACGGGCAAGATCCAACAATATACCGCAGCCATGCTGACTGCCTTTAAGGCGGACAGGTGCTCTCCCTTTGCCGCGCTTGTCGATAAATTGTTTGGTGAAAAAGGGACGCTGTCAAATGCATATGAAAATGACAAGGATAATGACAATGATAAAGAAAGGTATCTTAAGGATTATTTCTATAATTACGTTATAAAAGCGTCCTCCATGCTGTGCGCGCTGTTTCACGACATGGGATATCCGATATGCCATTTCCTTGAGGTCAGGCATCGGCTTTCCGATTACAATCCCACGATGTATATGATCACGCACAATGCAGTCGACAGCTTTGACCAGATCGCTTCTCTGCTGACTCCGAGCCTATTGTTCACCCTTGTTCCCTTGCCCGATATCAAAAAATCTTTAGATAAAGACAAGGATGGCAAGTTTGACCACGGCGCATATTCGGCAATCGCGTTTTTGCTGCAGTTTTACAACAACGGCACTATTTTCTCGCTGTCTCCTGAAAAGCGCTGCGCAGTCGAGATGGCGGCGCTCGCCATATATAACCATACGGCAAAATATTATGTGGTCAAGCCCAAGGACGCTGCATATTACTCTCTGTTCTTCCAGCAAAATCCGATCGCGTTTTTGCTGCGGGCATGCGATGATATGCAGGAATGGGACCGCCGGTATTTCGAGGTTTCCGACCGTTCCAACCTGATGTTCTGCGACAAATGTCTTTCGCCATTAATAAGAAAAGAAAAAGACAAAAAATCCAATTCTTATAAATGCCGCTGCAAAGACTCTCCTACAATCACCCGCCCCAATATATTCATGAGACGAAGCCTGTATCTGGTCACGACCTCTGACACTGTAAGCGCGGAAATAAATCAAGAAGATAAGACGCTTGACGTTGAGATATATTATGATCGGTACCGCTTGCTCATGATGTCCAATATCAACGAAACATATGCAAAATACCGCTACAAAGAGCTGACCGGGCTGCAGAATTTGCTTGCAAACCAGATCTATGACGCCAAGGAATTTAACCGTATCCGGTTGAAATATTTCATGTCTGCAAACCCGATACTGATCAAGCTGAAAATATTTGAGGAGTATTTGGAGAAGGTCTTAAAAGATAAGACTTATCTTTTTGCGAACCAAAATTGGTCTATTGCTAATACGCTTTATTGTCTTGGTAAGAATTCTAACATAGTTCCCTTACATACCAGTTCGTTTTTTGCACATTTGCAATTTTACAGAGATTTACTTCTGCTCTGCAAAAAATGCAAAACTCAGCTAAATGAAAAGGAACATCAGATAAAAAACTTCCTCTCTTCCAATAGCTCTCTATATCCATCACAATGCAAAGAAATTCTTGAGGTTCTGATAAAGGACTGTCTCCTCCAATACTCCAAAGAAGGCCACTGGGAAGATGACGCGCTTAACCCTTATACCGACAAGA
>JAFTDT010000092.1 GCA_017453985.1 Clostridia bacterium
GTCCAAGGAGGACTGCGAGCTTGCCTGTGACGAGGGGGCTCTGGCGCGCCTCGGCGAGGGTGAGCGCCTTGCCTATGGAGAAACGCTGCTGGCGCTGGTGCCGATGCGTCATGGCTCAAGACCCATGCTCACGGCAACGACCATGACCGCAGGCAAGAGGCAGATGAAAGAGCGCATCAGCCGCATCGCGGCGCATAAACGTCCGGTAATGGCGGCAGTACTGCCGGCGGCGCTGCTGCTGGCGGGAGCCTGTGCGCTGACCTTTACCGCCGCAAAGCAGCCGGAGACGTGCCCACTCACTGCCGAGGAGCTGAAATATTTCAGCGAGAGCTTTTTCTCGTCGCTGAAGGACGGAATAAACCTGCGCAATCAGTTCTTGGGCGTGCTTTACGAAAAGCCGGAGGACATCGACCTGTTCGAGTTGTTTTACGTTGGCACGGGTACGTATAATGTTGTGCTGCCGGAGGATCCGGAATATCCGCTGGTAGGCACGGAGATCTGCGATACCACGCGCATGCCAACAGCTGAACTGGACGCGGCGTTTTATGCCGCGACCGGAGTGCATATAGAGCAGACGAAGAAGAAGGGGCTCGACAACTTCCGCTATCTGCCGGAATACGACGCCTATTACCACACTCACGGCGACACGAATTATTTCGGCTGCGTGGAGATAGCCGCCGGAATGCGAGAAGGAAAGCAGGTGCGGCTGTGGTATTTTGACGCCTTCAGGGGCGGAGGCTGGAAATGCGTCACCTTGCGCGAGACGGCAGAGGGAGGCTGGCACTTCGTTTCCAATCTCAAGGCGGAAAAGCCCATCGTCCCGACGGTCTATCCGGAGGGCGAGCCGTGGGCGGTCTTGCCGACGGACGGGATGGAGCCGCGGCTTGCTGCCGATATCGGGGAAGCCGCTGACGAAGATATATATCATATCGACCTCGACGGCGACGGCGCAGACGAGCTTATCAGCGGCTCAAAGCTGCTGCTTGAGCGAGGCGGCTTGACTTACGAGGCGGATATCCGCGAGCTGATAAGCACCGCCTTCGGAAACACCGATATACTGTGGGAAAGCGCATATGCGGACAGATACCGTCGCTGCATCGTCGCGGAGGGCGTGGTGCAGCGCGGACAATACAATTGGCCGACATTTCGGCGCTATATCTATTTCAACGACGAAAGCCTGCTGATATATAAGGCGGATATTACGCATACGAACAATATCATGGACGGCGTGAGCGCCCCTGCGGAGGTGCTTCGGGACGCGGGCGCGGAGGCAAAGGCGGCAGCGTGGAGGCTGATGGCACGCGACAGCAGGGACGCGCATGAATGGCTGGATGACTGGTGCGTTTCCGCGCTGGAGCTGACCGAGGTCCGACGGGAAAGCTACACCGTCGAGATATACAGCCTCGGCGTGCTGTTTCACGCAAGCGACCCGCAAAAGGTCGTTCTGGCGGGAGGCATGGGGCTTACGGAGGACGATTGGGTAAGCGGCGTCAGCGAAGCGCCCGCTTTCCTGATTTACGCAGTGACGCCGGACGGCGCGCGCCGCAGGCTGGACGCCGATATCACGTGGGAGATGGGACCGCAAAACGAAACCGCCTTTCCCATGGAGCTGGCGTATGTCGAGCTGATGAACGGTCTGTGCAAGCCCTCGGAGCTCAGTGGGACGGAGCTGGCGCGGCTGTTCATACAGCGGTGGTATGACTGGGACGATATAATGAACTGGATGGGCGCCGCCGGAGAGGCGGAGTATACCGACGCGATACGGCGTATGATAAATGCAGCGGAGGAGAACGGCGAGCAGAAAGAGCTTGAACGGGCGGTGTTCCTCCGTTTTGCGCAAAGCTCCTTGCCGAACCTGACTGACGAGGGAAAAAAGGCAAACAGATATATGACAGAGCTGGTCATGCCGACGCAGACGGAGTAAAGCGGCGTCACGCCCCTTGCGGCAGGCGGCGGCTTGTGCTAAAATACTGACAGGCAAAGTCTAAACGCAGGCAAGGAGATGGGAAGCGTGAAAAATGCCTCTCTGCGCGCAGAGCTGTTCAGATATGCAAAGGAGAAATACCATACCGAGCCGGAATATCCGTGGCAGCGTTTTCCGGATTATGCCGTGTTCCGCCACGCGGACAACCGCAAATGGTACGGGCTGGTCATGAAGATACCGCGCAGCAAGCTGGGGCTGCGGGGCGAGGGGCAGGTCGATATACTCAACGTCAAGCTGGGCGACCCGCTGCTGACCGACCTGATGCTTCAGCAAAAGGGCTTTTTCCCCGGCTATCACATCAGCCGCGGGAGCTGGGTCTCGATATTGCTTGACGGGACGGTAGAGGCGGCGGAGGTGTGCCGCATGCTGGATATAAGCTTCGGCGTCACAGCGTCCAAAAGCGCGCGGCAGAGGGAGCGCGCGCCAAAGGAATGGCTCATTCCTGCCAATCCGAGGTATTACGACGTGGTGCGCGCCTTTGAAGAAACGGAAGAGATAAGCTGGAAGCATGGCGCGGGAATAAAAGCGGGCGACACGGTCTTTATGTATGTTGCCGCGCCGGTTTCCGCCGTACTGTTTAAGTGCGCGGTGACGGAGACGGATATCCCTTACCGCGGCAGAAGCCGCGAGGTGAAGATAAAAAGCCTTATGAAGATACGCTTGCTTAAACGCTATCCGCCGGAGCGGTTCACCTTTGAGGAGCTGAAGCGCGCCTACGGAATATACGCCGTGCGCGGACCGCGCGGCGTACCGCACAAGCTCAGCCGCGATTTGAATGAGGAATAGGGAATACGAGGGCTTTCACGTTTGATACGCGGAAGCCCTCGTTGCAATATGGCAGCGCAGGTTATAATTTGATTTCATCTTTTTATGGTGAAGTCTTGCGTGGAATTGATTTTCTATTATAATTTTGTATGCTGTATCCGAATGGACATGATATTGCAAATGCAATGCTTCGTCGGTTCGTCGGCAGATTTTCGGAAAACAGGCATGATGTTTTTGACGTTTTTGTAAATACGGCAAAAACCTGTGGACAAAGCGCGCAGCAGAGGGTAAAATATAGGAACAGCGCCGCTCTGCGCGGCGCGGAACGACTTATGGACGGAGAAGCCTGTATGCAGTTTTTCATTGCTTTTTTGGAGGGTATAATCACCGTTATTTCGCCGTGCCTGCTGCCGATGCTGCCGGTGTATGTCTCGTATTTTGCGGGCGGGACGGAGCGCAGCACGGGCAGGACGCTGCGCAATGCGCTCGGCTTTGTGCTCGGCTTTACGGCGGTTTTCGTGGCGATGGGCGCCCTTGCCGGGACGGTCGGCGGCTTCCTACGCACGCATCAGACGGCGGTGAACATCGTCACTGGACTTATCGTAGTGATTTTCGGACTGAGCTTTCTCGGTGTTTTTCGGCTGGATATTTTCAAGGGAGCGCGCGGCGGCGCGGGGAAGCGAGAGCTGGGCTTTTGCTCGGCGGCGCTGTTCGGCATGGTGTTTTCCATCGGCTGGACGCCTTGCGTCGGCGCGTTCCTCGGCTCTGCACTGATGCTCGCCTCGCAGCAGGGACGGGCGCTGACGGGCGTGCTGATGCTGCTGGCGTATTCGCTGGGGCTGGGGATACCCTTTGTTCTCAGCGCGGTGCTGATAGACAAGCTGAAGGGCGCCTTTGATTTCATAAAACGCAATTATAAAATAATAAATATCATCAGCGGCGTGCTGCTCGTCGCGGTCGGCATATTGATGATGACCGGCATGATGGGCAAGTGGCTCGCGGTGCTTTCGTGAGGTGTTAAGAATGAATAAAAAGAACATATGGCTGATTTTGGGTGTGCTGGCGCTGGCGCTGATACTGGTCGGCGCAGGCGTGCTTTACAAGGAACTCAGCGGCAAGAGCGCGCCGGAGAATATCGTCGTCGAGGGCGCGGAGGGCAATGAGGACACAGCGGGCGGCGAGGAGCAGCCGGAGCAGAGCAGGAGCGCCGCGCCGGATTTTACGGTGACGGACGCGGACGGCGCGGAGGTGCGCCTCTCGGACTTTCGCGGAAAGCCGGTGGTAGTCAATTTCTGGGCGAGCTGGTGCCCTCCGTGCAAGGAGGAGCTGCCGGACTTTGAGGCGGCGTATGCGGAGCATACAGACGTGCAGTTTTTGATGGTCAATCTCACCGACGGCGCTCAGGAGACAGTGGAAACGGCGACGCAATATATTGAGGGCGAGGGCTATTCCTTCCCGCTGTTTTTCGACACGACGGGCGACGCCGCCATGAAATATCGGGTGTATTCGATACCGACGACGTATTTTATTGACAGCGACGGCAACCTTGCGGCAAACGCCACCGGCATGCTTACTGCTGAAACGCTGGCAAAGGGCATCGGCATGATAAAGGAGTGAGCGCATGACGGCGGGGGAGCAGTGGAGCGCCTTCGGCGGCGAGTCGGACGGATAAAGCCGGGGGAAAGCAGGCTCTTACCTACGGAAGAAGATGCGAAAAAAGTATAAAGAGGTAACGGCATGAAAGATTTTGATGATGCTTTTTGGAGTGCGTTGGATGAATTGGTAAGCAATTCGGAAATCGTGATTGACAGACCCAGAGGCTCTGCTCATCCCAGATTTCCAGATTTCATCTATAAGGTTGACTATGGATATTTGAAAGATACATTGTCTATGGATGGTGCTGGAATAGACGTGTGGGTAGGAAGCGGCGAAAGAAAGATTGATGCCATCATGTGCATTGTTGATTTGATGAAGAGAGATTCAGAAATCAAAATTCTGGTAGGCTGTACAGAAGACGAAAAGCTGGAAGTTTACAAAACGCATAATGAAACACAGTATATGAAGGGCATTATGATACGTCGATAAATCAAGCTTTGCAGGTGGAAAAATTGGAGAATTGTGATTGGTGCAATCTTTCTGAAGAAGATAAACGGTTTCAGGTGTACGAGAGTACATTTTGGTCTGTTTTTCTTTCGGATGAACAGGATTATATCGGGCGATGTATCTTGGTTTTGAAGCGTCACTGCGGTTCAATGACAGAGCTGACAGATGATGAATGGGAAGAACTTCGCAATCTGATTTGTAAAATAGAAACCTGTTTGAAGACGGTTTTAGGAGCAGCTTTATGTAATTGGAGTTGCCTGATGAATAGTTTTTATAAAGAATCAGAACCTAATCCTCATCTTCATATTCATGTTAGACCAAGATATGATCAACCCGTGATGGTCAATGGAAGCACTTATATTGACAGCGAGTTCGGCCATCATTATGCAGTGAATAAAAGCAGCTCGATATCTGTCAAGGATAAAGAAGAAATGTTTACTCGGCTAAAGGAATGGCTGAATCGCTGAGTTTTAGTTTAAAGAGATAACCGCCCATGAGGCAAAATAAATAAAGAATACGAAGAGCGGCAGAAATACAAAGTAGAAAGCAAAGAGACATGTGCTGTTATGTTGCGATAATAAGGATAAAGAGTTAGCGTTTACAGCATAGCACAAGCAAAAAAAGGAGTGAGCGTATGACGGCAAAGGAGCTGTGGTGGAGCGCCTTCGGCGGCGAGGGCGAGTACGAGGCGTGGAGCTTCGGAAGCGATGCGGACGGGCTGGCGGCGCTGGTGCTGGCGGGTAAAAAGACCGCCACTGCCTCCGCATACCCGCTGTATGAGCTTGAGGGAGAGCCGCTGCCGCAGGCAGGGGATATAAAAACACCGAGATTGATACGATTTAATTATCCCTCCGCCGATTTTGCCGCTTGAGGGGTAAGTTGGCGTTTGAGGGGTAAGCCCGGGAAGTCGGGGTGTCCCGGCTGTTTTTAGCGGTAGAAATGTTCATACATCGTCGGTATAATAGACGACAAGAAATCGGGATTTGGCGGTGAGAACGAATGACGATTGAAAAAGCAGAATCAAATGAATTATTAGAAATCTTTATTGAAGCGGAACAGGCGAACTATGAAGCGAAACACGGAATTGCGTGTAACTATACACCGTTTTGTTTTGTTGCAAAGATTGATGATACAATCGTTGGGGCAATTACCGGTGCAACCTTTTTTGCTGAAATCTATATTGATGAATTGGTCGTGAAGGAAGCACATAGAGGAAAATGCATCGGGACTGGGCTGGTAAATACAGTTTTGGAGTACTATAAAGATTGTGGTTTTAACAACATCAACTGTTGTACCAACGAGTTTCAGGCACCGCAGTTTTATGAAAAATGTGGGTTTGAATTGGAATTTGTTAGAAATA
>JAFTDT010000093.1 GCA_017453985.1 Clostridia bacterium
CTCCTGTCTGAGCGCGCGCATGTATCTTGACTACGGCTTCACCACCATCCGCGACATGGGCACGCCCAAACGCGTCGCCGCCTACGTGCGCGAGGCGATACGCGCCGGACTTTTTACCGGTCCGCGCATAATCAGCGGCGGCATGATAATCACCGCCGTCAAGGCGTATGAAGCGCCGAACGAATATTCCTTTATCCGCTCCGTCTCCGGCGTGGATGAGATGGTGCGCGCCGTGCGCGAGGAAATCGGCGAAGGGGCGGAGTTTGTCAAGCTCTACGCCCACGCCCAGTGCGACCTGCTGCCGGAGGAAATCGAGGCGGCGGTGCGGGTGGCGCATTTTCAAGGCAGGCGCATCGCCGCGCACGCCCACGCTACCCGCGCCATCAATATCTGCATCGACGCCGGCGTGGACACCATCGAGCACGGCTCGTACATCGACGCCGCCGCCATCGAAAAGCTGAAAACGGGCTCCTCTCACCTCGTCCCCACCATGACGGTGCTGGTGCCGGAGGCATGCTCGCCCGCCATGGACACGTCCGGCATGCGCGAGGTGCTGAAGCGGCTGCTGGCGGCAAACGCCGAAAACATCACCGCCGCCTATCGGGCGGGGCTGGTGATGGGCTGGGGCACGGACACGCCGGTAGACGTTTTCGAGCGCGTGACCGGATATGAGTTCAAGCTGCGCAGCGAGCACTGCGGCATGAGCTGCCGCGACATGCTGCTGCAGGCGACAAAGCACAGCGCCATGATATGCGGGCTGGAGGGCGTGACCGGCGAGGTCGTGCCGGGGCTCGCCGCCGACCTGATATTGGTGGACGGCAAGCCGGACGAGGACATCGGCGCAATGCTGAAAAAGCCGGAGCGCGTCATCGTCGGCGGAGAGATATACAGGTAAAACGAAAGACGAATAAGAAAGGCTCCCCGCTGCCGATGATGGCAGTGTGGGAGCCTTGGTCTAACTTACTCTTTTGTAAGAACTTTTTTCTGCCTGCTTCTTTTTCCACATTCTGGGCATTTCATGTAACGTGTCGTATTTATATGCATTGCAAACGCTGTTTTCAGAAAAGATGACGGCTTATAAATGTGTCCACATTCGGAACACTTGCAATATCCGGTTTTCACTTCAATGCCAAGACCTATAAGAGCTGCAACGACTACTGTTACACAGCCTCCCACGATCAAAGCACTAGCAAGCGAATCACCCTCGCCGTTTTTCATGGCGATAATTATCCCTGCGATTATCATAACGAGGCTCGCAACTACACCGATCACTACGATATATACTTCAGTATGCAGAAGCCTTTTTGCATAGTTTTCATTCTCAGATTTTAAGCTCAGAATGAGCTCTTCGGATTTTGCATTGTAGTTTTCCATTGTGATATGTTCGCCCGACAGGAGCTCGTTGACATTGATTTTTAGAAACTCACACAACTCCAGCATAATCCCGGAATCCGGCATGGACTTTCCGGTCTCCCATTTTGATACTGCCCGGTCGCTGATACCGAGCTTCTCAGCAAGGCTCGCCTGAGTCAGGCCCTGTTCCTTCCTGCAGGATGCTATGAATTTTCCAATTTTGATTTGATCCATATCGGGCACCTCCTTTCATGACTCAAGCATAACCGGTGTCATCATGTTTTTACACGAACCGTAGGTTGATTTCCTGCAAC
>JAFTDT010000094.1 GCA_017453985.1 Clostridia bacterium
AAAGCTGGTTTTCATCATGCCCCCTTCATTTGAGGAACTGGAAAAACGGCTCCGGGGAAGGGGAACCGAAACAGACGACGTGATATTCAGACGAATGAGGACTGCAAGGGAAGAATGCCGGCGCATAGACGAGTTTGATTATCTGGTGATAAACGACGATGCAGATATTGCGGCGGACGAGCTGAGGTCTATAATAGTCGCGGCACGCTGTCTTACCGAAAGGCGCGCGCCGGAATTTACAAATATATTTTGAAAGGAGTCTGACGGATATGATGTTATATCCTTCCATGAACGATCTTCTTAAAAAGATCGGCAACAGATATCTGCTGGTAAATATCGCATCCAAGAGAGCGCGCGATATCGCGCTGGATGCGGAGGAACGCGAGGAAAGGCTGGATGAAAAGCCGGTCAAGCTTGCGCTGTGCGACATAATGGACGGCAAGATAGTGCCGGAAGAAAGCCTCGAACAATAATAATGTCCGCGTACTATTTGGTCGCCAAGGTCGCCGTGTCCTCGGCGATATATTCCATCGACAAGCCATATGATTATCTTGTGCCCGAGGAGATGGAGCCGCTTGCCGTAAAGGGCAGGAGGGTAATCGTACCTTTCGGACGGGGAAATCGAAAGTCCAAGGGTTTTATCATCGGGCTGGAGAGATGCGAGCAGACAGACAAGCTGAAAAGCCTGTTGCGCATTTACGATGATGATATAATGCTCCGCGAGGAGGATATCTCGCTTGCGATGTGGATGCGCCGGCGCTGCTTCTGTACATTTTTCGAGGCGGCGAGTGCGCTGCTCCCGCCCGGGATCTGGAGCCAGAGCGAAAGATTTTCTCCGGCGGATATGAGCATGGAGGAGGCATTGGCGCAGACCGGGAGATCAAAGCTTGCGGCGGATATCGTCCGTGCCGTGTATACTGCGGACAAGCCCTTGGTTCTGTCGGAGATAGAAAAGCGGCTCGAAGGCAAGAAGACCGTTTCCTCTGTGCTGCGCAGGCTGACCGGCAGCGGTCTGATAATATGCACGAACGAGTTTGACGCTAAGGCGAGGGATAAATACATATGGAGCGTCAGCCTCAACATGCCGCTGGAGCAGGCATATCTTCAGGCAGGCAGCGGCAGGTACAGCCAAAAGAGGCTGGAGGCGCTGGAATGCGCGGCACAGGCGGGGGCGCTGCCGGAAAAGGAGCTGTCATATCTCACCGGCGTGTCTAAGGCGATAATCCGGCGTATGGCTGCTGCGGGCATATTCAAGCTGGAAAAGGTGGAGGTATATCGCCGTCCTAAGGTAAGAAAGGAAGAAGCGGCGGAGGAGATAAGCCTCAATCCGGAGCAGGCGAAGGCGTTTGAAGGCATAAAAAGGCTGCTGGACGGAGTTCCGCATGCTGCGCTGCTGAAGGGCGTGACGGGCAGCGGAAAAACGGAGATATATATAAAGCTGATCAAAGAGGTGCGCAAAAGGGGCGGCGGAGCCGTCGTTTTGCTGCCGGAGATCGCGCTCACCCCTCAAATGGTGCGAAAGTTCATTCTGCATTTCAAGGATGAAGTTGCCGTGATCCACAGTGCGCTGACCTATGCGCAGCGTTATGACGAATACAAGCGCATAAAAAACGGCGCGGCGTCGGTCGTGATCGGTACGCGCAGCGCGGTGTTCGCGCCGGTGAATAAGCTGGGCATAATAATAATCGACGAGGAACAGGAAACGACCTATAAGGCGGAAAACACGCCAAGATATCACGCCAGAGACGTGGCAAAATATCGCGCCGCAAGGAACGGCTGCCTTTTGCTGATGGGTTCGGCAACGCCTTCGGTGGACAGCTATTATAAGGCGCTGAGCGGGCGATATGAGCTTTTTGAGCTTAATACGCGCTTCAACAGCATGCCGCTGCCTAAGACCATAATTGCCGACATGCGCGAGGCTGCGCACATGGGAGATATATCCGGCGTCGGCGCCGTTTTGTCGGCGGAGATACGGAAAAATCTTGACCGGAGAGAGCAGACGATACTGTTTCTCAACCGGCGCGGCAGCGCAAAAATGGTCATGTGCATAGACTGCGGATATGTGCCTCAGTGTGAAAACTGCAGCGCCGCGCTGGTATATCACTCTGCCAATGATCGTCTGATGTGCCATCACTGCGGATTTTCTCTGCCGGCGTCGGAGCATTGTCCGAACTGCGGCGGTCATAATATCAAATATGTCGGCTCTGGCACGCAGCGCATAGAGGATGAGCTGAAGGCTGAGTTTCCGGAGATACGCATACTGCGCATGGACGCGGACACCACGACGGAGAGGACCTCGCACGAGCGGCTTCTGGACAAGTTTGCCGAGGGCAACGCCGATCTGCTGCTGGGCACGCAGATGGTGTCAAAGGGGCTGGATTTTGAAAATGTAACGCTGGTAGGCGTGCTCGATGCGGACATCTCTCTTTATGCCGGCGATTATCATGCGCAGGAGCGCACCTTTTCTCTGCTGGCGCAGGTTGTGGGCAGAGCAGGCAGACGCGAAAAGCCCGGCAGAGCGGTTATCCAGACATACACTCCGTACAATCAGGTGATACAGGCGGCGGCAGATCAGGATTATGAGACGTTTTACAGATATGAGATAGATACGCGGATGGCGCTTAATGCACCTCCGTTCTGCGATATTTTTGCGATCATGCTGACGGGAACGGACGAGCGGACGGTTTTGAAGGCTGCGCTTGCACTCACGGCATTTATGGACAAGGCGTTCAAGGGGCCGTTTTCCGATCTCAAGACGCCGGTGCTGGGCCCGGTGGCGCCGCAGATGGCAAGACTGAATAAGCGATATCGTTATATGATAACCTTTCGGGGAAAATACGATAAACGCAGCGGAGATTTCATCAACCGGATAGTTTCGGCGTTCTATGCTTCGCCGTACAGTCGGGCGGTATCCATAACCGCAGATATAAATCCTTATGATATGGTCTAAAATAAAAGAAGGAGGAATACCTCTGTGCCGATAAGAAATATCGTTTTGAGGGGAGACCCCTGTTTGAATAAGAATTGCCGGCCGGTGACTGATTTTAACGAAAGGCTCTGGCAGCTTCTTGACGATATGCACGATACGCTTGCCGCCGCCGACGGCGCGGGACTGGCGGCGCCGCAGGTTGGCGTGCTGCGCCGTGCGGCGCTGGTCATGCAGGAGGACGGCAGCTATCTTGAGATAATCAATCCGGAGATAATCGAAGCATCCGGCGAACAGAACGGACCCGAGGGCTGCCTGAGCGTGCCGGGACTTTACGGCATGGTGTCACGTCCGGAGAAGGTCACCGTAAGGGCGCAGGACAGAAGCGGCAAGGAATTCATACGCGAGGCAGAGGGCTTTACCGCGAGGGCGTTTTGCCATGAGATAGACCATCTGTCCGGGCATCTTTTTACCGAGCTTGCCACGGAGTTTTTCGAGCCGGAAGAGGAAGACGCGGAATGAGAACGGTATTCATGGGCACGCCCGAATACGCCGTGCCGGCGCTTGAGGCGATATGTGCAGCAGGGCATGAGATCGTCGGTGTGTTTTCACGCCCTGACGTGAAGAAAAACCGCGGTATGAAGCTGCTTGCACCGCCTGTAAAGCAAAGTGCCTTGCAGCTTGGAATGTCGGTTTTTCAGCCCGATACGCTGAAGGGAGACGCTCCCGCAGAGCTGCTGCGCTCGCTTTCGCCGGATATCGTCGTGGTCGCAGCATATGGATTGCTGCTTCCTCCTTCGGTGCTGTCGATCCCGCGCTTCGGCTGTGTGAATATCCATGCCTCGCTGCTGCCCAAATACAGGGGCGCAAGCCCGATAAATGCAGCCATATTGAACGGTGAGAGCAAAAGCGGCGTTACCATCATGCAGATGGATAAGGGGCTTGATACTGGCGACATGATATGCAGCGGAGAGCTCGAAATAGCGCCGGACGAGAGCTTTGGAGAGCTGCACGACAGGCTGGCGCAGCTCGGCGCAGAGCTTATCGTGCAGACCATGCGCGATATCGAGCATGGGAATATTATTCATACTAAACAGGACGACGCACTGTCCTCCTATGCGCATATGATTGCCAAGGAGGACTGTCGTGTGAGCTTTGACGATGCGCTGGCGGCGTCGCGCGCAGTACGCGCATACGATCCGGCGCCGGGTGCGTTTGCACTTACAGACGGAATGAAGCTCAAGCTGTTTTCGGCGCATCAT
>JAFTDT010000095.1 GCA_017453985.1 Clostridia bacterium
GTGTGGTACGGATCAAGATCATATATCGATCAGGAATTTTCAAGTGTATACGGAAACTTCTTTAATATAGTAGATGATAAATGTCTTGACGATAATATGGAAGAGCTGGCAGATAAAGTTGATGTTATTTTTACTGCAATTCAGTTGATGAAATGATCAATTTCAGTTGTAGAGATGATAATTCCAATTTGCCGGAAAGGTTTTCTATTGTCCACCGTTATAACGAGCATCGGATTTTGCATCCAAAAACCCGGAAAGCGCGACAAAACCGGCGTGACCGCAATGGTCACGCCGGTTTCATACCCTTTTAGGTGCTTATACCCTGGCTCAACAACTATTTTTACTGAAAAGCACGCTATTGTTGTGAGGAGCGAAGCAACATGGCAATCCGCCCGCCACCTCATCAGTCAGCCTTGCGACTGACAGCTTCCCCTCAAGGGGAAGCCCTTGGTTGGCGCGCTCCTCAAGCCTTCCCCTTGAAGGGAAGGTGGCCGAGCGAAGCGAGGTCGGATGAGGTGCAGACGAGAGCAAGCAAAACCCCGAAGCACCTTCCTTGCGGAGAGCGCCCCGACGGGGGATTTTTTCAGTTCAATTTGCGTTCATTCAATCAGTCTTGTATCTATAAGGCGGCGGATAAATCTGCCGAGGAAGGCGTCGAACAGCTCGATATATTCCTCCGGCTGCACCGCTCCGCCCGTACCCATGAGAGAATATATCACCGTCGCCTCCTTGAGCTTGTGCGGGATATCGTGAAAGCCGCACCGCTCGTAAAAGGCATGGCGGCTGAGCCGCTGCGCGTAATTCTCCGCCGCAGGATCGAGCTGCTCGATCGCAAGAAACAATCTGCGTCCCGCATACTGCCGCTTCAGCTCCGCCAGCGCCGCCGAGCCGTGCCCGCCGCCGCGCTGCTCCGCGTCTATCGCAAAATAGAACAGATACGCCAGATCCTTATGGCATATCACATAGGCTATGCCGACCCACTTTTCCGCCTCGTAAAGGCACCAGAAGTCCGCCCTGCCGCGCCGCGCAGCGCCGTTTACCAGAAAGAACGGCAGACGCTCCTCCGGCGGGAACGCTTCTGTAAACAGCGCCTTGCAGCGCCCGTATTCCTCTTTGGTTATCTTTCTCAGCTCCATATTTCTCCTCTGTCCCTCAGGGATTGCAGTTCGAGCAGGGCGTATATCCCCGCTGCTTCGCCTCCGCCAGCGATATCTCTATTTTGCTCTTGCTCAGGGACGAGCAGCCGCTGCGATGATATTTCTTGCCCGTCTTGGTCACGTATACAACGCCGCTCTTTTCCTCCGGCGGAGACTCCGTGCCGCTCCCAGCTTCGCCATTCGGCTCCCCGCTCTCCGACTCCGGCGCAGACCTGTCCGGCAGCTCGCCGGAGGGAGTCTCGCTGCCGAGCAGGGCGACGCTCTCGCTCTTTCCGGCTTCGTATCCCGCCAGATAGCCTTCCTCGCGCCCTTCAGAAAAGCCTGTCTCATATCCGCTTTTTTGTCCCTCTGCCAGTCCCTTGTCATATCCGCTGTCATAGGCGTTTTTCTGCGAACCGACCTCAACGCTGCTGACAGGCGCCTTCATCTGCGGCGCGGCAGTCCGCGTACCGACGATATAACCGCCGAACGCCACGACCGCCGCCGTTATAAGATATGTAGCCGCACGCTGCAGCTTTTCCTTCATCCCGCGCACCCCCTTGCTTAGATTTTACGACAAATTTCAGCAATAATCAATAAAAAATAAGGCGTCCGCCGGAGCATTCCGACAGACGCCTTGCCGTAAAATCAATAATTATCCGCTTTTACCTCAAAATAAGCTCTCGGATGGGAGCACACCGGACACGCCTCCGGCGCCTCCTCGCCGTAATGGATATGACCGCAGTTGCGGCATATCCATATCTTTTTCTCGTCCTTTTTAAAGACCCTGCCGCTCTCCAGATTTCTCAGCAGCGCCAAATAACGCTCCTCATGCTCCTTCTCTATCTTGCCTACGCCCTCGAAAAGCGCGGCGATGTCGTCAAAGCCTTCCTCGCGCGCTTCCTTGGCAAAGGTCGCGTACATATCCGCCCATTCGTAGTTTTCTCCCGCGGCGGCGTCCTTGAGATTGGTCACGGTGTCGGGCACGCCGTCGTGCAGAAGCTTGAACCATATCTTGGCATGCTCCTTCTCATTGTCCGCCGTCTCCAGAAAGAGCGCCGCGATCTGCTCATAACCCTCCTTCTTCGCCTTGGAGGCGTAGTAGGTATATTTGTTTCTCGCCTGTGATTCTCCGGCAAAAGCCGTCATCAGATTGGCTTCTGTTCTGCTTCCCTTCAGCTTCATGACGCTTCCCCTTTCTTATTCTTTTTCCTCAAACTTGGATTTTCCCGCGCCGCAGACGGGGCATTCGTAATCCGCCGGCTCCTGTGATATATCTCCGTCGTAGACATATCCGCATATCCTGCAAACATACTTCATTTTTGCATCCTCCTTCGGTTTGTTTTCCCTATTATCAGAATATACCCATGAAATGCCGTTGTCAACTTTTATTTTGCCTGCGCAAAGCTGTGACAACGGCGTATTTTTTTACATATAATGGCGCAAACAGTATTTTTATTGTCCGGAGGATATTTCTTATGACTGAAAACGTCTGCTCCTTTTTCATGGGAGCCAACTCCGCAAACGGCTTTGTTTCCCTCTTTGACCGCATAGACGTGCCGCGGATATATACCGTCAAGAGCGGTCCCGGCTGCGGAAAAGGCACGCTCATCCGCAAGATATGCGCGGCGCTCTGTCCTGACGGCGACGGGCTTGAGCTGATATTCTGCTCCTCTGATCCCGCCTCGCTGGACGGCGCGATTTTGCGAAAGCAGGGCGTCGCCGTGATCGACGGCACCGCTCCGCACGTAAGCGAGCCTGCCTTTCCCGGCGCGGGCGGCGACTACATAACGCTTTCACCCTTTACAGACGCTGCGGCGCTTGCCGGACGGCGCGCCGAGCTGGAGCGCCTGAAGGAGGAAGCCTCCGCCCGCTATGCCCGCGCATATCAGCTCATTTCCGCCTCCGTGCTCACCGACAGGCGCATACGCTCGTCTGTAAGCGCATGTACTGCCGCAGACCGCGTGCTGCGCCGCGTAAAAGGGCTGATTGCGCGCGAGCTGCCGGACAAGAAAAACTGCCCGCTCGGGCGCTTGACGCCCAGATTTCTGGACGGCGTCACGCCCGAAGGCGAGCTTTGCCTTTTCAATACCGTTCCCGCCCTTGCCGAGCGAGTGTTCAATATAGTCAGCGACTGGGACCTCTCCGGCATCGTGCTGGAGCCGCTGCGCGACGCCGCGCTGAGCCGCGGCTACAACGTCTATGCCTGTCTCGACCCGCGCGAGCCGGAGCGCCTGCGGCATCTCATCGTGCCGGAGCTTTCGCTCGCCTTCGTGTCCTCCTCCGCCAAAAAGCCCTATACGCTGCCCTGCAAAAAAAAGATACTTCTCGACAGCTATATCGACCGCACGCTCCTGCGCCCGATACGCGGACAGATGCGCCTGCTTGCGCGCATATCCGCAGAGCTGATGCGCGACGCGGTAAGCGAGATACGCGAGGCGCACAGGCTGCATGACGAAATAGAGGCGGTATACCGCCCCTATATAGATTTTGCCGCGCTGGACGCCCGCACGGCGGAGGTCATCGCCGAAATAAAACGCGCGCTTTAATCGCGGCTCATCCAGCTCTCATCCGCAGGGTCGGCGCGAAACGCCAGCAGCGGCGCGACGTCGCGCGCCTCGATAAAGCCCTTCTCCTGCGCCGCGGTCAGCAGCGCGTCATAGTCAGAGAGCGAGACGTTCTTCAGCCCTGCCGCCTCCAGCCTCTCAAGCCCTTTGCTCATGCCGTAGGTAAAGATGGAGGCTATGCCCAGCACCTCCGCGCCCGCCTCGCGCAGAGCCTCCGCCACCTCTATCACAGAGCCGGCGGTGGAGATGAGATCCTCTATCACGACCGCGCGCTGACCCTTTTCCACTCTGCCCTCAATGCGGTTATTGCGTCCGTGATCCTTCGCGCTGCCGCGCACATACGCCATCGGCAGAGACAGCAGCTCGGATACGTATGCCGCGTGAGCGATGCCCGCCGTGCTGGTGCCGACGACTATCTCGCACTGCGGATAGTTCTGCCGGATAACATCCGCCAGCCCGTTTTCTATCTCCCGACGCACCTCCACGCTGGACAGCGTGAGGCGGTTGTCACAGTATATAGGCGACTTTATCCCGCTCGCCCATGTGAACGGTTCATGCGGGCGCAGAAAAACCGCCTCTATGTCGAGCAGCATGCCCGCTACCTTTTCCTTGCTTATCATATTTCTCCTCCCAAAAAATCGGCGGCTATGCGCCTGTATTCCCTGTCCGGGTCATCGGCGGCAGTTATCGGTCTGCCGACGACGATGAAATCCGAGCCGAGCTCCCTCGCCCGCTGCGGCGTGGTAATTCTCGTCTGGTCGTCCGTGCCGGAGGCATAGCGGATGCCCGGCGTTACCGTCAGGAACGCCGCGCCGCAGCGCGCCTTTACCGCCGCGGACTCCAGCGGCGAGCAGACCACGCCATCCGCGCCCGCGCGGCGCGAGTTTTCGGCATAGGCGGCGACCACGCTCTCCATCGGCTCTCGTATCAGCAGCTCGCTCTCCAGCATTTGCTGCGAGGTGCTCGTAAGCTGTGTCACCGCAATGAGCAGCGGCGAGCTGCCGCGGCTGCCCTCGTCCAGCCCCTCGCGGGCGGCGCGCATCATCTCATATCCACCCGCCGCGTGCAGATTTACCATATCCGCGCCCAGCGCGCCCAGCGCACGCATGGACTTGCGCACGGTGTTTGGGATATCGTGCAGCTTGAGGTCGAGGAATACGGAGTATCCCTCTGCCTTCAGCTCGCGCACCATGTCCGGACCCTCGCTGTAAAACAGCTCCATTCCTATTTTTACATAAGGTTTGCGCGCCTTTATTTTTTTTAAAAATTCAAATGTGGCTTCTCTGCTGCTGAAATCACAGGCTATTATAACGTCTCTTTTCAAGCGTGACTCCTCCCTCTTATCTCGTCAAGACTGCTTATGCCCCACTGCTCCATGCGCTGCTCCAGCTCCTCTATGATGCGCTTGCAGGCAAAGGGATCCGTCAGCGTGCAGCTCCCGACCTCCACCGCCTGCGCCCCGGCTGAGATGAACTCCAGCACGTCGTCGCCGCTGCAGATGCCTCCGACGCCGACGACCGGCACGGAGACACGCTCGCACACCTGATATACCATGCGCAGAGCGACCGGCTTCACCGCCGGTCCCGAAAAACCGGCGGCGCCGGTGGAAATCAGCTTTTTACCCGTGCGCGGGTCAATACGCATGCCAAGCAGGGTATTTATCAGCACCAACCCATCCGCGCCCGCGCTTTCTGCCGCCGCTGCTATCTCCGTGATATCGGTCACATTGGGCGAAAGCTTGATATACACCGGCTTTTTCACCGCCCGCTTCACCGCCTCCGTCACTGACGCAGCGGCAGCCGGCGAGGTGCCGAACGCCATGCCGCCGTGACGCACGTTGGGGCAGCTTATATTTATCTCCAGCAGGGCTATCTCATTGCAGGCGTCAAAAGCCTGCGCCACGCGGACGTATTCCTCCACGGAAAAGCCGCACACGTTCGCTATCGCTTGCTTGGAAAACACCTCACGCAGCCGCGGCAGTTCTTCCTTCACCACTGTGTCCACGCCCGGATTTTGCAGTCCGATGGCGTTGAGCAGCCCTGCGCTGCATTCCGCGATGCGCGGCGTCGGGTTGCCGAAGCGCGCCTCCGCCGTCGTCCCCTTGAGACTGATGCTGCCCAGCAAATTTATATCGTACCACTGCGCCATCTCGTAGCCGAAGCCGAAGGTGCCGCTGGCGGCTATCACCGGATTGTCGAGCTGCCATCCGCTGAGACTTACGCGCATATCAGCCATCAAATCTCACCTCCGTGCTTTTCATTACCGGACCCTCCGTACAGATGCGCCGACTCCCCGCAAGCGTCTCGCAGGAGCAGCCCATGCAGGCTCCGAAGCCGCAACCCATCTTTTCCTCAAAAGAAAGCTGCCCCTCTTTGCCGAGCCTATGCACGGCGCGGAGCATCGGCATGGGACCGCAGGTGAAATAATAATCGTACTCCATATCGCGCAGCACGTCCGTAACAAAGCCCCGCGCTCCCTCGCTGCCGTCCTCCGTGACGATATGCAGCGGCGCCAGCACCTCAAACTCCCGCCGGTAAAATACCTGCGAGGCGTCCCGCCAGCCCAGCACGGTGAAAAAGTCCGCGCCGCGCTTTTTCAGCTCCTTTGCCAGCACGTAAAGCGGCGGCGCGCCTACGCCTCCGCCTATCACAGCTATCCTGCCGCGGGCGGCAGAGAGGTCAAAGCCGTTGCCGAGCCCTGTCAATATATCCAGCTTTACACCCGGCTTCATTTCGGCAAGTTTGCCCGTCCCCGCGCCGACGATCTTATATATGACGGTGAAGCCGGAGCCAGAAAAATCGCAGATGCTTATCGGGCGGCGCAGGAACAGTCCGTCTATCTTGATATTCACAAACTGCCCGCATACCGGCGCGAAATCCATATTGCCTGACAGCCGCAGCTCGAAGGTGTCCGCCGTCAGCGGACGGTTGGACACTATTTCATAAAAACCCTGCGACCTCATACGCCGCCCTCGCTGTCGATGGTGGACACGCCCACCGTTATCTCCTCCAGCACGTTGAGCAGCACGCCCACCGTATCGAGCGAGGTGAACATGGTGATGTTGTTTTCCACGACGCAGCGGCGTATCATATAGCCGTCCCGCGTGCCGCTGGAGCCTTGCGAAAGCGTGTTTATCACATAGGTAACATGTCCCTGCCGCAGCGAATCGAGTATCTCGTCGCTGCCCTCGCTTATCTTCCTCTTCATTCTCGTGCGGATGCCGTGCGACTTGAGATATGCCGCGGTGCCGCTCGTCGCCTCGATGTTGAAGCCAAGATTGTAAAACCGACGTATCAGCGGCAGCGCCCGCTCCTTATCCTGGTCAGCGATGGTCACGAACACCGTTCCGTAGTTCTCCACACCTTGCCCGGACGCCTTGAGCGCCTTGTACAGCGCGCGGTTGAGGCTGTCGTCATAGCCGATCGCCTCGCCGGTGGACTTCATTTCCGGCGAGAGATAAGCGTCCGCACCCCCTATCTTGGAGAAGGAGAATACCGGCGCCTTGACGTACCAACGCTTTCTTTCCGGCGCCGCGCCCGTACCGCAGCCCTGCTCCGCGAGGCTGTGCCCCAGCGCCGCCTTGGTGGCGATGTTGGCAAGACGAATGCCCGTTGCCTTGGACAAAAACGGCACCGTGCGGCTGGAACGCGGATTTACCTCTATCACATATACGCGCTCGTTTTCATCGACGATAAACTGTATATTGAAGGGACCGCGTATGCCGATGCCCAGTCCGAGCTTTACCGTATAATCCACAATGGTATCGCGCGCCCTCTGACTGACTGAAAACGGCGGATATACGCTTATCGAGTCTCCGGAATGCACGCCCGTGCGCTCGACGTGCTCCATGATGCCGGGAATGAATACGTCCTTCCCGTCGCAGACGGCGTCTACCTCCAGCTCCTTGCCCATGATGTATTTATCCACCAGCACCGGCGCATCCTCATAGGCACGGTGCGCGTTCTCCAGATAATGCTTCAGCTCGTCCTCGTTATAGACTATCTGCATCGCCCTGCCGCCCAGCACGAAGGACGGGCGGACAAGCACCGGATAGCCGATTCGCTGCGCGACCTGCACGCCCTCTTCGATGCTGTTCACCGCCTTGCCCTCAGGCTGCGGTATGCCGAGCTGCTCCATGCATTTTTCAAAGCTGTCGCGGTTCTCCGCACGGTCTATTGCCTCCACATCCGTACCGATTATCGGCACGCCGAGCCTGCCGATGCTCGCCGCCAGATTTATCGCCGTCTGTCCGCCCAGCGCCACGATGACGCCGTCCGGCTGCTCCAGCGTGATGACGTTCATCACATCCTCCACGCAAAGCGGCTCAAAATACAGCTTGTCGGAAACGGTATAGTCCGTGGAGACCGTTTCCGGATTGTTGTTGATGATTATCGCCTCGTAACCGGATTCGCGTATCGCCCAGATGGCGTGCACCGTGGAATAGTCGAACTCCACGCCCTGCCCGATGCGTATCGGTCCCGCGCCGAGCACGATTATTTTCTTCTTGTCGCTGACGACGGACTCGTTTTCGCTCTCGTAAGTGGAGTAGAAATACGGCACATAGGAGTCAAACTCGCTGGCGCAGGTGTCTATCATTTTATACACCGGCATAAGCCCCACCTCGCGCCGCAGCATGAAAATTTCACTCTCCGTGCGTCCCCAGAGATGACCTATATAGCCGTCTGAAAAGCCCATCTGCTTTGCAGTGCGCAGATAATACAGATCGCCCCTGTGCTCCCGCACCTGCGTCTCCATGCGCACGATGTTGCGCAGCTTGTCGATGAAGAAGAAGTCTATCTTCGTATGCTCGCATATCACTATCGGGTCGCTGCCGCGGCGCAGCAGCTCCGCCATGGCGTAGAGCCGCTCGTCCGTCGGATTTTCTATTTCGCGGATAAGCTCTGCCGTCGGCATGTCGTCAAATTTTTTCAGCCAGACGTGGCTGACCTTTGCCTCCAGACTGCGCACCGCCTTGAGCATGCTCTCCTCCATGGTGCGCCCTATCGCCATGACCTCGCCCGTCGCCTTCATCTGCGTTGACAGCACCTTAGATGCGCCGTCAAACTTGTCAAAGGGGAAGCGCGCGATCTTGGTAACGACGTAGTCCAGCGCCGGCTCAAAGCTGGCAGGCGTGTTTGCTATGCGTATCTCGTCAAGCTGCATGCCGACGGAGATCAGCGCGGACACGCGCGCTATCGGATATCCGCTCGCCTTGGACGCCAGCGCCGATGAGCGCGACACGCGCGGATTGACCTCTATCACGTAATATCTGAAGGAATACGGGTCGAGCGCGAACTGCACGTTGCAGCCGCCCTCTATCTTCAGCTCGCGGATTATCTTCAGCGCCGCATCGCGCAGCATGTGATATTCCTTATTGGTCAGCGTCTGCGAGGGGCAGACCACGATGCTGTCGCCGGTATGTACGCCCACAGGATCCATGTTCTCCATATTGCATATGGTGATTGCCGTATCGTTTTTATCTCGTATGACCTCGTATTCTATTTCCTTATAACCGCGGATGGACTTTTCTATCAGCACCTGCGACACGGGCGACTGACGCAGTCCGGATTCCGCCAGCAGCTCCAGCTCCTCTGCATCATCGGCAAAGCCGCCGCCCGTTCCGCCGAGAGTGAACGCCGGACGCACAACGACCGGATATCCGATGCGCGCTGCAACGCCGAGCGCCTCCTCCACGCTATGTGCGATGTCGGACTCTATGCACGGCTCGCCTATGCGCAGGCACAGTTCCTTGAAAAGCTCGCGGTCCTCCGCCTGCTCTATGGCGTCAAAGCTGGTGCCGAGTATCTCGCAGCGGCACTCGCGCAGTATGCCCTTTTTAGCAAGCTGCATCGCCATATTCAGCCCCGTCTGCCCGCCGAGCGTCGGCAGCAGCGCGTCGGGGCGCTCACGGCGGATTATCCTCGCCACATATTCCAGTGTCAGCGGCTCCATATACACCTTGTCGGCTATATTGGTATCCGTCATGATCGTGGCGGGATTGGAGTTTATCAATATGACCTGATAGCCCGCGTCTTTGAGCGCCAGACACGCCTGCGTGCCGGAATAGTCAAACTCCGCCGCCTGACCTATCACGATGGGACCGGAGCCTATCACCAGTATTTTCTTCAAATCCTCGCGCTTAGGCATTCTTCCCCGCCTCCTTTTTGATATGTCTGTCCATCAGCGCGGTAAAGCGGTCGAAAAGGTGCCCGCTGTCCTGCGGTCCCGGCGCGCTCTCCGGATGGTACTGAACGGAAAAGATGCTCTGCTCGTCGGAGGCAAGCCCCTCTGCCGTATTGTCCAGCAGATTTATATGCGTCAGCTCCAATCCCGTGCCCGCAAGGCTGTCCGGATCCACGGCATACGAATGATTTTGCGAGGTTATCTCTATCCTGCCGGTGCGCAGATCCTTGACCGGGTGATTGCCGCCTCGATGCCCGAACTTCATCTTATAGGTGCGGGCGCCGTTTGCCAACGCTATCATCTGATGTCCGAGGCAGATGCCGAATATCGGCAGTCTGCCCTGCAGGGTGCGCACCAGCTCTATGACCTCCTTGTTGTCCTCCGGATTGCCGGGACCGTTGGAGAGGAAAAGTCCGTCCGGACGCAACGCCAGTATCTCCGCCGCCGGAGTGTCATAAGGCACCACCGTGACATTGCAGCCGCGACGATTGAGGCTGCGGACTATATTCATCTTTATCCCGCAGTCCACCGCCACCACGTTGTATCTGTGGTTTGCCGTGCGGCTGTACCACGGCTTTGTGCTGGATACGCGGGAGACCTGATCGTGCATCTCCGGCGTGCGGCGCAGCACGTCCAGCGCATGCTCGGTGGAGGTGTCCGCGCCGGTCAGCACCGCGCGCATACTGCCCTCGTCGCGTATCATGCGGGTTATCATGCGGGTATCCACGCCGCAGATGCCGGGTATGCCGCACTCCTCCATCTCCTCGCTGAGCGTCTTGACATAGCGGTAATTTGACGGCGTATCGTTGTACTCGCGGACGATGAAGCCGCCGATGCGGCATTTTTTCGTTTCATAATCCTCCTCCGCCAGAC
The DNA here is from genome assembly GCA_017453985.1 of Clostridia bacterium. Classification (GTDB taxonomy): domain Bacteria; phylum Bacillota; class Clostridia; order Oscillospirales; family Butyricicoccaceae; genus RGIG3726. The sequence continues at coordinate 10,760 of JAFTDT010000095.1, forward strand.
CGTAGTTGCCTATCAGCGGATAGGTCATGCAGACCATCTGCCCGAAATAGGACAGATCGGAAAGTATCTCCTGATATCCTACCATCGAGGTATTGAACACCACCTCGCAGAGCGTATCGGTATCCGCGCCGAAGACGACTCCGAAAAACTCACTCACGGTTTCCAAAACCAGTTTTTTTGCCGTCCCTGTCATCTTTTAGCCTCCCCTGTCTTAAACGCGGGCTTTCCGCCGACCAGCGTACATATAATTCTTCCCGCCGTATTCATGCCTTCAAACGGCGTGCTTCTGCCCTTGCTGAAAAAGCGGCTGCTGTCCACGACGCCTTTTCCCTGCCTGTCTAACAGCACGATATCCGCCGGCGCTCCCGCTTCCCAGCCGCACGGCACGCGGATAACTCCCGCCGGACCGAAGGTCAGCAGCTCCAGCAGCCGCTCAAGACTCAGCTCACCCGTCTCGACCAGCCCCGTATTCAGCACGGCGAATGCCGTTTCCAGACCTACCACGCCCATCGCGCTGCCTCTCAGCCCTCTGCTCTTTTCCTCCGCCAGATGCGGCGCATGGTCGGTGGCTATCGCGTCTGCCGTGCCGTCGCGCAGAGCCTCGCGCAGAGCCAGCATATCCTCGCGGCTGCGCAGCGGCGGGTTCATCTTGAACCTGCCGTCGTCCGCCATGTCGTCCTGACAAAGCAGCGCGTGATGCGGCGTTATCTCGCAGCTCACCGGCAGCCCCTCCGCCTTGGCGGCGCGGACAAGCTCAACACTCTCCCGTGCCGAGACGTGGCAGACGTGATAGCGGCAGCCCGTGCGCCGCACCAGCTCTATATCCCGTTCTATCTGTCGATATTCCGACGCCGAGCTTATCGCCGGCAGCGAGTGCCTGCGGGCGTAGTCCTCATGCACGCAGCCGCCCGGCTCTATCAGCGACATATCCTCGCAGTGGGCGCTTATCAGCGCGCCGCAGGCAGCGGCTTCTATGAATGCCCGCTCCATCACCGCCATGTCCCGCACGCCGCTGCCGTCGTCGGAAAACCCAACGCAGTGCGGCGCAAGCGCCCGCAGCGGCACGGGCACGCCTCCCGCCCTGCCCGCCGTTATGGTCGCAAACGGCAGCACTCGGCAAACGGCGTCTTCCTCTATCAGTCTGCGCTCCAGCGCCAGATTTTCCATGCTGTCCGGCGGCGGAGCGAGATTGGGCATGGCGCATACGGTGGTAAAGCCTCCCGCCGCTGCCGCCATCGTGCCGCTGCGTATAGTTTCCTTTTGCTCCTGCCCCGGCTGCCTGAGATGAACGTGCAGATCTATAAAGCCCGGCGAAACTATCAGTCCGGCGGCGTCTATTACCTCGTCCGGCGCAAAATCGGCTCTCGGCGCAGCTATCCTTCCGTCCTCAATAAACAGATCTCTGCGCTCAAAGCCGCAGCCGGTGTACACCGTCCCCCCCTGTATCAGCGTCCTCATCACAGATCTCCCAGCGCACGCTTGATGACCGCCATGCGGACGAAAACGCCGTTTTTCATCTGCTTGAATATCCGCGAGCGGTCGCATTCCACCACGTCTTCGGCAATCTCCACGCCGCGGTTGAAGGGCGCCGGATGCATGATTATCGCCTTTGGCTTCATCAGCTCCAGCTTGTCCGCGCTCAGCCCGTAAAGGCGGTGGTATTCCTCCTTTGAGAGCTGCATCGCGCTCGCATGGCGCTCGTGCTGCACGCGCAGGAGCATGATGATGTCGCTTTCCCTCAGCGCCTCGCTGAAGGGCTTGTAATTCATGCCCTCCTCGCGGTATTCCTCCGGTCCGCTGGTGCAGACCTCCATGCCCAGCCTCTGCATGACCTCAAAATTGGTATGCGCCACGCGGGAATGGCGGATATCTCCGATTATCGCCGCACGCAGCCCTTCAAAGCTGCCGAACTCCTGCTTTATTGTCAGCAGATCGAGCAGGGACTGCGTGGGATGGTTGCCGGTGCCGTCGCCGCCGTTGAGCAGCGGCGCGCTTATATGTCCCAAAAGCTGCTTGTAATATTCATTTTCCGAATGACGTATCACGATCACGTCCACGCCGAAGCTGTCAAAGGTCTTGACCGTGTCGTAAAACGACTCGTCCTTCTGCAGCGAGGAGCCTGCCGGATTAAAAGAAATGACCCGCAAGCCCAGATTTTCTTCAGCCACATTGAAGCTGTACTGGGTACGGGTCGAGGGTTCAAAAAACATATTGACGGCAATCCTGCCGGTGAAGTCGGTGCATTTTTCGCCGTCGGCAAATGCCTGTGCCTGAGACAGTATCGCCTGTATCTCCTGCACGGACAAGCTTTTCAGTTCCAAAAGGTCCCTGCTCATACTTACCTCCTTTACATAAAAACAACGCTCCCGCGTAAATGAGCGTTTTCCTGTATTCGGCATTTTTATTATTGTACTATACTGACGGCGCATTTGCAAGAGCAAATTTGAATATTACCGGATTTTTTTGCGGGCACGCAAAAACCGGCGCGGCTTTTCGCCGCGCCGGTAACAGATCGCTGCTTATTTCCAGCTGAAGTCGTAGACCTGCCAGCCGTAGTTCATGTTGAAGTGCAGCCCCTGAAGGTCGGAGTTGCACGCCACCAGGAATGACATGGCATAGCACTGCGCCCACGGCATATCCTCCTGCAGGATATTGCCGAGCTCGGTGTATATCTCTATGCGCTTGTCGGGATCGGTCTCCTTGGCGCCCTCGTCATACAGCTCGTCAACGCGCGGATTGCTGTAGCCCGCGTAGTTGGAGCCGCCTCCGGTCTTCCAGTACATGTCGCTCGCCGCGACGTCCGCGCCGCCGTAGCCGATGCGCAGGAAGGCGATGCCAAAGTTGCGGTTGCCCGCTGCCTCATAGAGCGCGGCGGTCTCCAGCACCCGTATCTCGGACTTGATGCCGATATCGCTGAGCTGCGCCATCAACACCTCCGCCGCAGTCGCGCCGCCGGCATTGCAGATGATCTCGCCGGCGTCAAAGCCGTCGGCATAGCCCGCCTCTGCAAGCAGCTCCTTCGCCTTTGCCACGTCGTAGTTATACTTGGGTCCGATCTTGTCGCTGTAGCCGAAGGCATACTCGCTTATCCAAATGGAGTTCGCCACGCCGCCCTTGCCGCCGGGATGCGCCGTCTCAACCATGAAGTCGCGGTCAATGGCATAGGCGATCGCCTTGCGCACTCTGACGTCGGAGAAATATTCGTTGTCAAGGTTGAACACCGGACCGCAGACGGAGCACATCGGGCTGTCCATTATCACGATGCTGTCCTTGCCCTCCAGCAGCTCGACACTGGAGGAGGCGATTGTGGTGATGTCCACATCTCCGACCTCGATGGCGTTGGCACGCGCGGTGGCATCGACCATGAAGATGACCTCGACCTCCTCGATGGGAGCCTTATTGCTCCAATAACCGTCATACGCCTTTACCTTGACGTTATTTGCCTTTTCCCACGATACGAACTCATAAGGTCCGGTGCCAATCGGCTTTTCCGCATATTCGTCGGCGCCGACCTGATCGTAATATTCCTTATCCATTATTAAGAAGTCACTCATCTCGGTCGTCAGCAGCGGAGCGTAAACAAACTCCAAATCAAACGCCACCGTCTTATCATCGACCGCTCTCACGGCGGCGACTCCGGTCAGCCCCCCCACGGCACTATGCTCGCAGTATTCTGCAAAGGAAAACACCACATCGTCCGCCGTAAATGCATTGCCATTGTGGAACTTGGCGCCGTCGCGGAGCTTGAAGGTGAGCGTCGTCTCGTCATCGCTGTACTCAAAGCTCTCTGCCAGACACATCACCAGCTCGCCGTTTCTGTCGTCAACGCGCACCAGCGGATCGTAAAGCATGTTTTTCAGTATGCTGTAGCCCATAACGCCCTGTACATCGCAGCCGTAGAGCGTAGTGATGTCGGACTCGCTGCCTATCCGCAGCACCTTGCTGCCCGAGCTGCTGCCGCCGTTGTCCTTATTGCAGCCTGCCGCAAGCGCAGTCAGCATCAGCACCGCCAGAAAAATCGCCAGCACCTTTTTCATAATTTCCACTCCTCACTTTCTCAATTCTTCATAATTATAAAAACACGGACTGAAAATTTATGTATTCAAAAATATTCTTCATAGATTTTCAATCCTGTTTTATTTACATTACCATACCACATTAATCACAGGTTGTCAATCAGCATGACAATTTTTTTCTGTTTTGCTCAACTGCTGAAAAGCCGCCGCAGCATAAATATTAACCGCTATTAATTTCTTTTCACAAATATTTTAACAAATCGCCAAAACAGTTGTCAATTCTGCCGATTTTAGA